>NZ_JADEWL010000022.1 GCF_015207665.1 Plectonema cf. radiosum LEGE 06105
CTCCCTACCATAATTATTTATTATTCATTATTTACTACTCATCACAATTATCAAGGCTATGTGGGACTACACGGATAAAGTATTAGAATTCTTTTACAATCCAAAAAACCAGGGTGTTTTAGAAGATAAAGGCGAAACTGGAGTTAAAGTTGCTGTTGGAGAAGTCGGTAGTATCGCTTGCGGTGACGCACTGCGACTACACATCAAGGTACAAGAAGACACAAATAAAATCCTTGATGCTCGTTTTCAAACTTTTGGTTGCACAAGTGCGATCGCATCTTCGGAAGCTCTGGTAGAATTAGTTAAGGGAAAAACAATAGAAGAAGCCCTGAAAATTTCTAACAAAGAGATTGCCGAGTACCTTGGGGGATTACCTCAAGAAAAAATGCACTGCTCTGTAATGGGTCAAGAAGCCTTAGAAGCAGCAATATCTAATTATCGAGGTATTCCCCTTGCGGCTCACGATGACGATGACGAAGGAGCGATAATTTGTACTTGCTTCGGCATTACTGAACCTAAAATCCGCCGCATTATTAAGGATAACAAGCTGACTACCGCAGAAGAAGTGACAAATTTTATTAAAGCTGGTGGCGGATGCGGTACTTGTTTAGCAACAATTGATGATATCATCATTGAAAACCAAAGAAATTCTACTTTTACCCCTAAAGCAACATCCAATAACGGGAAAAACGGATTTGTTAGCGATAAACCGCTGACACCAGTGCAAAAAATAGCACTTATACAAAAAATATTAGACGAAGAAATCAGACCCATTTTAATCGCCGATGGGGGAGATGTTGAACTTTACGATGTAGATGGCGATCGCATTCGAGTAATCCTTCAAGGTGCTTGCGGTTCTTGCTCTAGCAGTTTGGCAACTCTCAATAATGCCATTGAAGCTAAATTAAAAGAACGCATTTCTCACAACATTTCAGTTGAAGCAGTTAATAATTAGTGGTTAGTGGATAGTGGATAGTGGTTAGTGGTTAGTGGATAGTGGTTAGTAGCAAAATATCAACCAACAACTATCAACCAACAACTATCAACCATCAACCATCAACCATCAACCAACAAACAACAAACAAAAATCATGAACCCAACTCTAGCAGCATTTGCTGTAGAGCGTGCGCCACCTGCGACGTTCTATAAGCGAGTCACCCTCCTCACAGGAGTGACAACAACTAACAACAACCACTGCACCCACTCGATAAACCACTCAATAGCAGGAGAAAATAATGACTGACGAAAATATCAGACAGATAGCA
Organism: Plectonema cf. radiosum LEGE 06105; assembly: GCF_015207665.1. Lineage (GTDB taxonomy): Bacteria > Cyanobacteriota > Cyanobacteriia > Cyanobacteriales > Nostocaceae > Rivularia > Rivularia radiosa_A. Next base: position 1,266 of record NZ_JADEWL010000022.1, read on the forward strand.
TTCTACGGTAAAGGCGGTATCGGTAAGTCCACCACATCTCAGAATACTCTTGCAGCTATGGCTGAGATGGGAAAAAGAATTATGATCGTAGGTTGCGACCCTAAAGCTGACTCCTGATATATTATTAATATGTACACATAAAAAAATATGTCATGAAAGTAGGTTATGTGCGGGTATCCACTTTTGAGCAAGCTGATTCAGATGCACTTGAACAGCAAACCGCTAGGGTTAAGAAAGCAGGAGCGACTCACACCTTTGCAGATATCGAATCCGGTAGGTCGGATAGGCGTGAACAATTTAACAAAATGTTAGAATTGTGCGCTGCCGGGGAAGTTACTGAAATAATTATTACACGCATAGATCGCTTATCTCGGTCAGTGATACGTATCCACAAAACAATAGCTTCACTCGAACAACTCGGAGTAAAACTAACAATTCTCGACGCTCCTATAGATGACGTAAGTAGTCCGTTTGGTTGGTTCAGCGCTTCACAGATGAGCAGTTTAGCAGAATTCGAGTCTCGTTTATTATCGTCGCGAATCCGCCACGGGTTCGATTATTTTCGAGAACAAAAGAAAGCCTCTTCCCGCCCACCATTTGGATACGCAAGAGTTAAGGAAAAATACGCACCTGACCAATCTATTAATGAGAAGTCGGGGACTAGTAATTGGTGTGTGGCGCTAGCAATAATCGATTACTTCTTATCCCTAAATGCAACGACAAGGGGAACTATAAATTTTTCGTTAACTCAATATGACGTAAAGTGGACACAAGCAGGTTTGCGTTATTGGCTGTTAAATCCGGTACTTCGAGGTGATACAGTTTACAATGTTCGTAATAATCAAAACAATCCCGAAAATTGGATAGTCCATAACAACACCCATATTCCCTTAATATCTCAAGAAACTTTTGAATTAATCAAACAACGATTTGAAGAAAACAGAAATAAATATGCTTTTGGTAATAATAAAATACCCACAAAACAGCTACCACTACAAGGTCAAATGATTTGTGGGTGTTGCGGTTATAAACTCTTTATTAAAAAGAATGATAAATATCTAACTTATCGGGTTCGTTGCAAAAAGCGCGATACATTGGGGGCTAATTTTTGTAAAAATAAGATAGCTATTCGGTTACAACAAGTAATCGAAGCAGTTGATAAATCCTTGATATCGAGAGCGGAAGAAATTGCAAATTATACTAAAATTGCACTTCCTAAAACAAAAATAATATCCCCCGAAATCCTATCTCTTTCTAATCAGCTAAATTCGTTAAAATCTTTACCTAAAAGCGACATTATTGAAGCAGCTATTAAGCAAACTTATCAAGAAATAGCACGAATTGAGCAACAACAAGAAATCACTCACAACATTGATAAAAATCGCATTGAATTAGTCAAAAGAAGTTTATGTAACGCTGATTATTGGGATGATTTACCAGATAACGAAAAGATTGCCATCTATAGAAAACTAGTAGATAGCGTTAAAATTCTTAACGGCGACATTTTAGAAATCAACCTTAACTTTTGATTTCTCGATTTCTAGCTTAAAATCGTTTTCAGATAACGTCATCAGATATTTTCTTTGTTTTTGAGGAAGATGTTTAATCTTGTCGAAGCGTTCGCAAGTTCTCAATAATATTTCGGGTACGGTTTCCTGTAACATAATCAAAATGTAGCGCGTTTTTTTATCATATATACACTATAAGAAAAGGCGCTATCAAATTGTTTTAAATAATAAGTTTAGTCGGTATAAATTGTTAGTCGTTACACCTGAACTAGTAAATTTATAACCCGCGCACCATCCGGGTTTTCTTCGTGTAGCCAAGGCAGCGCGCAGAAGGGGGGTCTCCCCCATGAGCGACTGTGCGACTTATAGTCGCCAGATTATTGACCGAAATGCTCAAATAAAATTTTAATGCCTAAAAATATCAATACTAAACCGCCAATTATTTCAACTTTATTTTTAAATAAATCGCCAAAACTATGACCAATGTAAACAGCAACAAAACAAATACCGAATGTAATTAAACCTACTTTACCCGCCGCTGATAAAATCGAAATTTTTAATACTGATAAACTAATACCTACAGCCAATGCATCAATACTAGTAGCGATAGCTAATCCTAAAAGATTGTAAAAATCAAGGGGGTTAAATGGTTTATCATCATTTTCTACTTGCATTGATTCATAAATTAATTTCCCTCCTAAGAAAGACAATAAACCAAAAGCAATCCAATGGTCTACTTGGGATAATATCTCTCTAAAACTTAGTCCAATAAACCAGCCAATCAAAAGCATCAATGCTTGGAAAATACCAAAAAACAAAGCTATTTTTAAGGCTTTATTAATTTTGATATGTTTAATAATCATTCCACTACTTAGAGAAACAGCACAAGCATCAGCAGCCAAACCTAATCCCATAAAAACTGTTTCCATAATATTGGTAAAAATCACAAATAAACGACTGTATATTTGAGTATAACCTGTTTTAAATCTTGTTATTCTCATATTTTTATCATTTTTAAATCATAGACTTTTCATTTTTATTTATCTCTTTTCACTGAATATTCTTTTAATATAAAAAGACTACTTTAGTGCAAAAGTAAATATAAATTTTACTGATTCTTCAAGGAGAATTTTGTTAATTTTGGATTTATCATCTGTCTTGTTTCATATTTAATTTGATTGAGTACTTTTAAGACTAAAAACCGGGTTTATTGTAAACTCTAAGTCTCAAAGCCTTGATTTTCCCTTGAAGAACCAGTATATCTGAGTTCCCTATGAGCAGAAAGAAAGTGACCAACAAACTAACCTAAAAATAATCAGTTCAATACTTTGATCATGACAATTTCCAAAAAAGTAGCAGATATCCTCTGGACAGCAGCACAGAGATATTTAGCTTCTCTACCAGAAGCGGAACGAAATCAAATTTTAAGTCGTGGAGCGAAGAATTGCGATCGCGAAGCAATGGAATCTCTCTCCGACACTGAACAGACGACTTCCTCGACTAACTCGTGAAAAATTGCAGTTAGTTCTTCCCTAGTAACTATCTCCCAAAAGCCTTTACTCATCGCAATACCTCGTAAAACCTCGGTTCTACTAGCATCTGCGACTACATTTAGCTCTGAAGTTTTGATTAAGCTTTCTAATTTTTGTTGTTTAATGTTGATGGTACTGTCAAAATCAGGGTCATTTAATTGTTTAAGTTTAAAAATTTGCTGTTGTAACTCTAGTATCTCAGATGGTACTTCTTCTGTAGTTTCCACTGGCATATTATCGACTATATTTTCAGCTTTTTCCTTTAAAGCTTGGATTGCAGCATCAATTGCAGTTTCTAACCGAAAATAAGTTCGCACATCGCATTTTTTTGGTTGACGGGGTTTTGGATAAGCACCCGGACATTTTAAGTGTTCGTAGACTTTACCATTGACTTTTGTAGAGCGCTTTTCCATGGTCGAACCACACTCAGCACATTTACATAATCCGACCAATGGATTAGTAATATATTTACGTCTACCACAGGGATGGGTAGACAAAATCTGAATTATCTGTTGATGTTGTGCGAGTGAGATAATTCCTTGATGGTTTGACTGTAGTATGACTCTTTTCTCCGATTCAAATGGATAATAACAAACCATACCGCATAATTGAGGATTAGACAGCCAGCGACGGAATGAAGACACATCTCTGGGAAAATCTTCATATTTATACTTACCAACTCTTTCTAATCCATATTTATCAGTTAATTTCCGAATAGTCTTTGATAATTCTCCCGATTCGATGAACCTTTCTACACATTCACGAGCAACCTCGGCATGAGTATAAACAGTGTTTCGATATTGGGTTGTATTCAGAATCACACTATCGCCATTTTTCACAAAACCGAATACTGCTTGATAAATCTTTCTTTTCTCTTGAAAATACCGATGTCCTTGGATAGCATTGTATCTATTTTTATCTCTCACCTGTGCAGACATCGCAGCTAATATTCTGCTAGTAAATAATCCCTCCGGAGTCTCTAAATCCAAACTTCCACCATCGAGGAATATCAACTCAACTCCAAATTTCTGTAATTCCTGACGTGCAACTTCCCAACCAAGTGCAGAGCGAGTAAATCGGTCAAAACATGGCACAATGATTTGATCAACACAACCACTTCTCACTAGTTCTAATAGCTGGTTATATCCTTTACGCTTATCGCTAGCACCTGATTCTATATCCCAATGAATTTGCTGCTCACTCAACCCGTATTGTTTTAACCGCTCGATATATCGTTCGAGTCCATGACCTTCTGTATGCTGTCTTTGGGTAGAAACTCGACAATAACCCAATGCTCTTGATAAATCGCCCATAATAACTGCTTTCAAAACGATTTATCACATAATATCAGATTTTGTGGTAATTAGCGAAACCGCCACATACAACGTCACCTAATACGTCGTAAGATACGAAATCCAGGTCTTGATAAGCACCATTTTCTTCCAAGAAGTTGATGGAAGTGATAATACCGCGACCTGCACAACCTACACCAGGCTCAGGACCACCGGATTCAACGCAGCGTACACCGCGATAACCTTCGAGCATTACTTCTTCGAGTTCTAAATCTTCTACTGCACCGCGCTCGGCTGCTAAGCTAAGTACGGTTGTTTGTGCTTTGGAGTGGAGCATCAAACGAGTGGTGAGAACTTATTATAGTAGACACTTACAGATAGAGCAAACGGTCATTACCTGCGATCGCGATTTGATTCCTAACTCTAATACTCGACCAAGCAAGCAAGCAAGCCAAAAATGCCGGGTGGGGTTAGTAAGTAGTGAGTAGTAAATTGCATAAAACCCAGGCTCTCGTTCCCTTGGTGGACTACTAGGTGAGGGTAGGGAGTAGGAAGAAGGGAATAGTAAATTTAATTACCCGGCTTGCATTGACTTGCCAGAGTACTAGTTTGAATCCTATAGACGGTAATTCGCTGGAATTTTCCTGCGTTTGTTGCATCAAAAAGAACGTATGGTTTAATAAATAATTTAAATTAAACTCATGGTTCATCAATGTGATCCGCGACTTCACGATAGATGTTCATCACATGAGTATCTGCCAAACTATAATAAACATTGCGTCCTTCACGACGATATTTGACTAGACGCATAGTACGCAAAATTCTCAGTTGGTGAGAGACTGCGGATTCACTCATTTTTACAGATGCGGCTAAATCGCAAACGCATAACTCCTGTTTTGCCAAAGCTGAAAGGAGACGCAAGCGGTGTGGATCAGCGAGAGTTCCGAAAAAATCAGCCATCCGCTGCGCTTTAGATGTTGGTATAATTTCTGGCTGTACTTGACGGACATTATCTAGATGAACTTCACGAGAATCACAGTTAGGTAAATCAAGATTTGGTAAAGATTGCTGTTGCGATTGAGTTGGTTTCGTCATTTAGAGTTACATTTATCACAAATTAAGTTGATTTTTCACTGTATTACAAGCGATATTGATAATATAGCGAAGTTTGAACAAATGTTCATTTATCACATCGGATTGCATCACGTTAATTGAGAAAACTAACTATTGCTATTCTAAATTTTATTTGAAATAAATTAGGACTTACGCAAGTGGCATATTTCGCTCGTAGGGTGCTGTGACACTTTGCTTGATTTTTAACGAAATAATCAGGTTTTCGTGTCACGCACCAACCAGGATATTGTGACAATTGCGTAAGTCCTGTAAATAATCTTTGAAAGATGAAAAAATCGCTGTATTACCTATGACAGCCTGAATATATACAAATATGAAATCAGCATGAAATAAGAGTATTTCTTTTGATAGAAATTTTATTTAGCTCTAATGATAGACGCAAACGAAAGGAATAATTATCTATCAATATATAAGCGTGTATTTTATAACAGGAAATAAATTGATTTATGCTTTTAGTTCACAAAAAATACTAGTAGATGAAGGCAGTCCCGATGAAAAACAATTTACATCACCAATTGTCTAAGTCTTAATATTTCTTCCTACTGCCTACTGCCCGACTTAGAAGGCAGAAGGAATAAAGCTTATTTTATAGGCTTTTGTTTATTTTGAATGCTTGTCTTATTTACGCTCCCACTGTACTAGTCTAGTTGTCTTGAAGCTCCAAACCATAGTTCCCAGGAATCAATACTGGAAATTACGAAAGGTGATTTAGCTGTTTAGAGTAAAAAGAAAAAATATCAAAATTTCAAATGGACTCCAAATCTCATCACAAGCCCTATATTAGCCTACTGATTGCATTATCAATCTCTTACGTTGTCATGTTCTTCTTGATGTTTTCACGAGTTAATGAGTTTGCCAATTTATTCCTCAGCCTCAATCAAGTGTACATGGCAGGATTAATGATAGCAGCGATGTTGCTCATTATGCTGACGGCAATGGGTTCAATGTACAAAAACAAGAAATTAAACATTGCACTTCTGATTGGGGGAACCGCAATCATCTTCATGTTTTGGACTCTTTTGCGATCGCAAGCAGGAGTAGGAAATCAACAATTTTTGCGCTCTATGATTCCCCATCACGCTGCTGCTATTCTTGTATGTGAGCAGGCATCCGTGACAGATTCACGAATTCAAGAGCTATGTACGGAGATTGTCAAGACCCAAAAGGAAGAGATTAGAATCATGAAAGCATTAATGGAGTAGTGATAATAGCAAGCAATTGAGTATCTTAATTCTTTAAAAAGGAGAAATCAAATGGCACTAGTTTTAGAACAAATCAACGCACCAGGACTTGCTCAGTTATCTTACCTGATTGGTGATGATAAAGCAGGAGTGGTGGCTGTGATTGACCCGCAGCGGGATGCTGATGTATATCTACAAATGGCAAGAAGTCGTGGTTTGAGAATTACTCATATTATTGAAACTCATATCCATGCCGATTTTGTTTCTGGTTCTCACGAACTCAAAGCCAGAACGGGTGCTAGAATTTACGGTGGTAAAAGTGATGATTACCAGTTCGATTTACACCAGTTGGCTGAAGGTGATGAATTGCACCTTGGTAAAATTACTCTCCGTGTGTTGCAAACACCTGGTCATACTCCAGAACACATTTGTTTGCAGATATTTGATAGTCAGCAAGGTGAACAACCATTTGGTTTATTTACTGGCGATACATTGTTTAATTTAGATGTAGGAAGACCAGATTTAGTCGGTAAAGATACTGAGGAAAAACAAGCCGCACAGTTATATCATTCGCTGTTTGATCGGCTTTTACCTTTAGGAGATAGAATCGAAATTTATCCCTGTCACGGTGCGGGTTCGGCTTGCGGACGTTCCATCGGAGACAGAAAACAAAGCACTATCGGTAACGAACGAATTTTCAGCGAAGCTTTTAAACAAAGAACAGAATCAGAGTTTGTGGAGTGGATTTTAAGTGGAATGCCAGAACCACCTACTTACTATTCTTATCTGAAAAAGGTAAATGCTAAAGGTGCAAAAGTTCTAGGATGTGTACCGACTTTACCACCGCTATCAGTTGAGCAATTCCAACAGCAAATGCAAAATGAGAACACAGTAGTTATAGACGCTCGCTCAATTCTAGCTTTTGGTGGCGGACATATCTCTGGTGCAATCAATATTGCTTTAACCTCATCATTTCCAGCTTGGATTGGCTGGATGATTGATCCAAATAAAACTATTTTGCTGGTAGTAGAAAGCGAGCGAGATATATCTTTGGTAGTAGAACATCTCTTCCGTATTGGTTATGACAATTTAGCTGGATATTTACATGATGGAATGACAAGTTGGCAAAATGCTGGATTACCTTTACAACATCTAGGGGAGTGGACTGTAAACGAGTTAAATCAACACAAAGAAGATGCAAATTTAACAGTATTAGATGTTCGTAGCGACGGCGAATATGAAAACGGTTATGTGTCAGGAGCTAAGCATATTTATCTACCACATTTAGAAAATCACTTAGATGAGTTGGATAAAAATCAAACAATTGCTACTTACTGTGGTAGTGGTTATCGGGCTTCAATCGCTGCGAGTATTTTACAAAAACACGGTTTTGAGAACGTTATTAATATACCCGGTTCGTGGATTGCTTGGAAAAATCAAAATTTACCAGTAGAAAAACCAGCGTAATTTTCAAGGATTCAATTAATTTTAGTAATTTCAATAAAGTATTCTTGTTAAGGGGAACCTGGATGAATGCATAAGAGAATTTTAATAATAATTCCTACCTAAAGTGTGCGGTACAGCCAGAAAAAGTCATGACTAAAGAAGCAAAGGATTGTCAGGATTACTGTCCGCAAAATAAATGCCCATGAATTATATTTCTAAATCAAATAAATCAAATCAAACCTTTCAATTAAAAGATGGTCGCCAAATGGGATATGCCGAATTCGGCGATCCGAATGGAAAACCCGTATTCTTTTTCCACGGTACACCAGGAGCGAGGTTGTTTCGTCATCCTGACGAATCTATTGCGACAGCTTTAACAGCTCGAATTATTACCATTGAACGTCCGGGATATGGTTTGTCGGACTTTCAGCCAGATAATACGTTAGTCAATTGGACCCAAGACGTAGTTCAACTTGCTGATTTTTTGAACATTGAGCAATTTGTTGTTGCAGGTGTGTCTGGAGGTGGACCTTACGCTCTTGCTTGTATATCCGAAATCCCCGAACGGATTATACGAGTTGGTGTTATTAGCAGTCTGTCTCCCCTTAATGTCTCTCACTTTACTGAAGGAACGAACGCGATTAACCGAGTTTTAATAGGGATAGCGCACTATACCCCTTTTCTTCTAAAACCTTTGTTGAGTCCAATTGCACTAATAGGACGCAAAAATCCGCAAAAGTTATTTGATTATGGGCTGAGAAATTATTTTCCCGTACACGACCAAAAGGTTTTATTTCGGCCTGCGGTGCGAGATATGTTTTTAGAACACTTGCCTCAAGCTTTTCATCAGGGAGCTCGTGGATTTGCCTTAGATATGAACATTTTTGCCGAATCTTGGGGCTTTCAACTCAAGAATATCTCACCAAAAGTCTACCTTTGGCATGGCGAGAAAGATGAAAATGTTGCTTTGAGTGCTGGGCGATATCTTGCAAATACTATTCCCAACTGTGAAGCTCATTTTTATCCCGATGAAGGACATCTGCTGATATTTAACCATTGGCAAGAAATTCTTACCACTTTAGTTAGTTAACTTGTTTGTTTTCTGCTCTATTACCGATTAATTAATGTCGAACGGATGCTAGCTGATTCAGATGCATTTTTAATCTTATGTAATCAAATTAAACCAACATATTTAGGAATAAACAAACCATGACTAATTGTACTGAAACTCTTGAAGGATACGTTGTTGATATTATCTGCATCCGGAAATACCCTAACAATGAAATGATCGAACGCGCCCGCGTTCACACCCGTGATTGCGGTTTAGCCGGACATTGCGCTGAAAGTGGCTACGGTTTGATAGATGAACAAGGAAGAGTCGCATTGTTAGATCCGAAAGCCACACTACAGGTGGTTAAGGAAATACGCAATAGTCAGCGAAATCGGGGGATTAAATTACAGGTGAAGCGCGAAATGCAGACTGGTGGAGAAATGGAGACGATTGAAGTTAAAGAGATTCAGCAATATTAAACTAATTTAATCTTTAACCATTTCTCAATCAAATAATTCATATTCTGTTAATGCAACATTCCGATAACCGAAAATTTTCCTTCAAATAACATTGATTTTTCCAAAAATATCAAATTAATTTCTACTTTACGTGACTGTAGTTGTAATAAGTACCATTTTAATCTTACAAAAATATATTTTTATAACTTTATCTCTTGACTCTCTAGTCTACTAGAGGGTTTAACATATAAAGAAGTAAATTACTTGTACTTGATTACAAATAAGACTATGACTATCCAAGTGAAAGTTCCGAATATCGCTTGTTCTGCCTGTGTAAATACTGTAACTAAAGCGATTCCGCTTTATTAATAATTAATAGATATCTCCGGAAAACATTTATATGATTTCAAATTTAAATAAATAGCTAATCCCCTACCCCCCCCTTTCCAAAAGCGGGAAGGAGGGAAATAAAGCCTCTCTCCCTGTGAAAGAGAGGTTTGTGTACAGTTGTTTTTTCATTTCCCGTAGATGTCTAATGGATACTATTACCCTTAAACTAAGAGGCATGAGTTGTGCTTCTTGTGCTAACAGTATTGAAAAAGCTATTAATTCGGTTCCTGGAGTTAGCGAATGCAATGTCAACTTTGGTGCTGAACAAGCTACTGTTAAATATAATCCTCAAAAAACTGATATTAAACAGATTCAAGATGCGGTTGATGCAGCAGGATATAGCGCAAATCCCCTACAAGAACAAGAAATGATTACTGGGGAAGATGACGAAGAGAAAGCTGCGAGAATTGCCGAATCCCGCGAATTGATGCATAAGTTAATTGTAGGTGGTGTAATTAGTATTATCCTCATAGTAGGTTCATTACCAATGATGACCGGATTACACTTACCGTTTATTCCTACATGGTTGCATAACCCGTGGTTGCAGTTAGTGCTAACTGTACCCGTACAATTTTGGTGCGGTTACGGGTTCTATATCGGGACTTGGAAAGCTCTCAAACGTCGTAATGCCACAATGGATACTTTGATTGCTTTGGGTACTTCAGCAGCGTTTTTCTATTCGCTATTTGCAACAGTATTTCCCGATTTCTTTATCAATCAAGGGTTGATGCCGGAGGTGTATTATGAAACTGCTGCGGTTGTAATTACTTTGATTCTTTTAGGAAAGTTTTTCGAGAATCGCGCTAAAGGACAAACTAGTGAAGCAATTCGTAAGTTAATCGGTTTACAAGCTAGAGATGCACGGGTAATTCGTAATGGTGAAGAAATAGACGTTCCCATTCAAGAAGTTCAGCTTGGTGATATTATTCTTGTGCGTCCTGGTGAGAAAATACCTGTAGATGGAGAAGTTATTCAAGGTAGATCAACTGTAGATGAAGCAATGGTGACGGGGGAAAGCGTACCTGCGAAAAAGCAGCCCGGTGATGAAGTTATCGGTGCGACGATTAATAAAACTGGTAGTTTTAAGTTTAGGGCAACAAGGGTAGGAAAAGATACTGTACTATCGCAAATTGTCCAGTTAGTCAAACAAGCACAGGGAAGTAAAGCCCCTATTCAGAGATTAGCAGACCAGGTGACCGGATGGTTTGTTCCGGTGGTAATCGCGATCGCAATTTGTACTTTTGTTATTTGGTATACGTTGGGTAATATCAGTCTAGCTTTAGTTACGACAGTGAGTGTTTTAATTATCGCTTGTCCCTGTGCTTTAGGTTTGGCTACTCCCACATCGGTGATGGTTGGTACGGGTAAAGGTGCTGAAAATGGTATTTTGATTAAAGGTGCCGAAAGTCTGGAACTCGCTCATAAAATTCAGACGATTATTTTGGATAAAACCGGGACTTTGACGGAAGGGAAACCGACTGTGACTAATTTTATTACCGTGGGCGGAACTGCTAATCAAAATGAATTGAAACTGATTAAATTAGCCGCTTCTTTAGAGCGTAATTCCGAACATCCTTTGGCGGAAGCCGTAGTTAGATATGCTGAGTATCAGAATGTAGAGATTACAGATGTTGATAATTTTGAAGCGGTTGCTGGAAGTGGCGTTCAAGGATATGTATCAGATAAATTGGTGCAAATTGGCACTCAGCGATGGCTGGAAGAACTTGGAATTGATACTAATTTATTCGGGGAGCAGAAACAGACTTGGGAATCCCTTGGACAAACTGTAATTTGGATTGCTGTCGATGGACAAGTTGAAGCTTTGATGGGAATTGCCGATACTCTCAAAGCTACTTCTATTGAAGCGGTACGAGTGATGCAGAAGTTGGGTTTGTCTGTGGTAATGTTAACCGGAGATAACCGTCCAACAGCAGAAGCAATTGCCTCGGAAGTTGGTATTTCCTTGGTTTTTGCGGAAGTTAGACCAGACCAAAAAGCGGCAGTTGTCAAGTCTTTGCAGCAACAAGGTAAAATTGTCGCAATGGTGGGAGATGGGATTAATGATGCTCCAGCCTTAGCACAAGCTGATGTGGGAATGGCTATTGGGACAGGAACTGATGTCGCGATCGCAGCAAGTGACATCACTTTAATTTCGGGTGATTTGCGTTCTATTGTCACGGCGATTAAACTTTCTCGCGCTACTATCAATAATATTCGTCAGAATCTGTTCTTTGCTTTTTTTTACAATGTTTTAGGTATTCCCATTGCTGCGGGAATTTTGTTTCCGATATTTGGTTGGTTATTAAATCCGATTATCGCGGGGGGTGCAATGGCTTTTAGTTCGGTTTCGGTGGTGACGAATGCTTTACGGTTGCGTAATTTTAAGTTGAAGGGGTGAGCAAGAAAGAGATTTTTTTAACGCAAAGGTGCGCGGAGTTGAGCGCAAAGGTACGCTGAGGGGAACAGAGAAAATGTCTATGAATAAAGATCATTCCGAAGAATATAAATTATGGCTCAATGAACAGATTGCCCTTGGTCTTAAGGAGCTTGATAGTGGAAAGGGTTTACCTGCCATTAATGCACGGGAGCGCATCTGCGTCAAGGCACAACAACTTAGGCAAAAAAACCACGTAATCCAGGAAAAACCTGATTAATTTAATTTTTTAGTGGTAGTTAGCGGAAAGTGGCGGTTTCGCTATGCCTATTCGTGAAGGTAAAGCACAAGAAATCTACATTGTGACCTCCGGTGAGATGATGGCAATGTATGCTGCTAACAACATTGCTCGTGGTGTTCTTAAGTATGCTCATTCTGGTGGTGTACGTTTGGGTGGCTTGATTTGTAACAGCCGTAAAGTTGACCGAGAAATCGACTTGATCGAAACCTTGGCTGCACGTTTGAACACTCAAATGATTCACTTCGTACCTCGCGACAACATTGTACAACATGCCGAATTACGCCGCATGACTGTTAACGAGTATGCACCTGATAGCGCACAAGCTAAAGAGTACGCTGCTTTAGCAGAGAAAATCGTTAACAACAAAAACCTCACCATTCCTACACCGAAAGAGCAAACAACGTAAGTTTTTGGTGTAGAATATCTGAACCTCTAGTAATCATAGGTGTTTGAGAGTGAAAGTAGGGTACGTTAGAGTTTCAACAGGGGAACAAGACGAGGCTTTAGTTCAACAAACAGAGCGAATCAAAAAAGCTGGTGTTGCGATGATTTTTTCAGATGTGAAGTCTGGGAGGTCAGATAACAGAGCAGAATTTAACAAACTTTTAGAACAATGTCGTAACGGTGATATTTCCGAAATAGTTATTACCAGAATTGATCGACTAGCAAGGTCAATAGTTACAATTAATAAAGCAATTGCATTATTTAATCAGATGGGAATCAAATTAATCATTCTGGATTCACCTGTTGATGATTTACAGAATCCGTTTGCAAAATTTTCATTAAACCAGATGGGAGCATTAGCTGAATTTGAACTAGACTTGCTTCAAAATCGAGTCAAGCACGGATACAATCATTTCCGAGAACAAGGGAAAGCTTGTCCTCAACCACCATTCGGCTATGCAAGAATTGATGAAAAATATGTACCTGACTTATCATTGCACGATTCAGGTAAAACTCATTGGGCAATTGCCAAAGAAATTATCGAGTATTTGTTAACAAATCAAAGTAGTATCAGGAAGACGATTCAATTTTTTTTTAAAGAATATAATCTCAAATTTTCTACTACTGGATTAACAACCTGGTTACATAACCCAGTGTTAAGAGGAAATACCAGATATAACGTCAAGAAATATCGCAACAATCCGGAAAATTGGGATATCAGATATAACACTCACGAACCGCTAATAACCAATGAAATTTACAGAGAAATAGAAATATTATTAACTGAAAATAGTCGTCGCTGGGGAAAGAATAATCGGGACAACAGTAACATTGGTAAGGGTTTACTATCCGGTCAAATATTTTGTGGTGATTGTGGTGGGAAATGCTATGCAAACAACAAGCCATATATTCCCGTTAGATGTAAAAATCGTGGAATGTATGGTGATAAATATTGTCAAAATAAAACAAGTATTCATCTTGTGAAAGTGGTGGATGCAGTAGATAAAGCCCTGAGTAAAAAAGCTATTGATTTGAAAGATTTTATAGTTAATAATCAACCAAGAACACAATTAGAAACACCGGAAATTATTGAATTAAAATCATCATTAAAAAATTTAGAAAAATTGCCTGTAAATGCAGCGATTGACGAGGCAATTATCAAAATTAAATTACAGATACAGCAGCATCAGATTAACAATATTAATGAAACTGCTTTTCAAATTGAACAGGTCAAAGAATTTGTACAGTTTTTTTCTGATATTAGATTTTACAAAAATATGAAAGAATCAGTAAAAAACAAACTATACAAAAATTTTATCAAATCAGTTACAATATTAGGCGGCGAGGTTGTTACTGTTGATTTTGTTCAATTGCTTTGCTGAATCAGGATTGTTCATTAACTGCTTTAATGCATTATCATCAAGGTATTTGAAGCGTTTGAACAGCATTAATTGTTCTAGTAATTCTTCGGCTAGGGTTTTCATTTACTTATTCGTCAATATTTACAACAAAAAATTAGCTAATCAACTGATTAACACTAAGATAATGCTGAATTAATTGTTGTGCTGTAATAGATAAACAATAAGTTTAGGAAAACTACATTGATGAATAAAAATATTAAGTCCGGATGATTACTGCGTTAGCGTTAAAAGATTACCGAAAAAAAAACCGTCCTAGACGCAGCGTTCGCGCAGCGTGTCGCGACAGCGACACAAAGTGCGGTCTTGGGGTACCCCCAAGTGGAGCAACTTTTCAAGACAGAGAACGCAAAGGAAAGAGATAAAGAGAAATAGATAATTTTCGAGCGGGATAGGAGTAGTTATTATTCCCTGTTAACTCGATACCACTGAGTTTGTCCATTAGCTTGGTCGATTAAATTCACACCTACAGCTTGTAATTGATTACGGATAGAGTCGGATAAAGCGAAGTTACGATTTTTACGTGCATCTTGTCGCTGCTGAATTAGAACTTCAATTTCTGCATCACTTAGAGATTCGGATTTAGCTTTGTTTTCTGCAACAGGTAAAACCGATAGTCCAAATACCTGAGCTAATTTGACTAAAGTCAGCCACATTTGATTTATCTTTTCTGGAGAATTGTCAGTTTTACCTTGATGAGTCAGTAAATTACCTTCTCGACGCAACTCTTTTGCTAATTCAAATAAAACAGCTAACCCTCCAGATGTATTAAAATCATCATCCATTGCTGTTTGAAAGCTCTCTATCTCAGGATTGCAGATTTGAGATTTTGGATTTATTTCTTCCCATGCCAATTTTTCGCCATACTGGTAGCCGAATAACAACCCGGCTTTGAGAGTTTCCCAAGCATTTTGGGTAGATAGAATAGCATCTTCTGTAAAATCCAAAGGCTTGCGATAATGGGCTTGCAGTACAAATAATCTCACAACCATGGGGTCAATGGGTCGCTCCAGTAATTCTCGAATCGTCGTAAAATTACTTAAAGACTTAGACATTTTTTCACCATTCACCGTTACCATACCGTTGTGCATCCAGTAATTAGCGAGTGGTTTAGCTGTAATTACTTCTGATTGAGCAATTTCATTTTCGTGGTGAGGAAATACCAAATCACCACCACCACCATGAATATCAATAGTTTCTCCCAAAACAGCGCCAATCATTGCCGAACATTCAACGTGCCACCCCGGTCTTCCCATTCCCCAAGGTGATTCCCAACCGGGTTCTCCCGGTTTGGCTGCTTTCCACAACGCAAAATCAGACGGTTTATGTTTCTTCTTCCCTGATGGGTCTTCTAAGTCTACTCTACCACTTGCCCCAGCTTGCATATCTTCCAAATCTCTACCGGAAAGTTTGCCATATTCTGGGAAGTTTTCTGTTTGATAATAGACATCTCCATTTGCTGCATAAGCATAGTTTTTTCGTTCTAATTCTGCAATCAACTGATGAATTGCGGGGATATTTTCAGTCACACGAGGATACTCAGATGCATCGATGACATTTAAGCGACGAATATCTTCAAAGTAGGCTTGAATGTACTTTTCGGAAACCTTTTCCATTGAAGTATTTTGAGCATTAGCGCGATTGAGAATTTTGTCGTCAATGTCGGTAAAGTTTTGCACGTATCGAACGGAGTAACCCAACCATTGTAAATAACGTCGCACCATATCCCAAACAATATAAGACCTTGCATGACCCAGGTGACAATAATCATAAACCGTTACACCACAGCAGTACATTTTTACCTTTCCTGTTTCTAACGGCTGAAAAGTTTCTTTACGACGGCTCATGGTGTTATATATTGTCAGAGTCATAGCTAAATAATTAAGTTAACAAATAACAAACAAATTCAAAATTTCCAAGATTTCAATATTGCGATCGCAATCCTAAAATACATGACAAAATTTAAGAAGCAAAAGAAATTATAGTAGATGTCTCTAGTACTGAAGGAACGGGAAAAACTTGATTAAACTCAATAATTCCTCTAATAGCATTAAATATTGGCTGCCATTTTACACCGCGAATATGCTTGTAGCACTTGTTTATTTGGTAATCAGTAGCTTGGTCGCAGTAATTAACTACTATTTTATCGGCAAAGAATATTTGATTAGTTACTAAGTAGCGTTGTGCATCGGTAGGTGGATATTTCGTTGCATTAATCACTGTAATAACTTCTTTCAAAATAATCTTTTCTGGGGAGAAGTGTTGACGAATTGTTCTAATAACTGGGATTGGGTCAGTTTCGTGACTAGCTTCAATAAACAATTGCTGAGTGTCTACTTTTTCAGTTTCTTTATCAACAAGTAAATCGTTAATTAATTGTTTTAAATCTTTGAGTCCACTACAGCAAATACAACCACTACTAAGGTTTTGGGAACCGCTCTGTATATGTTCTACAGTATTTTTAGTTTGACTGCTCAGATGTTTTATCAGACTTGTTTTTCCACTACCTGCAAACCCTAGAACTAGAGTAACAGGCAATGATTTCATTTGATTTACCATTGCCTTTGTCAAAGTTACAAATTAATGAAAATTAGCATTATGTCGAATCAAATTCATAAATTCCTCACGAGTACGTGCATCTTCTGAAAATACACCACGCATTGCACTAGTAACAGTCCAAGAACCAGGTTTTTGTACACCACGCATTACCATACACATATGACTTGCTTCTATAACTACTGCGACACCTTGGGGTTTAAGTAAACCTTGGAGTGCATCAGCAATTTGTAAAGTCAATCTTTCTTGTACTTGTAAACGTCTTGCATACATTTCACAAATACGAGCAATTTTTGATAACCCGATGACTTTACCATTAGGAATATAAGCAACATGAGCGCGACCAAGTATTGGTAAAATATGATGTTCACAAGAACTGAAAATATCAATATCCCTTACCAATACCATTTCGTTTGCATCTTCTGTAAATACTGCACCATTTAACAGGTCATCCAAAGATTCATCATATCCTTTCGTCAAAAATTGTAAGGCTTTTACAACTCTTTTTGGAGTATCTTTGAGTCCTTCTCTATCTGGGTCTTCTCCTAATCCAAGTAGTAAAGTTCTCACAGCTTGCATCATTTCTGCTTCTGTAACATTCGGTTGTTGTTTAGTAGATAAAGATGAAACAACTTGCTCAGCAGAATTTAATTCGGAACGGAAAGATAAAGTCATTATTCTAATTAGTTGTTAGTTGTTAGTTGTTAGTTGATGGTTATTAGTTGATGGTTGTTAGTTATTAGTTGATGGTTGATGGTTGACAATAATTAACCACTATCTACTATCTACTAACCACTATTCCCTTTTCCCTTCAAATTATAATAAACAATTATTCAGTTGAGAATGTATTTCATTCTCATCTAAATCACGACCTATGAAAACTAGCTGATTTTTACGGTTTTTGGTAGACCATTCATCACCATCTAGCTGATACCGAGGACCGCTAAGTTGGAAAATATGTCTTAGTTCACTATCACTAAACCAAAGAATACCCTTGGCTCTAAAAACATTTTCTGGCATTTTTTCATTTAGAAATGTCTCAAATTTATGGACATCAAAAGGTTTATCACTTTGGAAAGATATGGAAACAAATCCATCATTTTCTAAATGGTTGGAGTGATGGTGATGATGTTCGTGGTGGTGATGGTCATGATGGTCATGATGATGATGGTGATGATGTTCGTGACTCTCTTCTTCAATCAAGGAAGAATATTGATTTTTAGAGGTTAAGTCAACATCTAAAATCAAAGGTAAAGCAACTTTACCATAAGAAGTACGGATAATTTTTGCACCGACTTTATTATCGTGAATAAAATCTTCTAGTTCTGATAATTTTTCTTCCCCAACTAAATCAGTTTTATTAAGGAGAATAATATCACCATAAGTTATCTGTTTTAAAGCAGCTTCACTCTGGAAATGTTCGCTATCAAAAGCTTCTGCATCAACAAGAGTCAGAATGGAATCAATATTAGTAAAATCTCTCAGTTCTGTACCTAAAAAAGTTAAAACTATTGGTAATGGGTCAGCTACACCTGTAGTTTCTATGACCATATAATCAACACGGTCATCTCTTTCTAAAATTCGATAAACCGCATCAACTAATCCATCATTAACAGTACAACAAATGCAGCCATTACTCAATTCCATCATGTCATCATCTGTGGATACGAGTAACTGACTATCAATATTAATGTCACCAAATTCATTTACTAATACGGCTACTTTCAAATCTTCTTTATTTTGCAGAATTTGGTTGAGCAATGTCGTTTTTCCACTACCTAAAAACCCTGTAATGATAGTAACAGGCATTCCTCGTTTAGGAATATCAAGATTGATATTAGATTTGGGTGCAGTTAGTTGAGTCATCATTTCTCCTTTGATTTAATGTTAGGGTGTGAATTTTATTAGCGCAGTCGAGATGATTTTATTTTATGAGTAACTTTTAATCTCCTATTGGTGCTGGAATTCTGGCTAAAATTCCTTTTTGCAAAATCTCTGGTCGTTCGTTTCTGGGAACTATACCATTAGGGCTAGTATGATATTGTTCGCACAATTTTAATATATCTCCTGCGCTTTCTAATGGTGGTAAATCCCCAAACATTAAACTAGTTTTGTTTGGAGCAGTTAAAGCAATTGCACAAGGTCTTTTGCAAGCACTTAAACATTCTACCTCTGTAATTAAAAATTCCGATTTTAATATCCATTTTTGATGCAATTTTAGTATTTCATTCAATAAATATTTACCACCTATTTCGCCCATATAATCAAGTTGTGTGAGTGAAAAATAACAAGATTTACAAACAAACAATGTGTGAGAAGCCATATTTAGATAAATTCCTATAATTAAGACTATTTATCTTGATTGAGTCTACTTATATCTGTATACTCAATTTCGGCAATAGATTTATGAATTTTATATTGTTGTACGGGATTAGTCATTATATTAATTACCGTTTCAATTGGCGGACATCCAGGTTCGGTACATTGTAACTGACTTAAAGAAATAGAAATTTCATCATCAATTTGCAAGGCTTGATAAATCCATTGTTTGATTTGTTTAATATTTTGATAACTCGCTTTTTGAGATTGCTTACCAAAAGAAAAACTCATATAGTTTGTGACGTAGTTAATGCCTAAAATTCACAGCTAAATAGTTGAGTTCAAAGCAATAGCTGATTGTAAACAAGTAATTGTTTCAATGATTGATAGCGTTCCTAAATCTCCAGCTTGTCGAGTACGCACGCTTAAAGTTTGGTTTTCTATCTCTCGTTTACCAACTATAGCTACTACGGGAATCTTTTCTAATTCAGCATTCCGAATTTGTTTACCTAATCTTTCTCCACTACTATCAACTTCTACTCTTAACCCTTCTTTGTGCAATTCTTTAGCTACTAGTTCAGCATATTCTCTCACTTCATCACTAACTGGTAATAATCTACATTGAATCGGTGCTAACCACAAAGGAAAATCACCTGCATAGTTCTCAATTAAAATTCCAAAAAATCGTTCTATTGAACCAAAAATCGCTCGATGAATCATAATTGGTCGCTGTTTAGTATCGTCAGCAGCAACATATTGCATATCGAATCTTTCAGGTAAATTAAAATCTACTTGAATCGTCGAACATTGCCACAAACGACCAATTGCATCTTGAATTTTAATATCTATTTTTGGTCCATAAAAAGCACCTCCTCCTTCATCAATCATATAATTCCAACCTTTAGTATCTAAAGCTTGTTTTAAAGCCGCAGTTGCTAACTCCCATACTTTATCTTCGCCTACTGATTTACTCGGACGTGTGGAAAGGTTTACTTCATAATTATTAAAGCCAAAATCGGATAAAATTTCCTCGGTAAGATGCAATACTCCTAAAATTTCATCAGCTATTTGATTGGGTAAACAAAAGATATGAGCATCATCTTGAGTAAAGCCACGCACACGCATTAAACCATGTAACGCACCTGAACGTTCATAACGATAAACTGTTCCTAATTCTGCCCATCTTAATGGTAATTCTCGATAGGAATGTAGTTTATTTTTGTAGGTAAGAACGTGAAAAGGACAATTCATCGGCTTAATTTGATAAACTTGTTTTTCCACTTCCATCGAGTCAAACATATTTTCACTATAAAAGTCGTAATGACCCGATGTTTTCCACAAATCTAAATTAGCAATATGAGGTGTATATAATAATTCATAACCTGATTCCAAGTGAGATTTACGCCAATAGTCTTCAATTATATAGCGTATTTTTGCTCCTTTGGGATGCCAAAATACCAATCCTCCACCAGCATCCTCTTGAATACTAAATAAATCTAATTGTTGACCTAATTTTCTATGGTCTCGTCTTAATGCTTCTTCTCTTTGTTTTAAATAAGTCTCTAATTCTTCTGGAGTTTCCCACGCTGTACCGTAAATACGTTGCAACATCGGTTTGGTTTCATCACCTTGCCAATATGCACCCGCAACACTTAATAATCTAAACGCTTTTTGATTAATTTCTCCAGTAAAATTTATATGAGGTCCCCTACATAAATCCCACCAACAATTACAACTATTTGTTTTGCTATTATCTTTTATATTATCTACGGTTAATAATGATGGCTCTATTTCTCCACCATCAGGAATTCCAATAAAATAACGAGTAATTTTCTCTCCATCGGGAATTCTTTCTAAAATTTCTAACTTATATGGTTCATTTAAACCTGCAATCTCTTTTTTAATCTCTTCTCTTTCCACCTCCTCGCGAATAATAGGTAAATTTGCCTCAATTATTCTCTGCATTTCGGTTTCAATTTTACCCAAATCATCGGTCGTAATACTCACCCGACAATCAAAATCGTAGTAAAAACCTGTCTCGGTAACTGGTCCAATGGCAACTTTTGTCCCCGGAAACAGCTTTTGTACAGCCATTGCCATAATATGAGCGCAACTATGACGCATCCGCTTCAAATGCTGAATATCTTTTTCTTGCAAGTCTTCCTGAGATTCGGGTAATGAACTGACCATACTACAATAGAATGAGAATCGTTATCATAATAACGCAAAAAATAAACTAAGTGAAAAGTTTTTGAATGATAGCTTGGACTACGCGATCGCAATAATTTGCTCCCAGGGATACAATACATATGCTCTACCATGAATGAAAAACGGTAATGGATGAAAACAGATACAATTTTTTACACTCTGTTGCAAAATCTGCCCAGCGTACTATTTGAAATACTCGAACAACCCCCGGACCAATCTTTACATTATGAATTTTCCTCTGTGGAGATCAAAGAACTAGCACGACGTATCGACGGTTTGTTTTTACCTAAACCTGAATATCCGCAAGACCCAATTTATTTTGTTGAGGTACAATATCAGCGCGATGATGATTTATACTGGCGATTAATTACCGAAAGCTTTGTTTATTTAAATCAGTATAGACCTGATAGAACATGGCAAGCAGTTGTTTTATGGGCAAAACGTAGCCTTGACCCAGGTATTCCGATTGCGTATCGAACATCACTATCTGATGGGCAAATTCAAGTAATATACTTAGATGAATTAGTTGAGACTTCTTCTTCAATCGGGTTGAGGATTATCGGTTTTGTAATTGCTCCGGAAGAGCAAGCAGTAGAAGTTGGAAGAAATTTAATTACTCAAGTACAACTTGCTGATGTCACCAATCGTCAGCAGCTTTTAGAATTAGTAGAAAGGATGTTGATTTATAAATTTTCAAATCAAAGTAGACAGGAGTTAGAAGCAATGTTTGGATTAACCGAGTGGCGACAAACTAGATTTCCTAACGGAAGTTAGAGAAGAAGTTGAGCAAGAAGTTGAACAAAAAACAAAAATAGCAACAAAACTCGAAACAATCCCCCGTTTGTTAAACATGGGATTGAGTATCGAACAAATTGCTCAAGCTCTTGAATTAGAAGTTGAAGTTGTGAGAAAAGCTGTACAAAAGTAATTACAAAAATGGGTTAATTGTGTCTTGGAATCCCCAAGACACCCGTAATTATAATCAATGCAACATCAAAGCAACTTCTTTGGCAAAATAAGTCAAAATCAAATCGGCACCAGCTCGTTTCATACTGGTTAAAGTTTCTAAAATTACCTTCTTCTCATCAATCCATCCTTGCTGTGCAGCGGCTTTAATCATCGCATATTCCCCACTCACGTTATATGCTGCTACAGGTAAATTTGTTGTGGATTTGATCTGATAAATAATATCCATGTATGCTAAAGCAGGTTTTACCATTACTATATCCGCACCTTCGGCAATATCTAACGCTACTTCTTTTAAAGCCTCTCTTGCATTAGCTGCATCCATTTGATAAGTTTTTTTATCACCAAATTTCGGTGCTGAATCCAAGGCATCGCGGAATGGTCCATAATAACTAGAAGCATATTTGGCTGAGTATGCCAAAATCGCCACATGAAAGTATCCTGCGGCATCTAAAGCTTGACGAATCGCACCCACTCTACCATCCATCATATCGGAAGGTGCGACTATATCTGTACCCGCTTCCGCTTGGGAAATTGCCATTTTCACCAATACTTCTACTGTCGGGTCATTTAAAATTACTCCTTTGTCATTAACAATACCATCATGACCGTGGATACTGAAGGGGTCAAGGGCTACATCGGTAATCACAAGTATCTCTGGTACTGCTTGTTTAATCGCTTTGACGGTTGTTTGTACTAAACCATCCGGATTGTAACTTTCTTTACCAATATCGTCCTTTTTGGCTTCTGGAATCAAAGGAAAAAGCGCGATCGCATTTATTCCCAACTCCTTAACTTGCTTGATTTCTGCAAGCAACAAGTCCAAAGTATAACGATAACATCCCGGCATCGAGGAAATTTCGACTTTTTGATTTTCCCCTTCCATGACGAACATTGGATATATCAAATCATCTACGGTTAGTTGGGTTTCCTGAACCATACTACGCAATGCTGGATTAGTACGTAGACGACGGGGACGTTGTATTAAACTGCTGTTGGAGATGGGATTTTCTGAGGACATAAGGAATGAAAATGAAAATAATTATTGCATTAGAATAATGATAATCGTTTTCATAGAGTATTTTTTAAATAATTATTCCAATTGAGTAGCATCATCTTCCAAAAAAGAAATTTGACGAGGGAAATGGAAAATAATTAAAGAAATTTGTTTGGGGTTACGAGCAATTGACTCTGTTGTGATTCCTAATATGGGTAAACCGGGAATAGTGGAGTCACCGTTATGAGTTAATATTAATAAATCATCCGGTTGGAGAATTTTTAAGATACCTTGAACAAAGTTTCCCTGAATTTGGTCTTTGGGTATATCCACGATTTCCGGAATTTGTAAATCAGTGACAAAATTCCGGGAGGGGAATACTTGTAATAGACGCAGGGATGCCTTTAGTTCATTTGCTAAAATCTTGGACAATGCTAAGGTACGCAAAAATGTGAGTGAAGTTAAATCGGTCTCTAAAATCGGTAAAAATACTCGTTTTGTTGTTTGAATTGGATGGGTAAAGCGAGTAATCAGTAATGGAATTGTACTGCGACGAACGACATTATCAATAGCACTACCAAAAAAATTGTCTCGATATGTAGCAAATCCTTTCCAACCACAAATAATTAAATTAGCATTGTGTTCAAAAGCGGTGCGTAGAATTCCCTTGTCAATAGAATCATCCAAGCGACCAATGGGTTCTACTTGAGCCACAGCTGCATGAGCAATAGTTTCTGCCGTATCCAATAGTTGTTGCTGTTGGGTTTTTGCGGATGGTAAAATTTCTCCTTGATGATCGACAATGATATGAAGTGGTAATAAAGTACCACCAGTTTTTTTGACAAGAATTAAGGCTAATTGGAGTAGATTAGCTTCCGTATGAGGATTTGCAACAGGTACGACAATTCGATAGCGGGGTAGTTGATTAGGTTTAATCCCGGTTGATTCCTTTTGAATATCTTGATTGGGGCTTTTTGTTCCTTGAGACTTAGATTTATTCCCCCAACGGTTCGTTACCCAAGGAGAGGCAATACAGGTGACTAAAATCATCGCAATGGTTCCATTCACCGTTAATTGGTCTACCAACTCAATTTGATAAGCAACAGTAATGGCTGCTAAAGTAGAAGCAGCTTGAGCCACAGATAGCCCAAACATTACCATACTTTCAGCAAAATTAAATCCAAATAGTTTTCCTGAACCCCAAGCTGGGATGAATTTAGCAATAATTGCCACAAATATCATCACTCCAGACACTAGCAAAGATTGAGGTTCTTGTAGCAAAATCCAGGGATTAACTAACATCCCCACAGAAATCAGAAAAAATGGTACAAATAAGGTATTGCCAATAAACTGAATCCGGTTCATTAACGGGCTAAGTTGGGGAATCAGTTGGGTAATCCCAATTCCGGCGAGAAATGCACCGATAATCGGCTCAATTTCGATTAGCTGAGCGATATAAGAGGCAACAAATAATGTCGCAACTACAAATATAAATTCTGCCCCCTCATCATGTCCAAATCGACGGAAAAACCACCCACCGATTTTGGGAACTCCCCACAAAATGGCAAGGGTGTAAATAACTAAAGACGGTATCAAAAACAGCCAAAAATTCAGTGTCAGATTACCTTGGTGAGCTTTGACTACCACCGCTAATACTAACAAAGCTAGTACATTAGTGATTAGGGTTCCCCCCAGAGTTGTAGTCACTACAGAGGTACGCATTATCCCTAATTTGCTTACAACAGGTAGAGCTAGGAGGGTATGGGAAGCGAAACAAGATGCAACCAAAATAGCAGCTAATAAATTGTAACCTAACAACATCATCGCCACTGTACCAACCACCATTGGTACAGCAAAAGTAGCAAACCCAAAAATCAAAGCTTTATCGGCATTATATTTAAGGTCATCTAAACTGGTTTCCAATCCAGCCATAAACATCAGGAATAGTAATCCGACTGTTCCTAATAAGATAATTGTGTTATCTCTAGCTAAAAGACCTAAACCATTTGGTCCGATGATGACTCCAGCAATAATTAAGCCAACAATCCCTGGTAAACGTAATCGTTCAAACAGTAGGGGAGCGACCAACATAATCGCCATGATAATCAAAAAAACGGTCACAGGGTCTTTAATCGGTGCAGATAAACCGGAAAAGTTAAGTGATGGGATTAGAGATTGCCAAATAGTGGACGAGATGCTCGCAAAATTTTCCATTTTTTAATTTAGGAAATGAGATTATTCTATTCGGGGTATTATAATCTCTATTTGTTAATTTTTCGTTCCACCAGAAGTTGCAATTAAATAGAGATTTTTTTCAAATTGGGAATATTATGATCAATTGTCCGTTAATAAGCATATGGGATAAGAAGCCGGGTTTTTATGTTCAATCTCTGGTAGATCAGATAATTATGGTAAAAACCCGAATTATAATTGTCAGATTATATTTATCGAGTTCATATTAAAAATTAATTGTAATCATCAGAATTTAGATTTTATTCATATACAAATAAAAATATTCAATAAAATTGCGAACGACGATGTAAAATCACCCACACAACAACGGGAGTACCAATCAAAGCAGTCACAGAATTCAAAGGTAAAACAGTTTGGCTTCCCGGTAATTGAGATACTAAATCTGCAAATAATGCCAATATTGCCCCCATCACAGCTACAACAGGAATTAATATTTTATGATTTACAGTTTTAAATAAATTGCGACACAGATGGGGAACCACAACACCCAAAAATCCAATCGGGCCACAAAATGCAGTAATTGCACCTGCTAATATTGAAGCACTTAAAATAATCCAGAATCTCGTTTCTTGCACCGCTAAACCCAAAGTTTGAGCTTGAGATTCACCTAAAAGCATTACATTTAAAGGTTTTGATAATAGCAAAGCCATGATTAATCCTAGCAATATAATCGGCGCTAAAATTATTAATTGTCGCCAGGTGACACCTCCAAAACTGCCAAAAGTCCATTGTAAATATGATTGGATTTGATTATTTTCGCTAAAATGCAGCAAAATACTCACAATCGCATTAGTAGCATAACCAAAAAGTAATCCCAAAATTAATAGTGTCATGGAATCGGGTATTCGATGAGATATTAATAACACCATTCCTAACACCAATGCTGCACCTAGACAAGCTGCAATAATTAAACTTAAATCCCCAATTATTCCTAAATTTATTAACAATGTACCCATACCAGTAGTATTCGCTGCGAGTACTACAAAAGCAACTCCTAAAGAAGCACCAGAACTAATTCCTAATACAAATGGTCCAGCAAGTGGGTTTTTAAAAAGCGTTTGCATTTGTAATCCACTTACACTTAAAGCAGCACCAGCCAAAGTTGCAGTTAAAGCTTTTGGTAAGCGAAATTTGAAAATAATAGTACTCCAAGTAGCTTTTTCTGATTCTCCTCCTAACAAAATAGTGATAACTTCCCCAAGAGGAATATTTACTGAACCCAAAGCTAAATCTAATAAAAATACAAAAATTAAACTACTAACTAAAATCGTCAAAATAATTATTTTGTTATTATTCTTCTTATTTGTATTTTTGTAATTATTGATAAACATCTATTTTAATCTCAGCAATCATTTGCATAAACCTCAGTTTTCCTTTGGGCTAAGTAATTGTATTTGAACTATATTTGAACTATATTTGAACTTAACTCAGCTTCTGATAAAAAAACAACTGATGATTTGGTAATAATTCTGGATGAAAAATTTTAATTAAATCAGCCAAAACCATATCAGGATTACTAATTCCACTTTCCCAATAATCATTACCTCCATTTTCATTTAAACGAGCATTATTATTATAAACATGACCTTTTTTCACGGCTTGAAAATTACTATAACGACTATCTTCTCTAATTACATCTTTTAAGCTCTGCCAAGATTGACTCATATTTAACCAATAATCTGCTGTCACAGCACGCTCAAAAACATCTTCAAAAGATAAAGGTATACTACTACCATCAACACTATCAACACAAAGTAGTTCTGCACCCGCATCTGTCAAATATTGCGCTACATAACTTTTACATCCTGGAGCATACCAAGTTCCTTTAAAATTAAATCCGGTAAATACTTTTGGACGTTTTTTAACAGTTTTAGTTTTCTCGGCAATTTTTTGATAATTTTGACTTATTTTACTAAATACTTTTTCCGCTTTTGCTTCTTGATTAAAAAATAAAGCCGTAAATTTTAACCATTCGCTTCTACCCAAAGATGTATTTTCCATGTATTCAGCATTTATCGCTACTTTTAATCCTGCTTCTAATAATTTTGGATGATTATCTGTTTGTTGATTCCCTGTTCCATAAGTTGTAATTAAATCAGGATTGAGTTCTAATAATCTTTCTACATTTACATCATTGTTACCTAATTCGACAATTTTACCTGCTTTGATTTTCTCAACGACTTCTATTGTATTGACTATTTTGGGATTACTCACACCGACGAGTTTATCTACTACTCCTAAGAAAGCTAAATGAGGTAAATGAGTAGTAGAAAGAGAAGCAACTGTATTTATAGGTACTGTAATTAACTGAGTTTCTTTAAATCCTGATGGTGCTGGTGTACCGCATTTAACTAAAATATATTGAAAACTTGTTTTTGCATCTGGATACGGATTTTTTACCGTGACAATTTTATAATTATTTTGATATTCAATAGAAAAACCTGTCGCATAATTGATAGTAGCTTTATCGGGGAAATAGTCTGTATTTGGATTAAAATTTTGAATGCATTGTTTCTTAGTAACTGATGAGATTATTGGATAATTATGGGTGTTATTACAAGCAATTATTACAAATGCTATACACACAAATTGACAAAACAATAAGAAGAATTTTTTTTTCAATTGAAAAAATTGCATAGTTTAAGTATTGATATATTTTCAAACGCAAAGGTGTGCGGAGGTTATCGCAAAAGTACGCAAAGAAAACTTTAAATTTATTGTGGTGGATAAAGATATTCGGTAACTTTATTTCCTTGAACTAAATGTTTGTCAACAATTGATTGAGCTACTTCTGGTTGAACACGAGTGTACCAAGTTCTATCTTGAGAATTAAATACTACAGGACCTAATTTACAAACTTCTAAACAGCCAGAAGTTCTTACTTCTATATCTAAACCTGCTTTTTCAACAGCATTTTTTAATGCTTCATAAGTAGGTTGCCAATTCCTTGAAGGTAAACATCTTCCAGAAGTACAAACCGAAATATAAGCACGTTTCAAAGGATTTTGTGTAAATGGCATTGGTTTTTTACCTAATACATAAATATCCCGTAATTCTTGATAAAGAGCTAATTTAGATAAGTTTGGTTTCCCTTCTGGTAATAAGTTTTCACCATCAATTAAAGGATTGGGTAAAAAAATTGTCATCACATTTTCACCCGTACCATTCCAAAGTTCTATTCCCCAACTCCTTAGTTTTCCTGCTGCATTAAAACGTCGATAAAATGCTGCACGACTGATTCTTCTTTGTTTTCTTAATTCTAAAGGAGTTTGATTATTGGGACCACCGAAAGTTTCATCAATACACAAATGTAAATGCCATCCTTCTGTCACCACTGTTAGATAACCATCATAAAGAATACAAATTTTAGGTGGATTAGTAAATTCTAATTCTAAAACCCCACCTTGAGCAATGTGTCCTAACTCAACTTGGTGCCAATTTTGTTGAAATAATGTGTAAAGTAAAGATGATAAAACATCACAACCACAATCAATATCCTCATATTCAACTTTACCCTCCATCGGTAATTCTTCTGTAATTTGACGGTTTAGTGGTTTTACCCAAGGATTATAGTTACTCATGATTTTAGATTGAATATTTTTATAACAAATTAACTTTAATCAATTATCTACACTTTTTCAAAGAAACTGTTTTGTAAGAAGTCGGATTCTTATTAGTTTATCAGTACCCGACTTCTGTGATTATGTCGAATTCAGGTTATTTGATAACTCTTTATATTGAATAGATTTTGTAACAGACGTGATATATCGAATCATCAAAATTCTAATCTTTTTCATTGAGTTTGACAGGTTTTTATTCTCCTATTCTGATAAAAAACATTTAAATCCAACAGTTCAGAATTAATCAAGTTTACAATTAGATATAGGAATCCCGTTTGATTTTTGTTGGCGCAAGCCTGGCGAAGCCTTATCCAGTTGTTGGGGTTAGTTTCTTCGGGAGTAGAAACTGTACTGAGTTTTGTTCAATATTCAATTAGGACTCCTATAGGAATTAATTTGTTTAGAATTTGTAATTCATCCCTACTTGTACAATTCTACCTGCATCAGGGAAGCCAGGAAATAACTGATATCTTTGGTCAAAAATATTTTCTACACTACCATTTATCGCCAGATTTTGACTCACAGGGACTCTTAATTTAAAATCAAAAGTTGTGTAACCAGGCAAAGATTCTGTATTCGTGTTATTCGTGGGATAATTACCTAAAGAATGCATCAAAACTCCTGCATACCAACCTTGAGGATTTTCGTAAGAAAGTCCTAAATTAATACTATCAGCACCAGCAAATCTCAATTCCTGATTAACTTCTGCGGGATTAGAACTCTCCAGAATTCTAGGGTCATTTGCAGTATAGTTACCAGAAAAGTAGAAATTTTTTGCTAATTGCAAGTTTAAAGCAACTTCTACTCCAGTTGTCCTAACTTTACCAATATTTTCATAGGTATAGTTGACAAAATCATAGGCAATATTATCCAATATTGTGTTATTGAAGAATGTTAAACGTAATAAACCAATATCTCCTAATTGTTGGTCGATTCCAATATCAAAACTATTACCCCTTTCCGGTTTTAAGTCTGGATTACCTTTAGCAAAGGGAGAATTACTATATAAATTAAATAAAGTCGGAACTCGAAAGTTACGAATATAGTTACCTCTGAGTGTAGTCTTTTCAAATAGATTCCAACGTACATCCACTGCTGGAGATGTGACAGAACCATTTACTAAACTGTTGAAATCTTGACGTAATCCCAAATTTAATCGGACATCCGGAGTCACATCTACGAGATATTTACTAAATACTGCTCCTTTTCCGATACTATCATCGTAATTCTCTGTTTCTGTTTGCTCTGCGAGATTGCGAGTCACGTTTTCAGCACTCACATTACGATAGTCAAAACCATAAGTAAGATTTTGATTTTGAGCAATTTGCCAGTTATGCTGTACCTGAAAACCCAAAGAACGCTGATTATTATCAAATTGTCGATGGTTGTTAATCTCTCCAGTACGATTGTCGAAACGGGTATTGAGAAAGTCTAGATAGACTCTCGCTGTTAATAAGGAATCCTCTGCTTTTCCTAATTTTGCATTCCAGGTTAAATCTGTGAGAACTTGGTCTGTATACTTACGATTATTATCAGTAAGAGAGTTGAAAGCAGCCTGAGAAATTTGGGGAATTGCCACACCACCCGGAACTCCTTGGTCTTTAGCTAGATAAATAGTGTTGAAACTCAAACTTTGGCGTTTATTTAATTCTGCATTCACCTGTAAATTGAGATTATTGTAGAGTACATCAGCATTTTCCCTAGTTCCATCAAAGTCAACTTCGGGAATGGAATAATCAAAATTATTATTAGCACGAGTCCGATTGTACCCTAATAGCCACGATACATTACCCTGTTTACCGCTAGTTTGAATGCTTTGTTCGTTTAAATCGTAACTACCCAATTTTAATTGAGCCGTAGTAATAATATCTTTTGTGGGACGACGAGTAATAATATTGATTGTCCCTCCAATTGCATCAGAACCATAGAGGGTAGAACCTCCACCAGGAAGAACTTCAACTCTTTCGACTATATCTGTAGTTATTTCAGAAAGGTCGAAACCACCACTACCAAGGTTATTAATTGGCCTTCCATTGAGTAATATCAATACTTGTCCGGTATTAGAACCACGAATAAACTGACCACTCAAACCACCAATTTCTGTTCCCACTGTACCATCAGGTAAAATTCCAGGAACAAACCTCAATGCTTCTTTAACAGTACGCGCACCTTGAGCTTCAATTTCTTTGCGGTTAATCACGTAAACTGGACGAGTTGCATCTCGCACTTTCCCTTCTCGACGAAATGGTGTAAAAACTGGTTGGTTTAATATTTCTCCTATTACTGTAAGCTCAATATCTGCTTCTTCTTCTTTTTCTGCTTCTTGTGAAGGAGTATTTTGAGCAATATCTTCTATTTCTATTTTCTCAACTATTGCCAATCTCTCTTCAACTGTTACTGGAAGTATTTCTAAGTCTTTTGCAATACCTTCATATGTTGGTAAATCTGATATTTGTCCTATTTCTTCTGCTGTAGCCCTGCAATTTCCCGATAATATTCCCAGTATTAATATAAAAAATGATACGGCGAATTTGATTTTCCATATAAAATTAACAGAAATATTTCTCATCTGTACCTCGCAGATAATTGTGTTTTTTTGTCATAATTGGCGGGCATTCTGACTTACTCAATTTTAGATTTCTGATTTGTGATTATCTAAAATCGGCTTACAGCTGCGGGACAGTGCCGGATTTACACCGAACTTTCCCCCTTACGTCTGATGGCTGACCCCCATCATCACCAACTAATAAAACTCGAGATTGGAAGTAGATTAGCATATTCAACCACTAGTTTAATATTGCGATGTTACATTTGTTAATTTTCTACACGGTCATTTTTAAGTGCATCTAAACAATATCTACGATTCCAAAAAAATTAACAAACCCCCAACCACTTTAATTTTGCCAATCTATAGCAATCCTGTTTGATTTGTGAATCAGTTGTCAGGACTAAGGACTCTTAATCGGGAACAGTTACATATACTACCTTCTTTTCAATTTTCAACGCCGGATTCCTATTTATGAATACTAATATAATGATAATGATTATCGTAAGCTAGTATTTTTTGTTACATTTCTTTTTATGGTTGTCATCACCACCTGATTTTTCCAGTTTTTTATCAACTGTTGTTTTTATCTCTCAGAAATTGATTATCATTATCGTTATTTGTTAATTAATCGCTTAAGTAGAAATATGCCAAGCAAGAAAGTTCATGTCCGAGAGTATAAAGTCAAAGCACACGACCGCGTAATCCATACAAGAGTTTATAATTTCATCTGCCAATACTGTCGAGAAATATCGCAACGAGAGACTTATGCAACTGGTTGTCCGAAGTATGGAGAGAAATGCAATGGAGTTGTGAGTAAGTGCTTGCGATGTCAAAAACAATAGAGTTGAATAAAACTTACCTTGTTTGCTCAACACCTTTAGAAATGGATGAGTTAGAAGCACTACTCATTGAGTTCGGAATCTTAGATGACGATTCCAAACACGCAGACATCATTGGTAAAAAAGCTGAAGAAGTTCCTGCTACCTAATAAGTAGTCAAAGGTAGTCAAAGTGGTAAGGGTAAAGGTTCTATCTTTTACCCTTTACCTGCCACGATTCGGCTTTAATTGTACATCCCAAGTAGTTCCAGTACTAAAAAAAGGCAGAAAGTTTATGTCGGACAAAAAGAATATCGTTGAAGAAAGAAAACAGCTGATTGAAGAAGTCTTAGAAGCTTATCCAGAGAAAGCTAAAAAAAGACGTGCTAAGCACCTCAACGTGCATGAAGAAGGTAAGAGCGATTGCGGTGTTAAATCCAACATTAAATCTCTTCCTGGTGTAATGACCGCTCGTGGTTGTGCATATGCAGGTTCTAAAGGTGTGGTTTGGGGTCCGATTAAGGACATGATTCACATCAGCCACGGTCCAGTTGGTTGCGGTTACTGGTCTTGGTCTGGTCGTCGTAACTACTATATTGGAACAACTGGTGTTGATACCTTTGGTACAATGCACTTTACTTCTGATTTCCAAGAAAGAGACATTGTTTTTGGTGGTGACAAAAAACTCGCCAAAATGATTCAGGAAATCGACGAATTGTTCCCCCTCAACAGAGGTGTTTCAGTTCAATCGGAATGTCCTATAGGTTTGATTGGTGATGACATTGAAGCAGTTGCTAAAAAGTCATCAAAAGAAATCGGTAAACCAGTTATTCCCGTTCGTTGTGAAGGTTTCCGTGGTGTATCTCAGTCTTTAGGACACCACATTGCTAACGATGCAATTCGTGACTGGGTATTCCCTAAAGCAGATCAAGCTGCTAAGGACAACACCCTTGGCTACGAACCCGGTCCTTACGATGTGGCAATCATCGGTGACTATAACATCGGTGGTGACGCTTGGTCTAGCCGCATCTTGTTGGAAGAAATCGGTTTACGTGTAGTCGCTCAGTGGAGTGGTGACGGCACCATCAACGAAATGATGTTGACTCCCAAGGTAAAAATGAACTTGATTCATTGCTACCGTTCGATGAACTACATTTCTCGTCACATGGAAGAAGCTTATGGTATTCCCTGGATGGAGTACAACTTCTTCGGACCTACCAAAATTGCTGAATCTTTAAGAGCGATCGCCGCTAAGTTCGATGAGAAAATCCAAGAAAACGCTGAGAAGGTAATTGCTAAGTACGAACCTACATCGAAAGCAATCCTCGAAAAATACGGCGCTCGCTTGAAAGGTAAGACTGTTGCTTTGATGGTTGGTGGTTTACGTCCTCGTCACGTTGTACCAGCATTCAAAGACTTAGGAATGGAATTGGTCAGCACTGGTTATGAATTTGCTCACAGTGACGACTACAAACGTACTACAAACTATATTGAAAACGGAACCATCGTTTACGATGACGTAACTGGTTACGAATTCGAGCAGTTTGTGAAAGCACTCAAACCAGACATCATTGGTGCTGGGATTAAAGAGAAGTATGTTTTCCAAAAAATGTGTTTAAGACTTATTATGGTAATTGTTGCGCGGAAAGACTGTGGTGAAAGTAGGATACGCACGAGTTAGTAGCAAGAACCAAGCTGATACCGATGCATTAAATCAGCAAGTTGAGCGACTTAGAAAAGCAGGAGCAGAGGAGATACTAACCGATATTCAATCGGGACGGGAGGATTCAAGGAAGAATTACAAGCAGCTTTTGAAGTTAGTCAAGGCAAGTGCTGTTACTGAGGTAATTACCACACGGTTAGACCGATTAGGAAGAAATGCCATTGAAATACACCGGGCTATTGAGTTGTTTAGGGAGCATTCCGTTAAGTTTACTAACCTTGATATGCCACTTGATGGGTCGGGCAGTGCGATGGAATGGTTGACTATTCAAAATATTGCTTCAATGGCTGAGTTTGAATCTCGCAGCATAAGCGATCGCGTAAGGCATGGATTAAATTACTATCGGGAAAATCTAAAGGCATTTAAACCCCCTTTTGGGTACACCAAGGACGAGAATTTAAAACTAATCCCCCATCCTGTTAATTGGGATATTGCGCGGGAACTATGCGAAAGACTGCGATCGCAGACCAAAACCAAAATTAGTAGGTGGTTGGCGGATAAACATGGGGTAAAGATGTATCCCACATCATTTAGACGGTACATTTTAAACCCGTGCCTTAGAGGGCATACGGTATATAAGGTAGATGGGGAAGAAAAAATCCATTACAACACGCACCCGGCACTGTTGAGCGAGGTTGAGTACCAAGAATTAGAACAAACTACACGACTTAAGACTAGGCGAGATACCAGCAAGTATAAACTTCACTTCCTTGCTGGTTTGTTCCGTTGCGGGGTTTGCGGGGCTGCCATGAGTAAATCTGGCGCGAATAGTCCTCAAAGTAAGAATGTATTACGCTTCCAGTGTGCAGCATATAAAGCATTTGGTTTAAAAAGTTGTACCAATAAAAAGACCATTGCGGCTTCAATCGTTAAACGGGAAGTCATAGGAGAATTACGACTGTACGCCATCATGATAACCAGAGATATTGAATTGCTGGCTACCGAACGAAACGAAGATGACCCAGAACTATTACAACTTCAGCAACAAATCAATGGGCTGAAAAAGTTAGGTGACAACCCGGCGATCGCGTTTGCGATCGCCGACCTTGAAAAGCAGATAAGGAACCGCGAACATCATCAAAACGTTCGCGGTTCAACGATCAAAGAAGATAAAAAGATATTATATGCTCTACTTCAAGCTGATTTTTTGGAGTCGCTACCTGATGAGGAATTGCGCTCCATCTGTATCCGTTTTATTTCTTCGGTAAAGTACTCAGGAGGTAAGGAGTTAAATATTTCAATGCGGGCATTAGTGTAGGCGAGCGCCTTGTCCCTAATCCTTACCCACACGTTATTTTTAGTTTGGCTGGCTGGGTTAGTCATGGTTTTAATTGAAGCGGTTTTTTAATTGTAGATTTGTACTAGAAATTTTCTGTTTACTGCGGACGGGTTAGGTTACTACTGCCTAATCTTCGGGACAATCTAGGTATTCTTCGTTCTCCCAACCATCCCAGTCAATAGAGGTTTGGTATGGTTCGCACTCGCTTGAGGTAGTGGCAACTACAGGGGGCGTAAGTGATAGCTCGGATGCTTGATAAGTCGTTCCCACTACTCCTAACTGGGTTGTCACTGGGTACGCCCATATTTCGTTATCAGCGATCGCGCTGACTTTGCATTCCTTTCCTTGGTATTTCCCAGTGGTGGGGTAAACGGTCTGACCTTCTCTTAACCTTGCCTTAATGCTGACTCCCTCGTTGATTCCCTCGTTGACTTCCTTCAATGGCTCAAAACCATCATTGCCAGTACTTTCAGCTTTTTTAGAGTCGTCATCACCCTTATTCCTTGGTGGGGTAATGACGACCTGACCAGCTTTTAATGACGACTCAATGATGGGGCTATGACGACCTGTATCCCTTGGTAATGATGGTTTTGAGGGGTTATGACGACCATGACTACTTTCTTCTCTTTCTTTAGGGAATGAGTCATTAGTTTGACTATTGACTGTTGACTCATTATTTAAGGAATCTCTTAAAAGGTCGTCATTTTGCTCAAAACCATCATTACCAATGCTTTCAGTCGTCTTACTGGTCGTCATTGGGTCGTCATTGGGGTCGTCATTCCCTGAAATCAAAAATGGGAAGTTATGACCGGGTTGACGGATACCAATTTTTGTAATGTGCCTTCCATGCTGGGTTTTACGCTTTGTAGCGTCAATACTTAGCTGAGTTTTGAGTAAGTTAAGTAAATTTGAACTGAAACGTTGAGTCGTCATTCCAGAGTGACCGTTACTTGATGCCCATTCTAAATAATTGGCATACAAGCAATCTTTTGAATCGCCGTTCGCATTCCCTATTTTTGTTTCAATATTTGGATCGTAATAAAGGCAGTGGTCAGCCCAGTTAGCTAATGGATTTGTTTCTAAAAGCACTTCAAGACCGAACGAAGCTAAGGAGGGGACGCACTTTGTAGTATTACGTACATAGTCAGCTACGACATCAGGGGTTAATGAAAGCACCCACGCTAATAAGCCAGGGAGGTAAGGTTTAAACTCCTCGATGACATCTCGCCGGAGATGGGGGGGAATGACTTTTTCATAACTCATAGACAAACGACGGCGAGCAAGGGCATTGGTGTAATCACTGCTCTGAATTGCTTCGTTACACGCTACCCAAACAACGCCAGTGAATACAAAACTATCAGTCTGCTGTACTGATTTCTTCTCAAGCCTTAAATCATCACCTCCCGTAATTGCTTTTAGTACGCTTACTTCTCCGGCGTACCGTTCCGAATCGGTAATGAATATTGCTTTTTTACCGTAGAAAAGTGCGGTTTCAAATCTGTTAGTTTCAAGCTGTTTGAGCGTTGTAACGGCGTAATTTTCTTTACCCAGTAAAGCTTGGATTAAACGCAAGATGGTACCTTTACCCGTCCCCCCAGCACCAATTAATTCTATATATCGCTGAAGTTCAGCACCGCGTTCGGTAATAGTTGCGTTCATCGTTGCCCGAATTACTTCTAACCAATCAGCGCGATCGCCACAGGTAGAAAGCAACCATTGCTTGATAGGTTCGCATCCAACTTCGCGATCTGCCCATTTAAAAGGTAAAGAAGAAAGGAACTTATAGCCCGGTTGATGTTCGGTAGTCTCTAAATTCCTAATATCGATAACCACATCTGCCAAACAAACTTTACTTGGCATCACTTCCCAATACTCTACTCGTAAGTGGGATTTCAGAAGCGAGACTACCCCATTGACAAACGGATCGGTATATTCCTCTTTCATAAGGTTTAACTCGTCGATAACGAGCATTTTTACCGTTTCTAATGGTGTTTCGCTCCATATCCCAGCCTTTCTTTTTTGGTACTGATACCAAGCTTTTGCGGGAATATTCCACGCCAATTGAGCGCGATATTCTTCGGCTAGTTTATTAGCTAATAATCCTTGGGTTACTTTTTCTTCCCTCTTATCCTCCTTCTCCTTTTTAAATTGCTTCTCCCACTGCTCTATAGTTTCAGCCTTAGCTAAAACCTCATCTCGGAATTTGTCGAAACCATTATTCTGGATGTAATCATCCATGCCTTTCCCTTCCTCTACATTCCACAACCCAGATACAGAATAGACGGGAATATCGAATTTACCCAGTTGCTCTGCTAACTTCCTTTGAGCGCTTTCTTATTAGCTTCGCTAGTTTTAAAAGCCTTGCGTGGTCGGAATTGACCGAACCCGTTTACGCCTTCAAGCCATATCCCACCGTACTTTGCATCAATTCTTAATCTTTCGGATGCTTCGGAAGTTTCCATTGATCGGCAATTGACAAGCACCCATTCCGGGCATAACCCGCGCTTGGTTACTGCTTCTTCGTAATCCTTATCTGTCAATCGGCTATAAATGTAAATCGATTGTACTTGCTGAGACGATAGGTTGCGGATATCAAAACTAGATTTTTGGGATTGACTAAAAACCTTTCGGTCTGTTAAATTATTATTCATGTCATGTTCTTTCAATTAGGTGAAATTGGATGAAAGAACCACATCGCAGCGAAAGTTGTGTGAAAAAGCCTTCTGGACTATAAATCCAGGAGGTTTTTTGATTTTGGACTGGCTATAACCCCTAGAACGGGATATTATAGCGGTGTGTTTTTTTGATGCACCGCTGCTTTGTGGAGCTTTTTTTTACAAGAAAATCTTATACCTATTCCGGGCAATAGTCAAAGCCGCAAACCTTTCCCCTGTGGTGGTCTTACCACTTTTGCATATGTCGCAAGTGACATGAATTACGGATTTATAGCTCGTGTAAATTTAAGCAAGCTATACAGAATTGTTACCGATGCTGCTTTTAGTTTGTGCGATCGCTTAGGATTCGTGTAAAAATAAACTGAACATTTTTTATATGGAAGCTAGACTGACAAGGTATTTCAGATAAAATTTGTACAACTTATTTTTACATAACTCCTTATGTGACAAGCTCTCGAAATATGTTTTGAGAGCTTGCTTGTGAAACGTTTCACCAACTAGAAGTCTGCTTGCATAAAAATTTCAATCCTTTATATACTCAAAAATATCGTTTGGAGTGCGGCTTTCTCTTCTAGCGGCAACCAAGGAAGAGAGTTCAAATCTATAGTTTCAGGATTTATCATTCCGCTTGTTCCTTAGCTTCTGCACTTTTTCTATCTCCTCCTCTTGTTTCTCCCAACGGCTCAAAATTGGAAGGTAGAACACCCAGCCTAATACCAACCTGAGCAAAGTGTTTCTCTAGGTAACGATTACGGCTAATCCCCTCTTGCCTTGCTAACTGAGCTATTAAATCGCTTATCCTTTCATCTATCGCGTATGTGATCCTTTTACGGGGCATGATGGCGCTTAAAAATATTTCAGACATATTGTAATTTGAACTCAAAGTACTTGTACATATTAGAATAGTCTGGAATAAATCAAAATGCACTCAATATGATATTAGCATTGCTTATATTTCTGAAGCCTGGGATATCAGTAAGAATCGTTGCCACGCAAAGAGCGTGCGGAATAAGGGACTGCAACTTTATATAGGCAATGCGTATCATAATGTACTCGTATTTAGTTCAATTTGAGTGGATATTGATATTAACGAGGTTCAAGAAATCGTAACACGGCTTGAGAACCAAAACACCGCACCAATTAAATAGATTGCCGCTACCGCAATAAAATCATGTAGCAATCCTTTGAGCGGGATTCAAAATAAATGGTTCGCTGGCTTGTTTTAATTTCAAGTTGATGCCCTGTAGCTCAGACAAGCTACTCCATATCGCGTAACCGGGTTGTCGCATTCCGGTGGGGTATGCCAGAAAAAGGCAATTACACATATATAGGTAACAACCATGCAACGAATTCAATTAATTAGAGAAATAACTGAAAAGTTAAGAAGTGGCGAAAGTAAGAAGTATTCGGAGTTGAGGAACGCGATCGCAGCTTACGAATTATTGAGTGAAGTCGATGCAGCGCAATTTCAGAATTCCGACCTTCGCACCCCACAGGGCAAGCAGCAATTACTGGCTTTAGCTGAAAAGTTAATTGCCGATTACGATGCCGATAATGGGGAATCAATTGAATCTGCAATTGATGAGAGATTGGAGGATTTTGATCGAACCTGGGAGACATTGAAACCTGCAAAACTGAAGCGCTTCTCTACTCACAATGCTTTTTGGGCTGCGATGTTTGCCCTTTATAAGGATAATAACCAACTGCTCACTGCTGACGGACTAATTAGACTCGGCGATGAAGCGGACGCAATGATTGATGGTGAAGAACTGAAGGGCGATCGCGTTTACAACTCCCTAACTTGGGATACCTTAGCCGATTTAGCTAATGCAAAGGACAGGGGAGCATTTAGAAGAATTTGTGTAGATCCAGGGGAGATGATTGAAGATCCGGAGATAGAAGCACCTACCGATAATCCTTTTATTAAGGAGATGCAGAAAGTATTTACCAAGGAACGGGTAGTACGCGGACTCCTTACCAGGCAGGTTTACGATAATCTGCGATTTGTTCAAGATCATTTCTTTATTAGTGGATTGCGAGAAGAAACTTTTACTTGTAGAGGATTGAACATTAATTGCCTAACCGAAACTTTCTTGCTCAACCTAATCCCCAGCGACGAGCGAAAGCTATGGCGACAGGTCAATAAAATAACTGATCGCTTCCTGCAATTAGCAGTGATGGATAATCCGAAGTACAAATTGTCCCGTGTTGATTTCAGCGATTACGAAGAATGGGGCGATCGCGGGGAGGATATTCCTACTACTTATTCGCAGGTTTGGGAGTATGCTCAAGCTGCCGTATCGGCTTGGGTAACGCACGAGTCAACAGAATGGAAGGAGCGAACTCAAAAGATTATTTCATCTACTCGCGGGGAAATGGAAGCAAGGATTGGAAAGGGCATTGATAAGCCGGATGAACCGGACAGAATTGAACTGCATTTAACGATGGGTTGGGAGAATTTTGAGAAGGGCAATGCTTCCGATTGCGTTACTTTTCGTCTCTCCCATCCGTACCGAGATTAATAGCTAATCGGTAGCTACGAACTACCGATTAGCTGGAATGCATCTACCACCGCAAAGTAATAGAACACAATCATTTTACAGCAATGAAAAACAATAAAGATAGACTTTCTCACTTATCTAATGCGTATTGGCATTTAGATTTAATCACTAATACCAACTCACCAGAAATACGAGCAATCAAAGCACAAATCGAAACTTTAATTAATAAGGAGAACAAGTAATGAATTTTGAATCGTTAAAAGCTTACCAACGCCACGCCAAAACAATTATCGGGTTATTAAATGAATCCAAAGATTTAGCAAGTGAAGATTATGATTGTGATGCTTTATTAGATATCTCTCGTGACGGTTTGAATCATATTGTTAGTGAAGTTCAACCAAATAACGAATTAGCGAAAGCATTAATTCAAGACTCATCAAGCATTGAATGTCATATCGACCAAAGCGAATTTCTAATCAATGCAGCGTCGGCAGTTCTCAATATAATCAATGCTGAGTTTGACGCGGTTAAGACTGAAAGTCCAGAGGCTATTATGTCTTAATTATTACAGCAATCGGGTTATTAGGGTTTACATGATGCTCTATGAAATATCTCTCTTTATAGTGCATCCTGCACACCATATATACAGCAAGGAATACAGGGAATGCAAACCGACAACCAAACAGCGATCGCAATCTGTAAAAGCTTAATTTCAGCTAGTTTTAGGGGGTATGTTTTTCCCAGGATTTATTTTTATTCTGTCACCTGTCACACCAGGTTTTCAGGGCTGTTAAATCGCTGTATCAGTTGTGTGCTAAGAGGGTGCGGGGATACAAAAACACTGCCATGTTACTACGTAGAAGGCTTGCACGACAGCTTTTGTAACAACTTAACGTCAAACTGATACACTCTAACGTCAGTTCCAAACGCTGAAACCCTGATTATCTCGTTAAAACGCAGCGTCAGTTGCACTGCCGCTTACTCTAACTAATTATTTTTGAATCTACGTATGGAGAAATGAAACACAAGGAACTTTTTGAGCGCGAATTAGGAAGGAAGATATCTGAAAGATCGTGGTATCGGCTAAACAGAAAACTAAAAGATTTAGGAATATATAAGGAGGAATACCCAGAAATATTAAAAACAGTCGCAGCTATGAATAGTAGCGGACGGATAACATTAAATCGTTATTTATTGACGGTTTGGGATAGTATTAGACGTTTTGAGAATAAACACCCAAAGCAACAAATAACCTGTGAAAGTTTTAGGAAGTTGTTGTTAGACAATATGAGCTACACGCCGATGAATAGATTATCAAAAAATGGTAAATATATCGGCATATCTACTATGTGGTACCGCTGGTTTAAAGATGGAGGCGTTAATTATAAAGCCGAACGATTGTATCCTATCAGAGCTTATATAGGGGTTGCCTGTGCTGTTCTTACTTGGCATGAAAACCAACGCTCAAAGAGACAACGTACACAAGATATAAATCAATTTAATTTATTAGGAGAAACCAATAATGTCTAAGTTTATCAAGCGCATCCAGAGTTCATTGAGTCGTGAAGGAATTAAGAAAACTTCCGCAGAAATTAGGGAGGAATTAAACGCGATCGCCTCCGATCCAAGCAACCCATCATTAGACGATATTAAGGAGGTTAAAGAAAGTTTGAGTAGGCAATCTTCCCAGATTACCGAAGTTGAGGAGGAGGAAACAAAAGATATAGGTCACGTAAATTTAAGTAAGCGAGATGAGGACGAGGAACCAATGCAGGACGAAAGCAAGGGCGAAATTACTTTTACCAATAATTTCGAGAAAGCTGGGGCTATTCAAGAAGCGTTTACTGCTAATGGAATAACCGCGACTGACATCGAAGTTATGGGCATCTCTGGGGAAATTGAAAGCAAATTTGAAGACCACAAAACATTCATTGTGGAGGCACTAAAAGCTTGGAGGAATTACCAAGTACAGAACGGCGAACAACAAGCCGACGAGATATCGGAAGTACTCGCTGATATCCGTGCTGACGCAGCTAACTTTACCAATCGGACTAATGCGTCTATGACAGCAACGGCTAATTACATCAACGAGTTAAGGGCAAAGCAGCGTCAGGAGTTTATGGCTTTTATTGAGAGGGTTAAAACTAACTAATGAACGATGATGATCGCAGGCAGTATTTAGAAAACTGTCTGCGTCACGAACAGGTTAAATATAGTTCTGACGCGGATAGTTTCGACAAGATGTTGAGGGATTTTGAATCAAAAATGGGGGAGGTAATCGAGGTTAGCGGACAGTTGAAAATTGGATTTGTCAGACGTGCGAAAGCAGTTTTCGAGGAAGGGCGATCGCAAGTAATAGAAAATCGGGTGCAGATGAATGAAGAACTACAACGGTCAGTGATACGAATCACTGGGGCGCTGTTTGCTCTGTTTCTAATAGGAAGTGCGATCGCTACGGTCAAGGGTGCAATTGATAATCAATTTTGCGAATACTTTAACGTAAGAGGGAGAACAGAAAGGTATGAAACACAAGAACCATGTAAGCAGTAAGGCTAAGACGATTCGCAAGGAAATGCAGCGTAAGTTTGGCATCTCAGAAGGTGACATTGTTAGGGCTTTAAAAGGTGATGAGAGAGCCGCAAAGCACATTGCCCAAATGGGTATTGATGGAAGGAGATTAAGCAAGTATGCTCCACAGTTAGCGGACAATATGATCGACTCGATCCAAGGCACGGATGCTTTAAATAAGATGTGGGCTGATGTTTATCAACAGGTTGGTAAATCGTCCTTAGCCATCGAAAGCGATATTGCCCGTACCGAGTTAGCTGATGATGACTTGAACGATGGGAGAACCGAGAAGGCTTTCAAGTTTATCCAGGATAAGCAACTAAGGGCA
The DNA here is from genome assembly GCF_015207665.1 of Plectonema cf. radiosum LEGE 06105. Lineage (GTDB taxonomy): Bacteria > Cyanobacteriota > Cyanobacteriia > Cyanobacteriales > Nostocaceae > Rivularia > Rivularia radiosa_A. Next base: position 45,153 of record NZ_JADEWL010000022.1, read on the forward strand.
GATAAGCACTCTGACAATATGCAAGCATTACAGATGGAAGCGGAGATTGCAGATATTGAACAGATGGCTAACCATGAATACAGAATGCAGAAGCTAGAAAACAAACTCCCACTTAAGCAAATGCAGGCTGATAGGGATTACAAAGAGCAGAGGCTTGATCACATTTTACAAAATGGTGATGCCTCTCAACTCGAATTGGTACCGGAGAAGAGATACACCGAACGCAGTTTACTGAGCCGCGTGGTTGACTTTTTCAAAGGTAAGTAATTAATTAAAACCCCGGTTGCTTAGTTTGACCACACAGCAACCGGGCATGAATCCAAAGCACGAATTCACTTTATTAATATGTCACAGATTTTAGATTTATTATCCGGCTTAGTTGGTGGGGATGAGGACAAACCCGAACCCGCTACCGTGCTTGAACAATTAGAGCAAGAGAACAGTAAGAACGTTACCGAACGCCATCAATTAACTGCTGAGAAGGAGTATGAAGCGTCCGGACATCTCGCCCAATATGGTCAACAGCTAGCCGTTGCAGTAACTGTTAATAGCGCTATAACCTTTGGGTTGTTAACCGCAATTGACGGGCTAACACTAGGATTTAACCCCATTCTTTTTTACTTGCTATGTGGGGGAGTTAATACCAGCACATCAGTGCTAACCATTGACAAAAAACTTTCTCGATCCACTAACTTAATGCTTGGTGGGTCTAAATTTGTAATCAATATGTCGGTCAATGGACAATTAATCGGACAGATGACCGATCGCGTCGGGCAGAGTAATGCCACAGTAACCAGCATTCAGCAATCGATAAAAGATTATGAAGCAGGTTTTAAACAGCAACCTAACTACTGGGGCTATGTTGGGCTAGCGATTGCGATCGCTGCCATAATTGCGTTTATTTTTGGTAGAGGAAAATGAAGAAATTTATTATTTGGGCAATTTCTGTATTACTAATAGTCACAAACTTTGAATGGTTTTTAGGAGTAGTTTTCGATATTTATGATGCAATCGTTAATGTTTTTAGCTCTTATTCAACCGACTACAAAATGTTAGCTGTTGGTGCAGCAATTATATATTTTGCAATTATTGTTAAACGCATTGGAGATTAATTATGAATTATTACAATATTTCTGGTTTGGCATCGTTAGCGATCGCAAGCGTGCTATGGATTACTCCAGTATTTAATAATAACGATTTATTCCCAGAAACACGGATATGCTTCCGACCCAAACAAATATTAAACAAGGAGAACAAAGGGCTATTACGATGCGATAGTAATGCCCGCGTGGGGATTATTCTTACTAGCATCTTCAGAGATTTGGATAAGCGTGATATTGAATTTTCTGGAAAGGTTGGGAACGATAGTATTACTCAACACTTCGATAGCAACCTAGAACAAACTAAGCATTTTCAAATATTTTCTATTGCCCTTGGAATAGTCGCTTGGGGATGCTTTAGTAAATCGGAACAAGACCGTAAGGCTAACCGCAATGAGGATTACCACAAACGACGGAAGGAATACGTTGTTAATGAGATGGTTGTAGATAATTATCTTTATCCTCCCGACCCCAAGGCGATCGCAGTTAATAAGGTAATTGCCAAAAAACAGTTAGAGGTTAGTTTCTCCGAGCAAGATAAAACTATCAGCGCGAGCCTTGCTCAGCATTAGCTCGTGAAATTATTGCAGGTAAAGCATTGTTACTTGGAGGAGAAAAGTTATTCTTACTTTATTCTTACTCCCAAATTGCTAAGTGCGCTTACTTTTTAAGTAAGTTCATTTTATGCTTAATTCATTGCCTGCGTAAATTTAAGTAAGCGAGTGAATAGTTAGTATCTTTACTTTTTAAGTACGTTCATTTTATGTTTAATCCATTAGCCTACTTAAATTTGAGCGCTCTTCGTTAAATTGTGATTTGTTTTGTGCCGATATGGGGGGCAGATACTGAAAATTATTGCTAAAAAAACTTGTATGATGCTTAACGCATATGTGCCAGAATGAGTCGTAAAGATGGGTCTTCCCTTCCGTCAAATGCACTCTTGGGATTACTCCGAACTTACTAATGGTAGTAGAACTTAGTTGAAGTAGGTTTTGTGGAGATTAGAAAAATAAATAGACTATGATTAGCCTAAATATAATTTTCCCTATTTATTCAATAAAAATAATTTGTATAATTATTTGTGAAAAATTTGATTTTATCGAGTTTCTTGAATCAAGCAAAAATTATGTGGAATTAAAATTGTCACAATCAAAACATTTTTAAATGCAATATTTTTAGACTAAATTTACGTCAGTTGCATCGGCTACAATCTTAAATTATCTACAAAAAATACTCAGCGTTCCTCAGCGAAAACCTTAGCGCTCCTCTGCGTTAAAACTATTCTCATCTTTCCTTTAACTAATCTCAATCTGACGACTATCTACCTGCAACAACACCTCATCATCATATTTCAAATCATCAAATTTAAAAGTAATAACTTCCAGAATATCAGCAGCTTGAAAATGCTCCGGCTTAGTTTCCGGATGAGGATAATAAATTAATCCTGGCTGTAATTTACTATTTCTGAGTCCAATGCTACAATCAAAAAACGAAAAATCCTCCGCCGGTTCATTTTCTGCCCATTTGATATTTCTAAAAGTATATTTAGCTTGTTTAATTGAATATTTACAGGGAGAAATTGAAATATTCAACGTTCCCGAAAAATAAGGTTCTAAATCCAGCCCTTGCTCATAAAAAAAAGACTTTTGCATGGCAATAGTTCCCCCAGGAAAACGAATATCTCCTCCTCTTCCCGATGCAACACCATAACCTTTTTTGATAATCCCTTTGACTTGTATCCAGTTACTCATGTGATTTTAGATTTTAGATTATAAATGTTTTTCCTAATGCCCATTACCAATTACCCATTACCCATTGCCCATTTTACGTATTTCCTCCATGGAACAGTCGGGTACCACTACGCCCGAATTGTTTCACCTTGACATCTAAATAAATTATAATTACTTAACAAATGGTATATTAGCCATCGGCATGAAAAGGACTTAAAATGTCCGAGACGGTCGAGTTTCAGCCCTTGCTGACTGCAAATCTTCGCCGATTCCCCTTTGAGTAATACTCGAATGGTAGCCGCCAACCGTTTCTAGCACCTAGTTATATAGTTAAATATGAAAGACCTCACTCGTTATCGAAATATCGGCATCTTCGCCCACGTTGATGCAGGAAAAACAACTACAACTGAAAGAATTCTCAAACTTACTGGTAAAATCCACAAAATCGGTGAGGTTCATGAAGGTGCTGCGACAACGGACTTCATGGAGCAGGAACAAGAGCGGGGGATTACGATTCAATCCGCTGCCACAAGCTGCTTTTGGAACGAACATCAGTTGAATATCATCGATACTCCAGGACACGTTGATTTCACGATTGAGGTATATCGTTCTTTGAAAGTCCTCGACGGTGGAATCGGTGTTTTTTGTGGCTCTGGTGGTGTGGAACCGCAATCGGAAACCAATTGGCGTTATGCTAACGATTCGGAAGTTGCCCGGATTATTTACGTTAACAAACTTGACCGGATAGGAGCAGATTTCTACCGAGTTGTCAAGCAAGTGGAAACTGTGCTTGCTGCGAAGCCGTTAGTCATGGTTTTACCCATCGGAACAGAAGGTGATTTCGTTGGTGTTGTCGATTTGCTGACTCGTAAAGCATGGGTGTGGGATGAATCGGGCGACCCAATGAATTACGAAATAAAAGAACCTCCAGCCGAGATGAAGGATGATATCGAAGCTTGGCGGGAAAAGTTGGTGGAAATGGCTGTAGAGCAAGACGATAGCTTGATGGAGAAATATCTCGAAGGTGAAGAGGTATCCGTCGAGGAACTACAACGCTGTATTCGTAAAGGTACTATAGATTTAGCATTCTTTCCTACTTACTGCGGTTCTTCCTTTAAAAATAAGGGCGTACAATTAGTACTCAATGCTGTTGTTGATTATCTACCCAACCCCACAGAAGTTAAACCTCAGCCAGAAGTTGACCTTGAAGGTAACGAAACCGGCGAATTTGCCGCAGTTGACCCCGAAAAGCCATTGCGAGCCTTAGCATTCAAAATTATGGATGACCGCTTTGGTGCTTTGACCTTTACTCGGATATATTCGGGTACTTTATCAAAAGGTGAGAGTGTACTTAACACCGCTACTGGTAAAACCGAGCGTGTCAGCCGTCTTGTGGAAATGCACGCCAATTCCCGCGAAGAAATCGACTCGGCTCAAGCTGGGGATATTGTGGCGATTGTGGGCATGAAGAACGTCCAAACCGGACATACTTTGTGCGACCCGAAAAATCCCGCAACCCTCGAACCAATGGTATTCCCTGACCCCGTAATTTCCATCGCGGTAGCACCTGCGAAGAAAGGAAGCGCGGAGAAGTTAGGTTTAGCTTTGAGTAAAATGGTTCAAGAAGACCCCTCCTTCCAAGTTGAAACCGACCCCGATAGCGGTGAGATGATTATTAAAGGCATGGGAGAACTTCACTTAGATATTAAAGTTGATATCCTCAGACGGACTCACGGTGTTGAAGTCGAAGTTGGTAAACCCCAGGTAGCATACCGCGAATCGATTACCAAACAAATCACAGATACCTACATCCATAAAAAGCAATCTGGTGGTTCCGGTCAATTTGGTAAGATTGAATATATTATTGAACCCGGTGAACCCGGTACTGGTTTCCAGTTTGAGTCAAAAGTAACTGGTGGTAACGTACCTAGAGAATTTTGGCCCGCTGTACAAAAGGGTTTTGAAAGCAGTATTGATAAAGGTGTTTTAGCTGGATTCCCCTTGGTAGATGTCAAATTTACCTTAACTGACGGTGCTTATCACCCAGTTGACTCCAGCGCGATCGCCTTTGAAATTGCCGCGAAATCTGGTTATCGTCAGTCCCTACCGAAAGCTGGTCCTCAGTTGCTTGAGCCAATCATGAATGTGGACGTGTTTACACCAGACGACCACGTTGGTGATGTAATTGGTGACTTGAACCGTCGTCGTGGAATGATTAAATCCCAAGACCCCGGTGCTACAGGGGTTCGCATCAAAGCAGAAGTTCCTTTGAGTGAGATGTTTGGTTACATCGGCGATTTACGTACCATGACTTCCGGTCGCGGTCAGTTCTCGATGGAATTCGATCATTATGCACCTTGTCCTAAGAATGTCGCTGATGACGTGATTAAGGAAGTTAAAGAACGTGAAGCTCTTGCTAAGAAGTAGGTTTTTATATAGATAGAACTTTTGTTCTAATTTATTAATGTTTTAAATTCCCGATTGGTCAAAAACTGGTCGGGAATTTTAATTTAATTTGAGTTCGATGTTCGCTGTTTTTATTGCTGTTAAATTTGATTTTTACTCTTTGTTAGAAGTCGGGTTTTTACAAAAATTTTTTGTTACTACAGATATTTATCCTAAAAACCCGGCTTCTCCCGACTTAAATCTACTATCAATCCAAAAACTTTGTTCGTCAAGAGCCAATATTATCGAAGAAATATTAATTGCACGTGCCCCGGAGGGGAGCGATCGCAATTTAACTTTCACGGAAATAGCCTCCACTTTGTTCACTGTATTGTCTTTTAACCTCGACTGAAACTGTGATATCACTGTTAACTGATTTAAATTTACTCTTCGGAAGAAAAATGTACCACCAGAACTGATAAACTAAATTGCGATCGCAATAGTTTTTCCATCATGTATGTAAGTACTAGTCAAGCGGCAGAAATTTTAAATATTTCAAGCTCTAGAATGCGCTACTTAGTTACTGAAGGTAGAGTTAAAGGAGCTTATAAAGCTGGAAGAAATTGGATAATTCCCTTATTTGAAGGAAATCCGATTATTAGTCGGGGTAGTCGCGGTCCAAAAGCCAAATGGTGTAGGAGAAATCCTCCAACAACTAGAATTCATGTGAATAGACATAGAATTCAACAAAATCTCAAACAACAAAATTTAGTTCCCGTAATTACAGTCAAACATCGCGGTCAGAATATTTACGGTTTTTCAGTGAAGATAAATGGTCCTTGTGAAGTCGTTTATCGACCAGAAAAACCGTTAAGTTGTGGTGCCGTACTTTGGGTTGAAACTCATTCGTCAGTGGAAGTTGAATGCAGTAAATCTAATCAGGAAGATAGCTTTATAGTTAGTACAGGTTAAAAACTCCCCAATATTCTTCTTTGCCGGTTTATGAATAAATCGCTCAAACAAACACCAGTAATTTTAATTGGTGGCTCTTCTCATGTAGGCAAATCAACTCTTGCACAATATCAAACAGCAAAGCTTGGTTGGAATTATCTTTGTACGGACAAACTCGCTCGTCATCCCGGACGACCTTGGGTAAAACCAAAAGATAAAGCTATTCGAGAATACGTAGCACAGCATTATAAAACTTTGTCTACCGAAGCTCTTTTTTTAGATGTATTGTCGCATTACGAGAAAAATGTGTTGCCACAGGTAGAGGCTATTGTTCGTTCTCATGCAGTTGATTTATCAAGGAAATGTCTTGTAATTGAAGGTTCTGCCTTATATCCATCATTGGTTGCGAATTTAGTTAGGGAAAATGGTGTGAAAGCAATTTGGCTTACCGCTAGCGACCAATTCTTCCAAAACCGTATCAAGGGTGAAAGTAATTTTGAGCGTGTGAGTGAAGATGAAAAGCATTTAATTCAAAAGTTTATCGACCGTACCCTACTCTACAATAAACATATGAGGGAAGAGGTTGAGCGTCTGGGATTTATATATATTGATGTCGAATCAACCTCAACAGTTGATGAACTTGCAAGCAAATGTATGGAATTGATATCGGAAAACGTCTAGAATTCCGGGTCTTTTTATACTTAATCCGGAAAAGCCAAACCACTCCTGGGGTCGCGGATGTATAATCCTAAAGTCAGACTTCGCATCACTTCATCCCATACTGGTGTTAATTGTTCAGCTTGGTCAGCCCAAAACTCATAGGTAATTAAACATTGAATATTTGAACCAATCGCAATACAAGTCCGGGAAAAAGCTTCTCGTGGTTCTTCCTGAGTATCGATAAATTTCATCTCAATCCAGACTATTCTGGCAGTTTGACGTTTGACGGTAATTACTTCGCCAACTTCAAAAGGATTGCGAGTATCATCTTCAATTATCTTCTTTAAAGTACGCTTGAGGGGAAATAAACTCCAGTCTCTAGGTGGTAAATGATTGTAAGATACTTCCAACCCGCAATCATCATCGGGCGGTTTTTTATCGCAAAACCTGAACGAATTTTCTTTGGGTTCAAAATGCCAATTGTGAGGAACATTGAAGCGAACAGCCCCTCTACCCGCGACAAATATCTTATATTCCGGTGGAGATTCCCAATGATGGTCGGGCTTTAGTTCAAGCGTTTCCTTAATCCAGTTGAGATTACTTTTTTTACGCTTTGCCATAAGTTCTTCTTGTATTCGTCCACTTGATCAATACTACCAAATTGGCAATATTTAGCTACATTAAATCTATCTATTGATATGCTCCCATCTTAATCTCCCACCACACAACGCTCTGTCAACTGTCAACTGATAATAGTTCAATTTGTACCCTAAATCTTGGAAAATAAGAATAAATTACTTAGGGTTCACTTTATGACTTTAAAACGTCGGCATTTTCTATATTTACTCGGAGTTGGTGTAAGTACATTTGCTTTGGAGAGTAGTGCTTTAGCGAATGAAAAATCTTCTACTTCGACAATTGCTCAAAATAGCTCGGATGCTGTAAAGTTACCGCCTTTACCTTACGATTATAAAGCCTTGGAACCCCACATAGATGCCAGAACAATGGAGTTTCATCATGATAAACATCATGCAGCTTATGTGAAGAATTTGAATGCAGCTTTGAATAAACATCCAGAGTTGAAGCAAAAAAGCGTCGAAGAATTATTGGTTAATCTCAATGCTGTACCGCAAGATATTCGCAATACAGTACGGAATAATGGTGGCGGTCATGTGAACCACTCGATGTTTTGGAAAATCATGAAACCCAATGGTGGCGGGGAACCCAACGGCGCGATCGCAACTGCTATTAATGATAATTTTGGTAGTTTTATTGACTTTAAAAATCAATTTAACGAAGCTGGTGCAAAACGTTTTGGTAGTGGTTGGGCTTGGTTGGTGCGAAATAAAAATGGCAAATTGGAAGTAATGAGTACCGCTAACCAAGATAGCCCTTTTAGTGAAGGTAAATATCCCATCATGGGTAACGATGTTTGGGAACACGCTTATTATCTTAATTACCAAAACCGCCGTAATGATTATTTAGAAGCTTGGTGGAATACAATTAACTGGGATGAAGTTAATCAACGATTTGAACAAGCTCAGAAATTTGTTTAAAGTTTAAATTTAGTTATAGGGGAGGTAAATTTTCCTGTGTTTTCCTCCCCTAATATTAAATTAAAAAGGACATTGCTCGGTTAGTCAGCAACTTCGTGTAAAGAATGATAAAGATTGCCATTTTTTGTTCAATAAATGATTAGTTTCCATAATTAAATTAAATAGAATTAGTCAAACCAAATTAGTCAAGCCAAAAATACAAATCGATTTTCTATTTGCTTGCAGATAGATTAGAGCTATAAAATTATAGATAAAAACTTAGGTTGGGTTTTACGATATGAGTTAGTAGAGTTTTCCTAACTTACTTATGGGTAAAAACATATTTTTATTCAAAATAATCCCAACATTTCCAGACAACGACGAGTAATTTTAATTCGGGCAGGAGCTAATTTAACTATTGGCATATCAATATTAGTAGCAAAATAATATACTTGATTATTCTGCTCCAAATATCCCACAAACCAACCAATATTAGGATTTGTACTAGTTACCCAACCTGTTTTTCCTCGTAAGGTATAATCGGGGGTTTGCTCGACTATCATCATATCTTTGACTAAATTCAAATTACGTTGTGAAAATGGTAAATTTCCATCATGAACCTTATTTAAAAACTCAATTTGTTGTTTAGGAGTAATTTTTAAAAGTCCTTCCAACCAAAATTTATCTATATTTTCTACCGTACCAATTTGTTGATTACCATAACCTACTTGATTCACAAAATTTTGCATCCGCTCGTTACCAACTTTACGAGCTAAAACTTGATAAAACCAAACTGTAGAATTTTTAAAAGCTTGACGAAGATTTGTATCTTGGTTCCATGCATCAATATCCCGTTTAATACCATCCCAAGTTAAAACAGTAACATCATCTTTAATAACTCCCGTTTCTAAAGCAATTAATGTATTTAAAATCTTGAACGTAGAAGCGGGGAAGAAAGCTTTGGAATTACGAGAAGAATTATGTTCGTAAAATCTCTTATTACTCGCATCATAAATTACAATTGAGCCTTCTTCAACACCAAACTCTTTAAAAACACGTCCAAAATTAATTTTAGATTGTGCTATCAAACTTCCACCATTAACTTCTTGTTCTCTTTCCTCTGCGCTCTCCGCGCGCCACTTGCTACAAGTCGGGGAACCCGCCCAACGCAGTGGCTTGTCTCTGCGGTTTTTTAATCGATTATCTTCCGTATCTAAAGGAGTTGCAACAATAGGAAAAAATATTAATACGACAAAACCAATTCCACAAACTTTCTGCAACAAACAGGATAAAGCCATGACCAAATTATCTCCTAACATGAGATTTAAAGCTGATTATCAAACAACTCTAAAACATGATTCCAAGCATCGGGAGCCGCTTGAGGATTATAACTGGGATTTTCTGCTAAAAATGGATATTTATCGACAAAAAATCCGGCAAAAAATCCATGCCCTGCATCATATCTAAAGACACGATGATTAATATTGTGTTTTTTCAATTCTGCCTCTATCTTCTGATTATCTTCTTGGGATATTAATGAATCTTTTGTCCCAAAAAAAGTATATATAGTACCTTTAATTTCAGAAGTACGATTTAAAGTTGGAATTTCTTCACCATAACTAGAAGTGGTAATTCCACCTCCATAAAATGAAGCAGTCGCTTTGATATCGGGTAAAGTTGCAGCCATATAAGCCACATGACCACCAAAACAAAAACCAATACAACCAATCGAATCAGTTTTTATATTAGGTAAACTTTTCAAATAAGTAATAGTAGCTTGAATATCGCTGAATATTTCTTGATATTTTACTTGTTGATAACATTCCATACCCCGACGATAAGCTTCTGAACTGTAACCACAATCTTCTGCACTAAATCCATACTCAAAACCAGGAGCAACTCGTTGAAACATTGCTGGCGCAATTGCGATATATCCTTGTTTAGCAATTAGTTCGGTAATATCTCGAATATTCCTATTCACCCCAAAAATTTCTTGAAAAACGATAACCGCACTTCTATTCCCTTCACCTGCTGGTTGTGCTAAATAAGCATCAATTAATAAATTATTATGAGGAATTTCAACCCATTTCGTATTAATTTCAATTTTTTTCATTGGCTTACCTCTGGTTTTATGTTATTTACTAAATTACTAAATTACTAATTATTATTCCCTTGAAAACAGGAAATTACCGATTTGAGGGAATAGGGAACATCTAAGGAAAATAAACTATATCGGTAATCTTAGAGAATTTTGGGAGTAATTGCATTAACGCAAACTGAATTGAAGCCGATAATTGCGAATAGATTATCTAATTTGAGTAATATTGTTAGATAACCGATGATTGGTGTTACTGTAAAACCTTCGATAAAATACCTGCTATCTCAGTTCCACCTTTCTGCTGCACAAAATTGAGAATTATTGGGAAAAACTTTGTTACCATATCCCCATTCATTCCCAACTGTGAAAAGCCACCAGCCAAACTCATCAAATTTCCTAAAGCAGCACCTTGATTACCCCCCATCATCCCAGCAGCCATACCACCTAAAGCACCCATCATACCACCACCGGATTCACTAGGTGCAGCACCTAAAAGTGTATCTAAACCAGGAATAACCGATGCAACCTTTGCGAATTCTCCACCTCCGAGTTTATCTTGAGCAAGCTTTAAAATTAATCCAGCCCCTCCTTTCGCTTGCTCTTCCTGTACCCCTAAATTGCTGATGAGTTGTTCAACGAGTTCCATAATTTAACTCCTATTTAAGGATTCCTTAACGGTTTTCCATTACACGAGTTTATTTACCCATCAATTATCCCTGCCGTCAAGGTGTTATGTGTAAAGTTGAATATTGCGATCGCGAAGCGAGTAAGGCAAGCAGATCGCGCTAAGAAGTAGGATTTATTGCCACGGAGTGGTAAGCATCGTAAATTAAATTAATGAATTAAATTGATAAATTAAATTTATTGTGATAAACCCTCTCCATCTTCAATTTCTCCACCTCCAACCTCAATCTTTGATTCTCTTCCTTAACCAACTCAACTTCACTCTTTTTACTCAAAGCTTGATGAATTGCTAACTTCCGCATATCCAAAGAAAACCAGCGCTGATAAGTTTGAGTATGTACCTGTACACTATGTCCCAAATTATCTGCTGCGGCTTTGATGGGAATTCCCAAAATATGCGCCCGAATAGCCCAAGCATGACGTAAATCGTAGGGTTTGAAGTCTAATCCGATTTTACGAAACCACCAACTAATTCGCTGTATTAATGCCGTTATTTGTGCATGATTATTTTTATCTTTTTGATTAATTACATCTACTAGCATCTTTATATATTCGGGATTTCGTAAATCAAAATCTACAATCCATTGTTTATATAAAGGCAATACAGTTCGCTCCCCAGTTTTACAATCTTGATCAACTTTCCATGTCATATCTGTATTATCATCACTCAACCACCAATCAATATTAGGATTAATAAAAAGCTCTCGGGGACGTAAACCAAAAACTGCTAACATTCCATATGTCCAACGCCATAATTGCCAGCTATCTTGAACATTTTTATTAACTTGTTTACCTCTAATATTCAGGTAATCTACGAATTTAATAAACCCCGTAGATATCTCTACATCCGTCGGTATCTTCCGGGAATTATGTGCAGGCATTTTAGAATATTTCGATAAATCAATATTGATTTTGAATGTTTTACAAAATGCCGATATTGCTCTTGCAGCATTATATCTTGCCCATTCTTTGTTGATTTTTTCAATTGAATTGACTAAATTTTCAACCGTTGCTAAGTCTTGTGGATTAGTAAATCGCTTAGTTCGAGTAAAGTAATAATAAAAAGTATGCTCGCTTTTTGTGGTGCGTTTATGGGTTTTAAAATATTCCTCTTCAAATTTTTGCAGTAATTCACCAATCGTTTGAAAATCTTTTTTAATTGCCTCATTCCCTAAATATTTATCATTCCAGACAAAGGTTTTTCGAGCAATTAACTTTCCTAATTCATAAGCCTCTTCCTCCGCTGTTTTTAAACCATCTAAATTCCCCGGAATATTCAAACTGAGATTATATTGTTTTCTCCCAGTTCCCTTTATATCCTTGTCTCCCGGTTTAATTGGTAATGTCGCTCGTAATTGTAAACTTCCATTAGATTCCCGAATTGTGACTTTTGTTTTCGCAGACTTCAAACGCAGATTAACCTGTTGCAATTCCTGTAATATTTCTGCTCTCATGTGTTCCTTTTGCTGCTTTAATTGCAGCCATGAACCCAGAAAACTGCGATCGGTAGATGGAAGTGGCTCCATGTCTGCAAAGGCTGATTAATATTTGTTTTGACCCTGGTTATGCATCGTACTTTGTATTAGCCTACATTTAGCCTAAAAATAATGGTGTTATCACCAAACAAACTTGATGAAAAATACTGTTCAAAATGAACATTTAGCCGTTGAAAGCATTAAACCATAAAAAAGCATACTCCGGTCCTTATCACGGTTATGATGGCTTCGCTATCTTCGCTCGTGATATGGATTTAGCAATCAACAATCCTTCCTGGAAATTAATTGGAACTCCTTGGAAGAAAGAAAAAGCAAACGCTACTGTTAAAGCTGCTGCTTAAGGATTAGGAATTGGTCGGGGGAAAGATTCCCCCTATTTCTTAATTTATCTTCGCGCACCACTAACTTTTATTTACTAACAACGAACCTAATCGGTAAGTTTGGAGACACATAATGCCACAGAATCCCGAAAAAATTCAAGACCACGTAGAGCTATTTCACCAACCAGAATACCAGGAACTTTTCGAGAACAAGAAAAAGTTTGAAGGTGGACACGACCCCGAAGAAGTTAAAAAGGTTGCAGAATGGACTAAATCTTGGGAATACCGTGAAAAGAACTTCGCTCGTGAAGCTTTAACGGTTAACCCTGCTAAAGGTTGTCAACCCTTGGGAGCAATTTACGCTGCTGCTGGTTTTGAAGGTACTTTACCTTTTGTGCAAGGTACCTATGGTTGATTTGCAAGTCTAATATGTCGTAAACTGTTCCCTGTAAACAATCTTATTCTACTAATTGTTTAACTAAAACATTTCATAAATTAGTAAATATTTAGTCAATGAAACAAGACATACAGGGTCACGTTTTTAATGATTTCGATCCACCTGCTACAACAGATGGTAGCTATAGGGGGGTAAAACATCATAGTGATGAAACTAATAAACACTATCAAATGAAACTAGAAGTTAAACTAGTACAAATCAACCAACGATTAAAGGATGGCAAGACTAAAGTTAGTTTAGAGATAACTGGCAACGCTATTCAGCTACGAGCAACCTTACCCATTAAGCCAGACGATACTAGTGCTAATGGTAAAAACACTAAGCAATATAAAATTAGCTTAGGAATACCTGCTAATTTTGATGGTTTAAAGACTGCTGAGGAAGAAGCTTATGAGCTAGGTAGACTCATAGCTAGAAAAATTTTTGTTTGGAATGATAAGTACTTAGGTAGTCAAGCAACAAAAAATCAAAATATTACTTTTAGGGAATTTTATAATCAATTAGAAAGTAGATATTTTGAAAAAAGAAAAAGGAATATGAAAAGTGAGCATTCGTTTCATAGTCTTAGGTATTCATTTCATAAAAGTTTAATCAATGATGAAATCATAAATTTAGAAAATTTAAGAAAAAGTATACTTTCAGTTGATGAACCATATACACGCAATAAAACAATACGCGCTTGTGATTATATCTGCAAAGAGTTAGGGCTAGAGTTTAAATTTAACGATCTAAAATTAAAGCAAGTTCCCAAAACAAGAAATATTCCTAGCGATCGAATCATAGTAGAATCTTTATCACTGCTTAATGACAGGATTACAAAAATATCAAGATACGGAGCTAGTACAATCCCAAAAAATAAAGCTATGCAATTCATATACAAATTACTGGCAATATATGGCTTACGTCCAAGAGAAGTCATAAATAAACCGGATTTGGATTGGTTAATGTCACTTGAAAATAAACACAACACTTTTAAAGTTCATGAATCAAATAAAACTGGATACAGGGAAGTGTTCCCATTTGTACCTGATTGGATAGAATTGTTCGATTTAAAAAATGATATAGATGGATGTCAAGCTTTAAAACTTTTTTGTAGCTGGAAAAATGAAAGGCAACTTACTGATAAGGTAAGTATTGTTTCTAAGTATTTTTTAGCATCTAAATTGAGTTTTGTTCCTTATGATTTAAGACACGCTTGCGCGATTAGAGCGCATTTACAAGGAATACCATTAAAAGTTAGTGCCGATAACTTAGGACACACAGTTGATGAGCATACTAAAACTTATCAACGTCATTTTGGCTTAGAAAATAGACGACTAGCTTTTGAACAAAAATTTAAAGAAATAAATCAAGTAGAAACGTTGAAAGATGAAAATACAAGGTTACGCAAAGAAATAGCTGAGTTAAAACTTGAGGTAGCAAGAATTAAGCTTGAAACTCAGATTTAAATACTAAATTAACAGTAAATTAACCAATGTACTACAAACTTATACTTATTTCTGTAAAAAAATTATCTTTTTAACTTAAATTATTTTTTGATTAGAAATTAGTAAATAAGTAGTCAATAAAAGTAATTAAAATTATTGTTTCATCTGATATTTATGTTTGTTAAGCTAGCAATCTTAGTCAAAAGTTAGTCAATAATTAGCCGATGATAATTGAAAGCTTTGATATGCAAATATTTTAATTATCTTGTTTTTTGTGCAAGGTTCACAGGGTTGTGTAGCATACTTCCGTACTCACTTAACTCGTCACTTTAAAGAGCCGTTCTCTGCTGTTTCTTCCTCTATGACTGAAGATGCTGCGGTATTCGGTGGTTTGAAGAACATGATTGATGGCTTGACCAACGCTTACAAGCTGTACAATCCTAAAATGATTGCCGTTTCCACTACCTGTATGGCTGAGGTAATTGGTGACGACTTGGGTTCATTTATCGGTAATGCTAAAAACGAAGGTGGCATTCCTGAAGATTTACCCATTCCTTTCGCTCATACCCCCAGTTTCGTAGGTTCTCATATTACCGGCTACGATAATATGCTAAAGGGTATTCTTTTGAATCTTACTGAAGGTAAGAAGAAAGATAAAACCAATGGCAAAATCAATATCATCCCCGGTTTTGATACTTATGTTGGTAACTTGCGCGAAGTTAAGCGGATTGCTAACTTGATGGGTATCGACTACACTTTGTTGGCTGACAACTCCGATTACGTTGATTCACCCAACGACGGCGAATTCCATATGTACACCAAGGGTACTAAATTGGAAGATGCTGCTGATTCAATTAATGCTGAAGGTACACTCTGTTTGCAAAGACACTCTACCACTAAGACTCGCGAATATATTGAGAAAGAGTGGAAACAGAAAACAGATGTTGTTAGCCCTTGGGGTATTACTGGTACCGATGAGTTGTTAATGAAACTCAGCGAAATGACTGGTAAGCCCATCCCTGAAGAATTAGAAGAAGAGCGCGGTCGTGCAGTTGATGCTATGACTGACTCCCACGCTTGGTTGCATGGTAAGCGTTTTGCTATCTACGGCGACCCCGACTTAGTATATGGTGTAACCAGATTCTTGATGGAATTGGGTGCTGAACCCGTACACGTTTTGGTTCATAACTCCACTGAAAAGCTTGGAGACGAAATCACACAATTGTGTTCTAACAACGAATACGGTAAAGGTGCTACCTTCTGGCCCGGTAAAGACTTATGGCATATGCGTTCTCTAATGTGTTTACTATCAAATGGTAATTGGTAATGGGTAATGGGTAATTGGTAATTGGTAATTGGTAATTGGTAATTGGTAATGGGTAATGGGTAATGGGTAATTTGAACCTTTAACCTCTAACCTCTAACCTCTAACCTTTAACCTCTAACCTTTAACCTTTAACCTCTAATCTTAAACCTTTAAATTTCTGTTTGTAAGATAAAATTAATCAGCGGCGCACAACGATAAACCATCGCAGCACGACTATCAACACCAAGTTTAATAAAAGTTCGACGTAAGTGAGTTGAAACAGTCCACTCACTAATTTGCAATCGATTGGCAATTTGTTTATTAGAATAACCTAGGGCAACAAAAGCAGCAATCTGTAATTCTCTTGCAGTCAATAAATCTGATACAGTGGATTTTGAGATTTGAATTGCATCTTTAGCCTTCATTATTAAACAATATTGGTCTTTAATCTCAATCCTTCCCACAACGGAATAGTAATCAGCCTCCTCTGGTGGAATTAAATCATGTTGTGCATAATCATTTGAATTTATGCCAAACCAAACAATCATATATTTAGCATCTTGTAGACAAAATTCACCTAAAATTCCTAATCCATTTGATTGTGCTAGTGCTTGGAGACAAGCTTTATTGGGGTCTAATAAATTATTCATAATATATATAAATCAAGACTAAACTACATAGGTTATTAATAACTACTAGATTTGATACCAGAACCCTTGCATATTTGTCCAAAGGTAATTTTCTGTTTTCAAATCTTGTATTTCATCTTTCAATGATAAATTTGTATTAGTTACCAGATTTGTTCTAGATATAGTTTCCGTCGCAGCCGAAGCAACTACCAAATGTAGAACAACAATATGTATATCAGCCCAGAAAATTTTAGCTAATCCAGCACTAATAAATAATTGTCGTAAATATTCAGATTCCAGAGCAACAATCGGGTCTTTTGTTGTCAAATATTTACAAGGTATACCCCAACTTGATAAAGCTTTACATATATCTGGAGGATTATTATTTGCAAAATCACTAGGTAACTGATAAGTCAAAATAAAAGCAGAACCCAAACTTACACTAAGCGCTACAGCATCTCGAAAAGCTAAAGTTAAAACATCATTTGCTGATGGAAGCAGATTAATTTGAGCATCCAAAGAACGTGCTAAAGTTTCCCAATGAAAAAAGATTTCTGGTTCTCTATCTCTAGGAATTAATGATTCTCGTAGACTATCTCCAAGCCAAAATAAATTTAATCTACTTAAGTCCTTTCCCCCCCTTACCTTTTCCCATTCTTTAAGCGACCAAACCTTTTCTTCCAAACAAGCAGGCTTCTCAAATAAATTGTTTTCTAAGGTATTAGTTCTCGGAAATACTAATTCTGGTCGGTTTAAATAAAGATTGAGATTGTCGAGAATGTACCAGAGTTCTCGCACTACCCACAATTCCATTACTTTTCCTAAGTTTTTATATAGGAGTAGTCCGGAGGGCGATAGGGCAAGCACTGGATCTATTACACAGCGAGGACGTTGTTGATTGTTGTTTAATAAACT
Organism: Plectonema cf. radiosum LEGE 06105; assembly: GCF_015207665.1. Classification (GTDB taxonomy): domain Bacteria; phylum Cyanobacteriota; class Cyanobacteriia; order Cyanobacteriales; family Nostocaceae; genus Rivularia; species Rivularia radiosa_A. Next base: position 62,846 of record NZ_JADEWL010000022.1, read on the forward strand.
TTCTACCTGCATCACCTGATAATCCTACGTTACAATCGCTGATAATTTTGTCTGAAATAGGAACTCGCTGAGGTAGGGTATGTTGATCAACGCTAATTATTTCTAATTTTTATCAATCAAAATGAATATTGTCGTTTGTGGGTTCAATATTTACGACTTATTAATTAGGATGTTAGACATTATTTTTTACTCCATTATTGCATATGAATTGCATTTTCAATTCAGAAGTCAAACTTTCACTGTCATCGGTTGATATAAATCTGGATAATCAACAGTATCTATTTTCAGTTTGAGTATAACTATCTATCCGAGGATAGAAATATATTAGGTTTGTCATGGTTCAATAATAATTAATCATCTCCCAAAAGACTCAACTTTTATAAAGTATCTCAATTCATATCTAAGATTATTGCTTAGGGAGTAGCATATTCGTGCTACTCGATATTAACTACACGGAATAAGTGACTTGAATTCATGTTGTATAAAGGTTTATTACTACTGTTAACCAGCAATTTCGTATACCATTAAGTACAGTAAAAATCAGGAATGAAAATTATCATGGGCTTACCCGTAAGATTTTGACGGCTAGTTAGTTAAAAAATAGTTCTTTACTATTTTAAATTTTTATTCTGATTATGTTTGTTTCTTATCCTTAACAAATGTTTTGACAATTTAATATTTTTTCAAGGTATTGAATTTTCTTCATGCCCAATGATAACTAATAACATTGGAACTGCTTTGATTCAGTTTCACAAGGAAATAGATGACTGCGAACAAGCATTAATAGAGCTAATAAAGGTAAAAAAAATGACTTCTGAACGCTCTGTGGAAATCAATCGAACTAATAAACAATTGCAACAAACTCCCATCGCAATTATCGGCATGGGTTCACTATTCCCTCAAGCTAAGAATTTACAAGAATATTGGGAAACAATTATTGCCGGTGTAGACTGTATAACTGATGTTCCTGCGTCGCGGTGGAGTGTTGAAGATTATTATCATCCCGACCCGAAAATACCTGATAAAACTTATTGTAAAAGAGGTGGATTTATTCCCGAAGTTGACTTTAATCCCATGGAATTCGGACTACCTCCAAATCAATTGGAAGTTACAGATATTTCTCAATTATTAGGGTTAGTTGTAGCCAAACAAGCGTTTTGTGATGCGGGTTATGATTCGGAAAGTGGGTTTAATCACGATCGCACTGGGGTAATTTTGGGGGTAGCATTAGCAAGACAACTGACTATGCCTTTGGCTGCTAGGTTGCAGTATCCGGTATGGGAAAAAGTTCTCAAAAGCAGCGGTTTATCTGACAAAGATATACAAAATATTATTGAAAAAATTAAAAGCGCTTATATTAATTGGGATACTAATGCTTTCCCAGGAATGCTAGCGAATATTGTCGCTGGCAGAATCGCTAATCGCTTTGATTTGGGGGGAACTAACTGTGTTGTTGATGCTGCTTGTGCGAGTTCGTTGAGTGCGTTATCAATGGCAATTAGTGAATTAGTTGAGTATCGTGCCGATATGATGCTCACAGGTGGAGTTGACACCGATAACTCGATTGTTGCCTATATGTGTTTCAGCAAAACCCCGGCTGTTTCACCTAGCGAAAATGTCAAACCTTTTGATGCAGAATCAGATGGGATGATGTTGGGTGAAGGTATCGGAATGTTGGTACTCAAACGGTTAGAAGATGCCGAGCGAGATAACGATCGAATATATGCGGTAATTAAAGGTGTGGGAACTTCCAGTGATGGAAGACATAAAAGTATTTATGCACCCCGTGCCGAAGGTCAGATGAAGGCTTTGGAACGAGCATATCAAGAAGCTGGATTTACGCCGCAAACTGTTGGTTTAATTGAAGCACACGGTACGGGAACAATGGCGGGAGACCCGGCGGAATTTGCCGCTTTGAAGGCTGTATTTAGTCAGGATAATTTTTCTCAATCTATTGCTTTGGGCAGTGTGAAATCTCAGATTGGACACACTAAAGCCGCTGCGGGAGCCGCAAGTTTAATTAAAACGGCTTTGGCTTTGCATCATAAGGTTTTACCGCCGACGATTAATGTTAATCAACCAAATCCTAAGTTAGAAATTGAGTCTTCACCGTTTTATTTAAATACCCAAACTCGTCCTTGGTTACAAGTAGGGAAGACACCCCGACGTGCTGGTGTGAGTTCTTTTGGTTTTGGTGGTACTAACTTTCATATTGTCTTGGAAGAATATCACACTCAGGATAAAGTGTATCGCATCCACCGTACTCCTCAAGAGTTATTGTTGTTTGCACCGACACCGGAACAGTTATTCGCCGAATGTGAATCTGCTATCTTCAAATTACAGTCGGATCAGAAGGAAGAATATTACAAAGAGTTAGTTAATCAAAGTAAATCGGCTTGTTTACCGATCGCAGCAGCTAGATTGGGATTTGTTGCTAACTCTGTAACTGAGACAATCAAGAAGTTGCAAATATGCATAGATTGGTTGAAAAAGCAACCGGAAGCGCAAAATTGGCAGCACCCCCAAGGATTATATTACCGTAAGCAGGGAATGGAGTTGCAGGGTAAGGTAGTAGCTTTATTTTCCGGTCAAGGTTCTCAGTATTTAGAGATGGGAAGGGAATTAGTAATCAATTTTCCCTTATTACAGCAAACTTATCATCAAGTTGATAGTTTGTTTGAGGAAGCTGGTTTATCACCCATTTCCGAGAAAGTATTTCCTCCTCCGGTGTTTGATACGAATCAAAGACATTTACAAGCCAAGGTTTTGCAGCAAACTGAGGTATCTCAACCGGCAATTGGTGCATTTAGTGTCGGATTATATAAAATATTGCAACAAGCTGGATTTAAACCGGATATTGTTGCTGGACATAGTTTTGGTGAACTGACTGCTTTATGGGCTGCGTCCGTATTCAGTGATGAGGATTATTTTTACTTGGTTAAGCAGCGCGGACAAGCAATGGCAAAACCCGACGATTTTGATCGGGATACGGGAGCGATGGTTGCGGTTAAGGGTAATGTGGGAGAAGTTAAAGCAATATTAAAGGATTTTCCCCAAGTCCGAGTTGCTAATTGTAATTCTCCTGAGCAGGTAGTTTTAGCCGGTACTACTGATAAAGTTAATCAGTTACAGCAGGTTTTGATCGATAAGGGTTTTTCCGCTATGAACTTACCTGTTTCTGGTGCTTTTCATACTCCACTGATTAGCTATGCTCAAAAACCTTTTGCTCAAGCGGTTAGTAAGGTGACTTTTAATAGTCCTAAAATTCCTGTTTTTACTAATACTACTGCTACACTTTATCCTCAAGAATCTGAAGCTATTAGAAGAAATTTGCAAGCTCATATCGGTCAATCGGTGCTGTTTGAGCAAGAAATTGAAAATATTTACAATCAAGGTGGTTATTGTTTTGTTGAATTTGGTCCTAGAAGTATATTAACTAACTTAGTACATGAGATTTTAGGTTCCCGTCCACATATGGCGATCGCCGTTAATGGTAGCCGTCAAAAAGATAGCGACTATCAACTTCGAGAAGCTGTAGTACAGTTGCGCGTAGCTGGTTTACCGTTAACGAATCTCGATCCTCATCAGTTAGATTTGAAGCTACCAGAAGTTAAATCTAATCCAGCTTTAAATGTAAAATTGGGTAGTTTTAATTACGTTTCTGATAAAACTAAAGCGGTATTTACGCAAAATTTATCAAATGGGCAACAAAATGGGAATTTAGTTACAGCTAGTACTCAAGTATTAAACGGCAACGGATATAAACAACCTTCAAAAGAAAAATTGTTAGGAGAAAAGGCGATCGCTCTGATGAATGATTCTTCCTATTTACAAAACGGACATTCAGTAACGGCAATTGTTAATGAGTTTGAACCCTGGAGTAATGGTAAGCAATCTGAATCTCAACAGTCGTTAGTAGGAAAACAACGAGTTACTCCCTTGCCGTTAGAAGATTACGGAAATAAAAACGCCCCAGACGCAGAGAACACAGAGGAAAGAGATGAAGAGAGAATGGTAATTTTAGAACGGGATAGGAGTATTGTTTGTTTAGAATCTAGTATTGAACAATTTAGTCAAGCTCAAAGTCAAACTCTGGAAGTTCACGGGCAATATTTGGATAATCAGAAGGAATATGTACAAAGTGTTTTTCAACTGATGCAGCAGCAGAGTAGTTTATTTTCTAATATTGTTCAGTCGGGAAAAAGTCAACCTGTAGAACAAATTATTGCCAGTGTGGAAAGGAGTATGATCAGGGTTCATAACCATCAAGCTGATACCCTGCACCTGCATCAAAAATATTTACAAGCACAGGTTGAATCGACACAAAATTTCTTTGAGTTAACCCAGCAAGGTTATTCACATCTTTTAAAAGGTGATGAAATAGAGTGTTATAAAAGACATAAAAACGTGGTTTTAGATGGTGTAAACACGGAGAAAAATCGAAGAGAACAGGTTATCATTGAGCAATCGATACCTGTTGCTGTAGCTGCTGTAGAAGTTAATCAAAATGGCTCGAAAATACACCATAGAGACAAAAACAATGGGATTGTAGATAAAACTGAAAATATACCAGAAAAATCCTTAGCAATCAATATCGATACTTTGAGTAAGACTCTACTAAGTGTCGTCAGCGATAAAACTGGGTATCCATTGGAAATGCTGGAATTAGAGATGGATATTGAAGCAGATTTGGGAATTGATTCGATTAAAAGGGTTGAGATTATCGGTGGATTACAAGAACAATTACCCAATTTACCACAACCAAATCTGGAAGAAATGGCAGAGGTAGAATTGCGTACTATTGGTCAAATTGTAGATTATATGCAGGGTTTGAAAGAGGGAGTAGGGAGTAGGGAGCAGTTAGAAACTCCTTTCTTGGATAACGGGGTTTTAAACAATAAAACAGAGGTTCAGATTAACGATACAAAACAGTTATCGGTAATTGAGAAGGATACTCTTAGTAAAACTTTACTGATGGTAGTGAGTGAAAAAACTGGTTATCCGGGGGAAATGCTTGACTTAGAGATGGATATTGAGGCAGACTTGGGAATTGATTCAATTAAACGAGTTGAGATAATTGGTGGATTGCAAGAACAATTACCCGATTTACCACAACCGAATCTCGAAGAAATGGCAGAAATAGAACTGCGAACCCTTGGACAAATTGTAGATTATATGCAGTCTCTGACAACAGAGACTGAAAAAAAAAAGCAACCCCAATTCAAACCAATCAAACCAAAGCATCATATTAGTCGAGCAAAGGTAAAACAACAGTTTCTACCAAAGCCGGATAAATTGGAATTTGATTTACCAGTAGGACATATTTGTTTGTTAACTGATGATGGTTCTCAACTTACTGGTAAATTAGCTCAAACTCTCAAAGATAAAGGTTTGATGGTAGTAGTTATGAATTTTCCTCAATCAGTAAAATCATCATTACCATTGGGTATTGAGCGGATAACTTTAGAAAATGGTAGCGATGAAGAAATAAAAACACAATTGACTACAATTAAACTAAATTATGGAGAAATTGCTGCTTTTATACATTTACATCCTGTTCATCAAGCAGAAACAGCAATTATCAAACAAGTGTTTTTGCTTGCAAAACATCTCAAAACTTCACTGACTCAAGCGGGAAAATTGGGACGTAGTTGTTTTATGACAGTGACTCGTTTAGATGGTGAATTAGGTTGTTCCGGGAAAAATCAACTTAGTGCAATTACAGGGGGATTATTTGGTTTAACTAAATCTTTGCGATGGGAATGGCAATCGGTTTTTTGTAGAGCAATAGATTTGAATCCCGATTTCGATACTACCATTGCAACACAACATATTCTTGCCGAATTTCACGACCCGAATCGTTTAATTTCTGAGGTAGGGTATGGTACACGAGGAAGAATGACACTCATAAGTTAGGAGTTAGGAGTTAGGAGTTAGGAGTGAGGAGTTATGAGTGAGGAGTTAGGAGTTAGGAGTTGAGAATTGATAACTGTCAACTGTCCACTGTCAACTGATAATCATGATTAATCAAAATACAGTTTGTCTAATAACTGGTGGTGGTAAAGGAATCACTGCTAAATCGGCTATTAAAGTAGCGCAACAGTATAAATGTAAATTTGTTTTATTAGGGCGATCGCCATTAGATGATAATATTCCGGAACCGGATTGGGTGCGAGAATGTAGTTCGGAAGTAGAGTTAAAACGGCGAATATTGGAACAACTTTTGGCTGAGGGTGAGAAACCAAAGCCAATGATGGTACAGCAAAAGTATCAAGCAATTGCTTCTCAACGGGAAATTGAACAAACTATCACAGCTATTCAACAAGCGGGAGGAGAAGCTGAATATATCAGTGTTGATGTTAGCGATGAAAATGCATTGCAACAAAAATTAACTGAAGTTCAACAAAGGTTAGGTAAAATAACTGCAATCATTCACGGTGCTGGTAATTTAGCAGATAAACCGATTGAAAAGAAAACGGAATCGGATTTTGATCGAGTTTATAATCCCAAAGTTAAAGGATTAAATAATTTACTAAATTGTATATCTCCGAGTCAATTAGATTCCTTGATTTTATTTTCCTCGGTGGTGGGATTTTATGGAAATGCGGGACAAACAGATTATGCAATTGCGAATGAAACTTTGAATAAAACAGCTTATTCAATGAAACAAAAATATCCCGATTGTCATGTAGTTGCAATTAATTGGGGACCTTGGGATAGTGGTATGGTGAGTTCAGAACTCAAACAAGCATTTGAGAGACGTAATATCAAGACAATTCCCGTGGAAGTCGGGACACAAATGTTAGTTGAAGAACTTGTAACTGAAAATAAAGAAGTACAAGTAATCATCGGTTCTCCCCTAACACCTCTTCCTGTTGCTTTAAATTCAGAATTACAAAAAATTCGTATCCGTCGTCATTTAAACTTAAAAGATAATCCATTTTTACACGACCATGCAATTGCAGGTTATCCAGTTTTGCCAGCAACTTGTGCAATTAATTGGATTACAAATACCTGTGAACAACTTTATCCAGGATATAAATTTTTTAGCTGTCAAAACTACAAAGTTTTAAAAGGAATTGTATTTAATGATGATTTAGCAGAAGAATATATTTTAGACTTACAAGAAACAGCTAAAAATAATGGTAATGAAATTATAATTGATGCCAAAATATCGAGTCAAAATCAACAAGGTAAAACCCGTTATCACTTTAGCACTAGAATCACACTTAAACAGCAAATCATTCAACGTCCACTGTACGAATCATTAGATTTAACAGTAAATAGTGCAAAATTTACATCTAAAACAGAAATATATCAACAAGGAGGAGCAAGCTTATTTCACGGTGCGTGTTTTCAAGGAGTAGAAAAAGTTTTAAATATCAACTCCGAAAAAATCACTATTCAATGTAAACTACCAACTATAGACCTAGAAAAACAAGGACAATTTCCCGTCCAAACCTTCAACCCTTACATCATTGACGTAGAAATACATTCACTTTGGCTATGGGTACAAAACTTCCATCAATGTGGTTGCTTACCTTCAGAAATAGTTAATTACGAACAATTTGCTTCTATCCCCTTTGACCAAACATTTTATATTACCTGTCAAATCAAAACCAAAACCGAAACAACAGCAACAGCCGAAATCATCGCTCATGATAACCAAGGAAAAATATACAACAAAATGCAACAAGCAAAAGCAACAATATTTAATCAGTTAACAGTTATCAGTTAACAGTTATCAGTTATCTTTTCTCTGCCGTTAGGAAATAAACATATAGAAAACTAGACGAAAAATCCATGGTAAATATAAATCACCAAAATCACAAAATAGCCATAACTGGTATCAACATCAACAGTAACTCATCCAAAGAACTAGATAACTTTGAACGCAATATTTATGAAGGAAAACAATATAATATTTCTTCCCAAACCAACTTAAAAATAATTGAAATAGCCAAAAATGCCCAAATAGATACAAATAATAAAATAGCAGTAATAATCACCCCCGACCAAAATATTTCACAAACAGAACTTAGTAATCTTCCCTTTACTCATACCGCAACATCAAAAACTGTATTTAACGCCATAAAAATGGCACAAAAACTACTTATCATTAGAGAAGTAGACACAGTTGTGATTATTTCTCATACTGCTGCATTAGCCTTAAAATTGTATGCTGATGCTCAGAAAAAACATCAACCTATTTATGCCATAATTGATGCATTAACTATATCTCAAAATACTTCCCCAACCGCACAAAGAATTACCCAAACTTGTCAGCAAACTTTTAACATTGCTGGAGTGAAACCTGAAGATATTGGTTATTTAGAAATTTGTAGTAATAGTATTTTAGAACCAAAAAAGTTAGAAATTCAAGGATTAGTTACAGCTTATCAAAGTGGAGTAAAATTAAATTGTGCAGTAGGTAGCGTCAAAGATAATATCGATAATAGCTCAATATCAGAAATTGAAAGTGTTATCAAAACTGTTTTATGCCTATACTATCGCTATATTCCCCCCGTACCTAAATGGTCTAATCCTAAATATCCCGAACTATGGGAAAACAGTCCTTTTTATGTTGATAATCAATCAAAACCCTGGTTTTTATCAACAGAAACTAGTAAAAGAATTGCTGCTATTAATAATTTAAATAACGATAATGTAGCTCATTTAATTTTATCAGAAGCACCATATCAACAACGCGACAGTAGATATTTGTCGCAAATACCTTATTATTTATTTCCCTTAGCTGCGGATGAATCTTCTAATTTATTAGAACAAATTCAACAACTAGAAAAAACAATATCACAGAGCGATTCTCTTAATATTGCCGCAGCACAAACTTATAGATATTATCAACAACATAAAAATGCAGCTTATGCTGTAGCGATTATCGGACGCAATCACAATGAATTGCAACGAGAAATAAAAAGCGCTCTCAAAGGTGTTAAGAATGCCTTTGAAACTGGGGGAGAATGGAAAACTCCTGTAGGTAGCTACTTCACTGCTAAACCATTAGGGAAAAAAGGTAAAGTAGCTTTTGTGTATCCCGGTGCTTACAGTTCCTATATCGGAATAGCTCGGAATTTATTCCGCTTATTTCCCAAAATTTGGGATTCTCCAGTCATTGAAAATTTGTACAATCGTGTAGCTAATATCGAAAAACTTCTTTATCCCCGTAGCTTAACCGCTTTGACTAAAAGACAATTAGAGGTTGTAGAACAGCAGTTAATAGATAATCCCTTGTCGATGTTGGAATCCGAAGTTGGTTTTGCGGCATTGATGAGTGCTATTCTCAAAGATTATTTTGCACTACAACCTCAATCTTGTTTTGGTTACAGTTTGGGTGAAGTTAGTATGGCGATCGCCCAAGGAATTTGGACTGGTTTTAACCAAACTAGCAACAGTTTGAATTCCTCGGAACTATTTACCACAAGATTATCAGGTGATAAAAATGCGGTACGGGAATATTGGGGATTAACACAAGAAAAAATTAAAGGAGAATTTTGGGGTAACTACGTGTTAATGGCTGATGTTTCCCAAGTTAAAGAACAACTGAAAAAAGAGCCAAGGGTTTATTTAACTCAGATTAATACAGCGCAAGAAATGGTGATTGCTGGGGAGATAGCAGCTTGTCAGAGAGTAATTAAAGCAATTGGATGTAATGCGATTCCGGCACCTTTTAATCATGTCATCCACTGTGAAGCAATGGCTTCCGAATACGATGAACTTGTAAAACTACACACCCTATCTATTAACAACCAACCAGAGATAGATTTTTATTCAGCATCAAATTACGGACAGCTTAACCTTGATAGTGAGGTTATGAGTCATAGTATTGCCAAAGTGTTGTGTCAACAGTTTGATTTTCCTCAATTAATAAATCGTGTATATGATTCAGGTGCGAAAATTTTTGTAGAAGTAGGGGCTGGAAACGCTTGTTCACGGTGGATTAGTGAAAATCTTAAACAACGAGAACATACCACAATATTTCTCAATCGTCGCGGAGTTCCGGAACATACAACATTAGTTAGAGGTTTAGCTCAACTTTTTTCTCATCGAGTTTCTTTATCATTATCGGCTTTATACGAACAGCAACAGCCGGAAAAAATATATTTAGAAACATCACGGGGAGCAACTCCTATTAGTGATAAGGAGATGAAAAATAAGGTTGATTTGAGCAAAATTCAAAATCAATATCAGGAAGTAATGGTTACTTTATCTTCACGTTATTGGAGTAAATTTACTATGGAAGAATGGTATACATCTGTAAATTTTCACGGTGGAAATACACAAATATTAAATGTACCAGAATATCAAGATATTAAAGTATTTCCTCAAACAGTAAATCACCAGAGTATTAGTCTTAATAAACAAATAAATCCAATAAATTCCATAAAAACAATAAATTCAACATTAGCAAATGATAAAACATCAAAATTTATTCAATCTAATTCCCGAAAAATCAGTGAAGCTAATCAACAAAATAGCCAAGCTCATCTAGCTTTTTTAAAAAACAGACAATCATCATTTGCACAAATGGTAAAAATGGTTGAGTTTCAGTTGACAGTGGACAGTTATCAGTAAACAGTTATCAGTTAACAATTCTCCATTACCAATTACCAATTACCAATTACCAATTCCCCATTACCAATTACCAATTACCCATTACCATATGACTAGCATCAATATAGCTCCGGAAAAAAATGGACATCATTCACAACCGACTAATTTACTGACAAATAGTCATCAAGATATTGTCTTTGATGAAACAGGAATTAAAAGTAAATTATTAACTTTAAATAAACCTTGTTACGTTGTGAGAGTCAATGGAAAAATTGGATTTACCAATCAATTTCATCCAACAGAACAATTAGAATTACTCATGGCACTACCACCTCTAACAATGGAACAATTAGGGGACAGAAACTTTATTGAATTCCATAAAGTAAAATACGCTTATACCGCAGGTGCAATGGCTGGTGGGATTGCTTCCGAAGAATTAGTCATTGCTTTTGGAAAAGCCGGAATTCTCAGTTCCTTTGGTGCTGGTGGGTTGAGTCCCGAACGTATCGAAACTGCAATCAAGACTATTCAACAAGCTTTACCACAAGGACCATATGCTTTTAACCTCCTCCATAGTCCCAGCGAACCGGCAATGGAACGGGGTACAGTAGACTTGTATATACAATATGGAGTTAAAACCGTTGAAGCCTCCGCTTTCCTGGATTTAACCCCCGCAATCGTTTATTATCGTGCCGCTGGATTAAGTCTGAATAGTAATAATCAAATTGAAATTAATCACAAAGTAATTGCCAAAGTTTCCCGCAAAGAAGTAGCGAGTAAATTCCTTGCTCCTGCACCATCCAAAATACTTGAAGAACTGGTCAATCAAGGCTTAATTAGCCAACTACAGGCAACTTTAGCACAAAAAGTTCCCATGGCTGATGATATCACCGTTGAAGCAGATTCTGGTGGACATACAGATAATCGTCCTTTAGTTTGTTTGTTGCCTTCTATACTCGAACTCAGGGATGAAATTCAGGGTGAATACAGATATAAATATCCCGTAAGAATAGGTGTAGCTGGAGGAATAGCCACTCCCCAATCAGCATTAGCAGCTTTGATGATGGGTGCAGCTTACATAGTGACAGGTTCCATCAATCAATCTTGTGTAGAAGCAGGAACCTCTGAATATACCAAAAAATTGCTTGCACAAGCGGAAATGACAGACGTAATCATGGCACCAGCCGCTGATATGTTTGAAATGGGAGTCAAATTGCAAGTACTTAAACGGGGAACACTTTTTGGAATGCGATCGCAAAAATTATATGAACTTTATCAGCGTTATGATTCGATTGAGGATATCCCTGTTGTAGAAAGAGAAAAGGTAGAGAAACAAGTGTTTCGTCAAAGTTTGGATGCAGTTTGGCAAAGTACTCAAACATATTTATCACAACGTAGTCCCCAAAAGTTAGAAAGAGCTAATAAAAATCCTAAATTCAAAATGGCATTAATTTTCCGGTGGTATCTGGGTTTATCCTCCCGATGGTCAAACTCCGGAGAACAAGGAAGAGAAACCGACTATCAAATTTGGTGTGGTCCAGCAATGGGAGCTTTCAACAACTGGGTAAAAGACACTTATCTTGCTCAACCACAAAATCGACACGTCGTTGATATTGCTTACCATATCCTCACCGGAACAGTATATTTATACCGAATCCAAAACCTCAAATTACAAGGATTAGAATTACCCCCACGTTTTGCTCAATATCACCCCGGATGAGG
>NZ_JADEWL010000184.1 GCF_015207665.1 Plectonema cf. radiosum LEGE 06105
GGATGGGGGGATGCTAAGTAATAAGTAATAAATTCTTACTTCTTACTCCTAACTCCTAACTCTTCACTCCTAACTCTTCACTCCTCACTCCTAACTCCCCACCTTTGACCTTTGACATATAAAAAAGAATCCCCCTCACTTTACTTTACATCTGCGAGAGAGATTATTAACATAAATTTCAACTTGAAACTTGAAAGAAAATTAAGCATCAAAGCTATCAATTTCAAATTCGCAAGCTCTAGAAGCTTCTTCTATAGTAAATGGCTCAAAATTGACCAAAGATAAATTAGATGGTTCTTTAATCATTTCTTTTGCTAAGAGTAATCCGGCAATTGTCCAAGTTTGATATTTTCTGGCTTGCTTACCAATTAATCTTCCCCGCTTACCATCATAATATTCTGGCCATTCATCTTCTTGAAGACGTAATTGAGCAACACTAATTGCTCTTTCGGCAATACATACTCTATTTGTTTTAATCGCTGCTGCTGCTAACATCCACATTAAAACTGGCCAACTTCCACCATTATGATAAGACCAAGGAATATTTTTCGGATCGCATCCAGTGATCAGTCTATATTCTTCATTTTCTAATGCGGGAAAAGTAATTTTCATCGGCATATTCCCTACTAAATCTTCCCATCTCTTTTCAATAAGAGTCATAATGGCTTGTGATTGCTCTTCAGTTGCTAAATCGCAAATAATTGCCATCAAATTTCCTAAAGAAAAGAAACGAGTATCTAACTGTGATGGCCCGACATTACCTGCTAAATAACCACCTTTTTTTGGCAACCATTTATCTAATTCATAATAAGGAAGTGAATCTACATATATATTAAATTGGTTAATAGCTTCTTTGCCGTATTCTTCACCTTTATAACGATAAATAGCATTAAGACGTTTAATATCTATCCAATAATGCTTACGAATATGGGCGCGTAAAATAGGTAAGCGATTGTCAATTGCAATCACCAAATCTTGATTTCCATGACAGATTAACATTTCTCGCGCCGCACGTAATGCTGCATAAAACAACGATTGAATTTCTAAAGGATGTCCGTAAATACCCAAACGTCTATCAATCATACAAGCACCGTCGGGAACCAACAGTGTTGGATACATATCAAAGCGAGTTGCTAAACAAAGTTCCAAAATCAACCCAATACCTTTTTGAAATTCGGGTTGATATACCAGTGAATAATCTTTAGTTGCGACTACATAAGCACGTAAAATAATCAGCCACCAAAAACAAGAATCAATTGGTGTAACTCTTGCGATGGCGTGTTCACCAAAATCAGCTTCTAAATACTCTTCTCCATCGCGAGATACCACTTTAAAACTAGCTGGCATGATACCTTGTCCCGGTTTATAAGCATCCAACTGGTTATTTTTGGGTTGCAATTTCAAAGTTTCTTCTAAAAAATTGCGTACTATATCCGTTTGTCCTTTAATTAAGAAAAGTAGAGCGGATGAAGCAAAATCTCGAACAAAACATTGGTCATAGTTTAATGAATCTACACTTCCATCCAAAGCCGCAACTGTACCTACTGGACGACCTTGATAATAAAGAATTGTTTTTTGCAGTTGTTCCCATGCTTCTTCTTCTACTTTTTTAATAGCTGCGATATCTTCTAATTGCATATCTAGATTGTCTCCCTTTAATGTGTGAATAATGTAGTCAATAAAAACTACATTTTTTTTAATTTAGCAACTTATAATTAAAATCTACAACGACGAAATATCAATAGACATCATATTATGCAGAATTTTAAAAAACAAATAATTAGCTTTTTAATATCTAGTATTTGTCACATTATTTGCATTTAAAAATTCATTTTGATTACCAAGTAAATACATATTGTAACTCTATTAATTCCTTGGGGTTGAATCAAAATATTCTTGAGTAAAGATACTTAAAGTAGATTGATGACACTATAAAAAATTATTATTTTTTATTTTAATTGCTTGCATAATTAAAAATTATAACAGATTAGAATATAGTGCAACAATTATTTCAATTCATCCTTTGATATAGTTTTTGAAAAACAAGCGATTTAACAAGAAAAATTATTAAAAAAGTTATTTTATGCCTTCTATAAAGGCAATATGCAACATTTTTAATAGGTATTATCTTATCAAATTAAAATAAAAAAATAGTGATTTTTTAAACTTTTAACTATTAAGGAATAGTTGCATGATACCAAAAAAAATAAAAAACCAGTCTCAAGATAGAGAAACCAACATCTATCAAACAATAGTAATATTTGCTACTATTTAAAAATGCAATTATGGTTTTATTTACTGTTTTGATTTGGTGTTAAATCCTAAGATCGAGTTCTAGCTTAATTTGCTAATATTTGCAAATATAAAAAACTACTTTATCTTTAACTGTATATAAAACTACAAAATTAGGTCGCAGCTTTATTAGTTTATATAAAAAACAGGTTTAAAACATATACTGTTTAAATATTCTCATAGCTTAGATATATATACGATATTGAGTAAAATAAAGTATCAATTGATTTACATACAAGTAAGTTTATCCTCGATAATAAGTAAGGTAACGTGAAATATTTCTACACAAATCAACAATAAAGCTGTTTAAATTAGAATTTAACAGCTAAGGCTAGGCTCTTAATAAAAAAACCGCTATTTAGTAATCGTTGTTACAGAAATTATATCAAATATAATATCTATTTCAATGTTACCGTCTCTCAAACGTACAAAAAATTAATAAAGTATGGCTAAAGTTTGATAAAGTTTTTGTAAACTACTCATTGCGAGGATATTTGTCAAAAAAATACAACTTAACAAACAAAGTCTATATTAATTTTCGCTGGTAAAATTCAGTATTTATACATATTTAATGTTCACTTAGAATAGTTATTCAGTGTAAACAACTATTTATTCTCATTTTTCAGTTTTAGTAATATTCATTACAATAAAAACAAGTAATTTAAGCAAATCGAAAGCTAAAAAAAAATAGTACTAGCAAGAGATTTTCATCAAAAATAGTTAAAAATTTAACTTGTTTTTTTTGTATTATACTTACACTGTACTTAAGATGAACTCTGTAATAGATATAACAATTTGAATAATTTACTATAAGCTGATTTATTACTGATCAAAAAAACAAAGGAAAAATGTATGCTAAAAAGTTCTAAAATTGTCAAAACATCTTCAACTGAGCGCTTGCTAAATATTTGGGCGCGTCGTTATACACCCGGAATATCTTCCTTGCTGGCACATAATTCATCTTGTGATCAATTATTAAAAGCAGCAACACTAGAAGGTAGAGCTTTAACAGCGAACAAATTAAGAGAGAAAATGTTAGATGTTAATTGTCAAATGGCATGGATACAAACAAAAAATCTCTACAGTTATATTCCGAATGTTTTAGATTTAAGTGAAGCAAGAAGGATTACACAATTTGCTTTTCGTGTTTACAAAAAGTTAATGGAGATTTATCAGCAACAGTCACCGAAGATAGAAATAGAAAATAACACTCTTTCTCAGTGGGTTATACCAGCAGTAGAGGAACTTGCATATGCTTTAGAACCGATATTAATTGTATTTCAGGAGCAACACGTAGCATCGAAAGATTGGCGCAGTCTTGGTTTTATGACTTCGCAATTAAATTTTACCAATCAATTAATACTAAAAAAATTAACATCTGCCGAACAAGCATTATTAACACCTTATTTGAAATTTGTTGAAGAACAAGTAGCGATGCCTTGGCAAAGAGTGTGTTTTAATGCTGTTAATTATGAGTTGGATTCGCCGCAATTAAAGCTTGTAGAACAAATGATGCCAGCTGCGTCGGAAATTGCCCAATCAGTTTATCGTCAGCTAATTGAATTATTACCTAATAGTCGTAGTAGAAGAGGTAAGTTAACAGAGCGTGGTATCACACACTCTTGTTCTCGTGACTTAAATATGTTCCAAGCTTATATATTATTATGTTTTTTAGAACAAAGTCTCACACCAATCGAACAAGAATTAATTCCTTTGTGTGCAATGGTAGTAGAAGGAGTTGAAATAAAATGGGAATTAACCCAAAAATGGTGTGAGGTTTTAGCTTCGGAAATGGAAAGTCGTTTAGATTCAGAACAAAAAGAATTACTTAAACCTTATACTCAAGGTATGAAACAGGTATTTTTTAAAGAGCGTAGAAGTTTAGGTTTTACCGAAGAAATAACGGTAGATATTGTTTGATTTATGGTAATTGGTAATTGTCAACTCCGGTGGTACCGTACAGACGTAGCAGTGCTACGTCTCTACAAAAACTCCGGTGGTACTAACTCCTTACTTATTACTTATTACTTATTACTCGTAACTCCTCTCAATCCAAAATCTAAAATCTAAAATCCAAAATTGACTCATCCACTGGTTAATTTAGTCCAGTAACGCTCATAAACCTGTTCAAATTCTCCAACAGGAGCAAGGCGCTCGCATTTTTGTAGAATATCTTCTGGTGGAAATAAAGTTGGATTATTTTGAATTTCTGGAGGTAATAATTCAAAAGCGGCACTATTTGGAGTAGCAACACCTAAACGTTTACTCATCGATGCTGCAACTTCTGGTTGTAACATGAAGTTTATCCATTCATAGGCACCATTGAGATTACTAGATGTTATGGGAATGGCAATTGTGTCAGTCCATAAAGATGAACCGCTTTCAGGTGTTATGTATTTTAATTTGGGGTTTTCTCTGGTTATTTGAAAAGCATCTGAAGAATAACACATTGCTAAGATTAAATCTCCTGACATGATTTGATTTCTCCATCCATCGGTACTAAAAGCAGCAATGTGAGGTTTCAAATTTTGTAGCTTTTCATAAGCTTGTTTGATATCGCTTTCATTCTGGGAATTATAGGAATAACCCAGCATTTTTAAAACTCCACCAATCACCTCTCGTGCATCATTGAGTAAGGTAATTCGTTTGGAAAGTTGTTGTTGATTTTGCCACAAATAATTCCAGTCTTGAGGAGGTGTGGTAATTTTTTCAGAATTGTAAATAAACCCAGTAGTACCCCAACTAATAGGGACGCTATAACTGTTTTTCCTGTCATATTCGGGATTTTGAAAGCGAGGAAATAAATTATCCAACCCGATTAAACGTTTGCGCTCAATTTCTTTTAATAATCCTTTATTTACCATCTTACTTACCATATAATCCGATGGATAAATCAGGCTGTAAGTACCACCACCACTTGCTTGTAATTTAGCAAGCATTACTTCATTAGCATCATATACATCTGCAAGTATTTTGATACCAGTTTGGGTAGTAAAAGTTTTTAATAAGTTGCTATCTGTGTATTGACTCCAAGTAAAAAGATGCAATTTATCAAATCCATTAGCTATGGTAGAAGATGCTCTCACATCACCTAATTTCCAACCGCAACTTGCAGTTATTAATCCAGAAAATGCAGCCAACCCTGTAAGCAATTCTCTTCTTCTAATCATTTATTATTTCTTTTTTTTATCTAAATCGAGAAGTAAAAATCAACATGGAGAAAATGTTACACATTCAAACATGAAACTATTAATTATTTAATTATTTAATTATTTAATTATTAAGTAAAGCCAAACAATCATTTTCTGACCACCAAGCATAAATTGGTGTTTCGGGGTTTGGTAACATCCCAAATGTACTCGGCTGCATCACAGTAATATGTAACAAAGGCGTTAATTCAATTACATAATTAACATGAGTTCCTAAATACATAATGTTAATTAAACGTCCTTCAAAGCAGTTATTTTGTACGCTGGGTTTATACAGTGAAAGCTGAATTTTTTCCGGACGCACGCTTAATGATACACTTTGAGATACTCCCGTAGGAGTGAATGCATTACGCTTGACAATAACTTTGAGTCCAGCTTTGGTTATCACTTCGATATTAGCTGCATCAACATCTGCTATCTCTCCCAATAACAGATTAGTATCCCCAATAAAATCAGCTACAAACGCTGATAGCGGCTGCTCGTAAATTTCCTTTGGCGTGCCGATTTGTTCAACTTTTCCATGATTCATAATCGCAATACGTTGAGATAACGACAACGCTTCCTCCTGGTCGTGCGTTACCATGATAAAAGTTAATCCTAAGTTTCTATGTAAATTTAATAACTCAACTTGCATTTCCTTACGCAGTTTTAAATCTAATGCACCGAGAGGTTCGTCTAACAATACCACCGCTGGACGATTGACTAAAGCCCGTGCTAATGCTACACGCTGCTGTTGACCTCCCGAAAGTTGATAGGGAAATCGCGATCGCAAACTTTGCATTTTCACGAGTTCTAAAGCTTCTTGGACTCTAGTGGCAATTTGAGCTTTGCGTAGTTTCTTTAATTTCAAGCCAAATGCGATGTTGTCCCATACATTGAGATGGTCAAACAAAGCATAACTTTGAAAAACAGTATTAACTGGTCTACGATGAGGAGGAATTTTAGCCATCAGACGACCTTGAATAAATACTTCACCAGCGTCAGGTTTCTCGAAACCAGCAATTAAACGTAAGATAGTTGTCTTTCCACAACCAGAAGGACCGAGAATACTAAAAAATTCTCCTTGTCTGACATCTAAATCTATCCCGTGTAAAGCCGGTTCTTTGTTAAAAAATTTGAACACTCCAGACAATTCAACATCAAGTGACTCAAAAGTTGTGATATCCTCTTGCTGCTGCGTTATAGTTTGAGACATAATCCTATTTAAAAATGTGTGTTTGTACGTATTTGCGCCAACATATGTAGTCTATTAAGCTAACTATTATAGGCAATCATGGTTTATTGTATACGTCAAAAACAAATTCCTTGCTACTAAATGCCGCCGAAATATTACAAAGTCAGCCATTTGACAATTAATTACGTCAAGGTGATAGAGATTTTACCCCCATATAAAACGTCTTGTTTTTAGAGAGGGTATTAAACTCCCTAGCTTTGTAAAAAAAACAAATGTCTTAGGACTTTCACTGTTTAACACAAAGTAGCTAAAAATACACGTAAATACGATATATTCTTTCAATTATTTAACGGTCGTCTCCCGGTTAATACCAGGATGCAATCGTATACAGATAATGCTATTTTCTCTATCAGTTTTTCTCTTATGACCTTATTACAACTACCTCGCATCGGTAAAGAAAAAGATGCACGTACCGTAGGAAAAAGCTACCAATCTATATTTTTAATCGTATTGACCTTGTTGTTGACAAGTGGAATACTTAGTCGATTGGCATACTTACAAGTAGTTAAAGGAGAAAACTTCAAAAAACGAGCGCAAGATAATCGGATTCGGTTGATTCTCCGTCAACCAGAACGAGGTAATATTTACGATCGAAATGGCAAACTGTTAGCTACAACTCGCTATCCTCATTCTGTATATTTGTGGCCTATGGCTCATAAAAAAGAAGAGACATGGAATACAATCGGTCCGCGTTTATCTCAAATCCTTGGTATACCCCAAAAAGAAATTGAAGAGAAATTAACAGAAGCTGGACCAAACTCCTCCTCCTTAGTAAGAATTGCTCGTGATATCAACCTGGGACAAATTACAGCTTTAAAAGAGTACGAAAGCGAACTACCAGGTGTAGAAATTAACCGAGAAGCCATTCGTTACTATCCTCATGGCGCACAATTAGCTCACGTCATCGGTTATACCCGCGAACTCACCGCAGAACAGTTAGCGGAGAAGAAGAAAGACGGCTACCGTTTAGGAGATGTCATCGGACAGATGGGTGTAGAAAAAGCATTTGAAACTACGCTCAGGGGAGAATGGGGCGGTCAACAGGTGGAAGTTGATGGTAAAGGTCGTCCCTTAAGAACATTAGGCGTAAAACAAGCAAAACCCGGTCAAGATATTAAATTAACCATAGATATAGATTTACAAAAAGCCGCTTACAAAGCTTTGCAAGGACAAACCGGCACGATTATCGCGATGCATCCGGAGAACGGAGGGATTTTAGCAATGGTATCTAATCCGGCATTTGATCCCAATGTATTTTCTAAGGAAAAACCCTCACCTAAAGAGTTAGAAGCAATACTTTTAGGTAAAAACCATCCCATGCTCAATCGCGCCTTCAGAGCTTATCCTCCTGCAAGTACTTTTAAAGTTGTTACTATCGCAGCAGGTTTAGAATCCGGTAAATTTGCGCCGAATACAGTATTACAAACTTATGGTTATCGAATTTTCGGCGGACACCGTTTTAATGAATGGAACCATGCTGGATTTGGTCCTTTAGGATTTACCGGAGCTTTAGCGATGAGTAGCGATACATTCTTTTATCAAGTAGGTGCGAGAGTCGGGGGTGAACAATTAATCAAATGGACTAAAAAATTTGGATTTGGCTCACAAACAGGTTCGGAATTTTCCTTTAACGAATCCAGAGGTTTTGTACCCGATAACGCTTATCAACGAAAATTATGGAAGCGCGATTGGACGGTAGGTGATTCTGTTAATATGTCAATTGGTCAAGGAGCCTTACTAACTACACCTTTACAAGTAACTCGAATGTTCGCCATACCTGCAAATGGTGGCTATTTAGTTAAGCCCCACATACTCAAAGACAACGAAGAAAAAAAGAAATGGCGAGAATCCGTAGGTATGAAACCAAAAACCGTCGAGATTATTCGTAAAGGATTGCGAGAAGTAATTACAAATGGTACGGCTAAATCAATGAATTCCCCCACAATTCCTCCCATGGCTGGTAAAACCGGAACTGCTGAAGCATGGAGATCCAATCGCGTCAAAGCCAATCACGCTTGGTTTGGTGGATATGCACCCGCAGACAAACCCGAAATTATCGTATTAGCATTCGGTGAACACTCTGGGGCTGGTGGTGGTGCAGTTGCAGCACCAATGGTAAAACAAGTTATGGAAGATTACTTCCAAAGAAAATATCCCGGTAAATATCAAAAACCTGAAGTTGAAGCCAAAAAGACTCAGTGATAAGTATAGGAGTTAGTGGTTCATGTCATAAGTTTTGGGGGGTAATAAATTGGTAATTCGTAATGCGTTAACCCATCCCCCCATCCCCTTGTCCTCTTCTCTAGTTACATTCCAAAGAAGCACGAGTTGAAACGCCGGTTTTTGGGTTAACACCATTTGCTGTTTCACACAGTTTTTGAACTTCTACGCGGTCTAAAATAGCACCACTAAAATCAGCCCCGGTAATGTCAACATTACGAAAAATAGAACGTAACATCATTGCATTAGTAAAAATTGCATCGCTCAAGTCGGCATCACTGAAGTTTGTTAAATAAGCTATTCCATCAGTGAAATCGACACCATGCAAATTTGAATTTTGTAATAATGAACCGTTAAAAACAGCACCGCGCATATCGGCGTTACTAAAATTAGTATTTTCTAAATTTAGAGTAGTATACTCCTCTCCCACTAAACTTTGACCGGATAAATCCTTACCAGATAATTCATTACCAGCCGCACGTGAAATACTCGAAGAACTTGCAGCTTCTGCTGATAAAGGATAGAAAAGCACAACAATAACTAAAAATAAGCTAGCTAGTACTTGCCAAAATTTCATAATCTCTACTTTATAAAACTCAATACATCCACATTTAACCATACTTCATGGATGGTGGTTAGTAGATAGTGGTTAGTGGTTAATGGTTAGTAGAAAATAACAACTGTTAACTGTCCACTGTCAACTGTCCACTATCAACCATCAACCATCAACTAACTCCTAACTCTTGTAGGATATTTAAAGATGTTGATTAAGAAAAGCTTTATTTATCTGTGGCTAATCAAGAAGAAATCGCAATGATTGCGCGATCGCCTTTATTTTCAGTTATACAAGAGTTGCAAGCGCGATTTACTAGTTTTGGTGGCTGGGAAATGCCATTACAGTTTTCTGGTATTACGGTAGAACATCAGGCTGTGAGAAATGCTGCTGGAATGTTTGATATTTCCCACATGGGTAAATTTATTTTAGAAGGTAAAAATTTAATTTCTCAACTCCAGCGTCTGGTTCCTTCTGACTTAAGTCGTCTGCAACCAAATCAAGCACAATACACTGTTTTATTAAACCCCCAAGCTGGGATTATTGATGACATAATTTTTTATTATCAAGGTGAAGATAATACTGGTGTTCAAAAAGGATTTATCATTGTTAACGCTGCCACTACAGCTAAGGATAAAGTATGGTTACTCGAACACCTGGATACTAAACAAGTGGAATTCCAGGATTTATCAACTCAAAAGGTATTATTAGCAGTTCAAGGACCAAAAGCTACTGAAATTCTGCAAAAATTTGTTGATCGAGATTTAACCTCTATCAAAGCTTTTGGTCACTTGGATACAACATTACTCGGTAAACCCGCTTTTTTAGCTCGTACTGGTTACACCGGGGAAGATGGTTTTGAGGTAATGGTAGAACCAACTGTAGGAATAGAACTTTGGCAAAATTTGATTGCAGCAGGTGTAGTTCCTTGTGGATTGGGTGCGAGAGATACTTTGAGATTAGAAGCCGCCATGGCACTCTACGGACAAGATATCGATGACACTACCACTCCTTTAGAAGCTGGTTTAAGTTGGTTAGTTCATTTAGATACGAAAGGAGATTTTATTGGACGTGAGGTATTAGAACAGCAAAAAGCCACCGGGGTTCAACGCAAACTAGTAGGTTTACAAATGCAAGGACGCAACATCGCTCGTCATGGCTATCCAGTATTATCCGCAGGTCAAAAAGTAGGAGAAATTACTAGTGGTACCTTATCGCCAACACTCGGTTATCCTATTGCTTTAGCATACGTACCCGCAGAACTAGCAAGCGTCGGCAACCAATTAGAAGTAGAAATTCGCGGTAAAATCTATCCTGCAACAATAGTGAAGCGTCCCTTTTATCGATCAACAAATCGCGTCGGTAAATAAAGATGGAGAGACAAGCCGAGCGAACTGTGTGTGGGGTATATGTCGGGTTTTTATAAAGGTTTTCTGATGTTACCGATAATTACTATAAAAACCCGACTTCTGTGATTATCGTCGAACTCACTTTAACCTTTGACCTTAATTGCCGATAATTAATAATTGATAATTAGTTAAAAAAGAATATGGCTTTTGAATATCCAGAAGATTTGAAATATTTAGACACTCACGAATACGTGCGTCTTGAAGGTGAAAATGCCACGATTGGCATTAGTGCTTTTGCCATCGATCAGTTGGGAGATATTGTATTTTTAGAATTACCACAAGTTGGCGATCGCGTCACAAAAGGAGAAACTTTTGGTACGGTTGAATCAGTAAAAGCTGTAGAAGATTTGAATTCACCCGTAACTGGTACTGTTACTGAATGTAATGATCCAATGATGGATTCTCCGGAAAAATTAGCAGACGATCCTTATGGTAAAGGATGGTTGATCAAAGTGAAAGTTGAAAATCCCACCGATATTGATGATGCAATGAGTGCAGAAGAATATAGCTCCCAGGTGGAAGGGGATTAAGGAGATGGGGGGATGGGG
>NZ_JADEWL010000185.1 GCF_015207665.1 Plectonema cf. radiosum LEGE 06105
CCCATCCCCCCATCTCACTCCTCAACTCGCAAAATCCGGGGGAGAGGTAAAGTATCTGCTTCATCGGAGGAAGAGTCGATTTGATCGAGTTGATTTTGTTGGAGTGTTTTTAATAAAGTTATACTTTCCTCTAATAATTCATCAACATCAATTTCGCTGTAAACAGATGGGTAACGAGCGAGACGATTGCTACCTTCACCAAGTAAAATTATCGCACCGCGCACATTAGTGTTACCCAAGTGATATAGGGCTACTGCAATTTGTAAAATTCCTTGATAAAAAGTTTTGTCTGGCTCTGCGGCTTCCATCCACAAAGCTTCTAATGTATCGTGACAGGCATAGAATTGTCCTGTATTAAACAATTCTACACCTTGCCAAAATTCTTGGGGAATTTGTTGACTCATAAGAGAAGCATTAACCCATGCTATCTCTGACTTCTTTAATCGTATCTAAAGAAATTTCCTGTTGTTCCCCAGCGAATTCATTATCTGGGGTTAAAAACAGCATACAGTGGCATTCTTTGCGTTCGCGCATGGGTACACAAGGACAATTCCAAAAAGTAGCGCTGACTTCGGCTTCTTTGTCTTCGTAATGACGACAAGGACATAAAGGCGCTCCCAGTTCGTCTTTATGTTTAGCAAGTCCTTCGATTACAACCGCAGTCACCGAAGGTTCGGAACAAAAGTAAGTTCCGGTACGTTTAGCATATTGCTCGGAAAAATGCCGCATTGCTTCTAAATTCTTATCGCTGGATTTAGTATTTGCTTCTGATGAAATCATAAGGAACGGCTAATGTAGTTTTAGTATCTATGCATTGTACCGCACCATCCGTAAGCTATGACTGGGGGAATTTACTCCTTTGCTGAGAACTGCAAGGGAAGTGGGGGAAGAATTTTGCCAATAATTTTTGTAAAATGCCATAGATGGCATAAGAAAATATTATGTTCAAGGAATTGTTACTCCGGTAGGGTTTGGGGTTGATTACCGTTGTATTATTAGTTGTGCGAAAATTTGATTGATGTAAGTTCCAATATGTTCAATTTGAATTCCATTTGGTTCAAGATGCCATCCAAATAATTCTTGATCAACAGGTGAACGAAAAGGTTTCAGGGATAATTGTTGGGCTAAAAAAGTCACATCATCTCTAGCAATACAATCTTGAGCGAATGAAATTATTCCTGTTAAATTAAATAAGTTTTTACTTTGAGCAATCATCTGTTTTGTTTCTCTGGCATTCGGATATACAATTAACTCGAAGTTGGATAAAGGTTTGTTTTTAGAAATATTATTTTTATTTATTGTTACTGTGTTACTGATTTCAGGTGCTAACAGTATTGAAGGTTGGTTTTGAATAAAATAGTTGTTAATATTAATGGGTTTATTCAATAATTTGCTAATTTCTTGTTCTGCTTTTTCTCTGGCAATGTCAACAGATTTTATCAAAGATATGAATTTTTCATCATAGCGATCGCCAAGGGCATTTTGAATAATTAAGTTACGTTGAATCGAATCATTGCTTAAAATTTCTAAGAGAGTAATATATTTACATCCTAAACTGTGACCCAGCCAATAATAATTAGAATCATTGAGATATATTTCTAAATTATTATGAGATATTTTTTGATTTTGCGTCAGGAATCTGATAATTTCTACTCTTAAAGCATATTCTTCTTTTAGTAAGTTGATAGCAACTTGCCAATGGTCGAATTTAAAAGGAGTCAAAGGGAATCGAAATACAAAAATTGTATAACCTTGTTCAAATAGATTTTGGAACAAGTATTTATAAGAGTTGATTGGGAAAGAACCAAATATAAAGCTGCCGATAAATTGAATAATTCCTTTGGGATGAGGGTTAATCGCAACCCAACTATGAGAAAACTTTCTCAAGCAAAAGCTTTCATTAATATCTTTGTCTTTGAGTTTAGTTAGCTTAATATTATTTGAATTTTCATTAGTCATATATAGGAATCCGGTTTGATTTTTGAATAAGTTGTAAGGACTAGGGAACAGCTCTATGGTGCGTGACGCTATAAGTAAGTCCTATTGTTAGGTTCAAATTATTTCGTAGCGTCACACACCCTACAGTGTATTAAATCAGTGAACAGTCAACAGTTATCAGTTATCACGGTTTCAGTTGGGGATTTAACCCCGACTGAAACACACCACTTTTAGAAGTGGGGGACTAGCCGTGCCAATTGATTTACAGTTTTTAACTGATAACTGATAACTGATAACTGTTGATTTATGAGCTTATTGCATCAGTCTCAATAGGTTCAGCTACATTGTCTGTTACATTACCGTTTGTTTCTATCTCTACTTGATTGCTTGCAAGTGATATTTGGGGATTATCTTGAAAGCGTTCCAGCAAAATGTACAGCATCCGCTGTTGTTCTTCGACGCTAAGCTCAGCTACTTTTTGAACCAGAGGTTCGCTAGTGATATCACTGAGGAAACTAGGATTTGTTTCAATAGCTTTGAGAATGCGATCGCGATTAGGTAAGGAAAGGTTAGTAGTTGCTGAAATGAGGTTAGTTTCTAGAGTTACTTCAGAAGCTCCTGTTGCTAAGGGTAAGTCGTATGCAAGCTGATCGAAATCACCAGCAGCAGGTGGATTAATACTACCTTGAGGAAGGAAAGTACCGCGCTGCTGGGCTGATAGCAGCAGAGTTTTCATGTTTCCTGAACCACCAGAAGCGGAATCGATTCTGAGTCTGACGTATCCTCTAATTTCAGTATTTCTATTTCTGATGACGCTATTCTGTGTCACATCTGGTAGCAGTAAAAATAGTCCTGTATCCAGTGCCGGAAGGTCAAAAGTATAGGTTCGCACGCAGGGAAGGGTAGATATTGGGGTGAGTAAACTATTTGTCCCATCGATATCCCAAAATGCAACTATCTGACTGGAATTAAAATCTGGAGTACGAGCTTTGAATGTGAGTCTAATTTTTAAATTACTAAAGCCAGGGTTGGAGATTGTCAGGAAATAGCCCTGAATAACAGTCCGATTTGGTGATGAGGGGCTATCAATAATCGGCTTGACTAGCAATTCGTAAGTGGAAACGTTAATAGTGGAAACCATTTAAATACCTGATTAATAAACAACAATGGAAATAGTCAGCATTAGAAGTAGATTTTGCTTAAAGTTGAGCAAAATATTCAATGCTTTCTTTTGCAATGAGTCACCATCTTTAATCTATAGATGGCTGTCATTTTTATGTATTTAAAAGATGTTTAAAAAGTATTATGTTTAACATAAAAAGTATTTAGACTTAATCTCTATTTGCTTAGATAAAAAAGCTGAAAAACCTTATTTATTTGGTTTATAGACAAGCCTGAAAAACTATGTAGACTTTTCAAACATCTTCATAGTTATAGTGTGGAATAGAGCATTGAAGTTTGGCATTACCCGTTAGGGTTATTTCTGGAATCTATAGCAGGGGTTTTTGCAGTTGTGGTTGTAGGGATTGTTCAGAATCAATCACAATACCTGGAATATCTCTATTGATTACAACTTGCGATCGCGATTCGGATGAATTATTTTGCCACAGCATCCAACGACTACCGTAAGGGAGTGATGTAAAGGTTAAAGGATTTTCAGTCAACCAAATCAAAGGTTTATTATGAGGCTGCGGTTTAATAATATCATCTTGGGGATGAATTGCTGCTAAAGCTTCAAGCACATCTCTTTTTTTGTTAATCAAACCTGTTGATGCAGTCCATAATTGTACTTGCATTTGCTGGGTTAGTGCGTAAAAATACATTGAAATTGCGGTAATTACTGCTTGTTCAAAATTATTTTCTTGCCATTCACCGTTATCTAAAGCAATAATAATTTCCTGTCCACTGGTGAGCATTTCTAATTCCCGCACTCGTAAATCCCCGTAACGGGCGCTACTCCGCCAGTGAATCATCCGCAAAGGATCGCCCATTCGGTAGGGACGTAAAGAACGGGTTAAGCCTTGAGTAGCCGTCTGTAAGGGATTACCGCGAGGTTGTCCCTTGATGCTATCTTCTTTACCCATGTCATCCACTAAAGGACAGGATTTAAGCGGTAAAACTTGCGGATATACAATTGCGATCGCGCTTAATTGACGCTGACGACGACTCCAAAATAGTCCTAGAGGTGCAGCAGTTGCTAATTCTACATTTTGCCAACGGTAAATACCCCGGCGCTCTGTAGGTTGATAGTATACCCAGTTGTAACTAGTTTGCGCTGAGATAGTTTCTATAGGGTGTAAACGTGGTTTATCTAAAACGAAAGGTAATTTATCTTCTATTTGTAGTAAAGAAAGCGGCTTTTTAGTTTGATTAAAAATTTCTAATTCAACAGTTAAATCATCTCCAGCGGTAACAGGTTGAATTGAGCGTCGTTTAAGCAGCAAACCTGTGAGAGACTTTGGGGGTAAGATAGCAGCATAACCCAACAAAGCAAAACTTATACCGCTGATAACGTATAACCAGCCAGCCATAGTATTCATAGCTGCTCCGAAAAAGCAAATTGCAATTCCTGCTAAAACCAAACCGCTATAAGCTGGAGCGCACAGACGAGATTCAAGCCAATAACCGATGTGACGAATCATGTTAATAAACGGTGTGTATTAAAATTCACCACGGTTTTAACATATTATTCTTTAAAAGTCTTTTAAGTCTTACTCGTTTTCCGCTGAAAGATTACCAAAAAAAAACCGCAGAGACGCAGAGAACACAGAGGAAAGAGATAAAGAGAGAAGGCTAATTTTAGGGCGGGAAGGGAGTAACTCCGGTGGTATTAACTCTCCCCATTTCCAACGATTGATACCAATCTTCTAACCCCGTTCCCGTAACTGCGGAAAGTTGAAAAATACGTATACTTGGATTAACTTGTCGTGCGTATTCGATACATTTTTCTACATCAAATTGCACGTAAGGTAATAAATCTATTTTCGTAATTATCATTACGTCACTAGCTTTGAAAATATGAGGATATTTGATAGGTTTATCTTCTCCTTCGGTTACGGAAAGAATGGTAACTTTTGCTTGTTCTCCTAAGTCAAATAAAGCTGGACAAACTAAGTTTCCGACGTTTTCAATCATTACTATCGAATCAAGTTCGGGATTAAGTTGTTGCAAGCCTTTTTCTATCATTAATGCATCGAGATGACAGCCGGTTCCGGTGTTTATTTGCACTACTTTACAGCCGGTTGCTTCGATTTTTTTAGCATCGTTGATTGTTTCTTGGTCGCCTTCGATTACACTGATAGTTAATTTATTTTTTAAATCGTTAATAGTACGAGTTAATAAAGTTGTTTTTCCCGAACCCGGAGAACTCATCAAATTTAAAGCGAGAATATTTCGACCTTTAAACCATCCGCGATTTTGGGCTGCTATTAAATTATTTTTAGCTAAAATATCTTGTTCTAAAGAGATGGTTGTATTATGTATTTTGGCATGAATTTCGGATGTATTGTTAATAGTATCGTGGCTATGAGAATGATTGATTATCGTGCCATCGGGTAAGGTGTGAGTATGATGATGTTCATCACCATGAGAACTGATTATTACAGCTTGATTTTGAGGATAACTAATTTTTGCATTATCATCGGAACAACCGCAGGTTACACACATAATTCTTCTACTTCTATTTCCTTAATTTTTAATTCTTCTCCAGCAATTAAATCGAGTTGCGTGCTACCACAATTACATTTTCCAAAAGGTTTTTCTAAACTAATTTCTGCACCGCATTGACGACAAACAGCTAAACCAGGAGTTTTGATAATTTCTAAATTTGCGTTTTCTAAAACCGTACCTTGAGAACAAATATCAAAACAAAATTGTACGGCATCTGGCATAATTGCTGATAGTTTACCGATTTCTAATAAAACCCGTTGAACTTTTTTACCTTCAGCATATTCGCTTACAATTGATACTATATTTTGAGTAATTCCTAGTTCGTGCATTTTCAGTGAACAGTTAACAGTGAACAGTTATCAATAAATAACTATTAATTATTTATTTAATCTAAAATTTAAAATCTAAAATTTTTAAACTCCTCACTCATAATTCCTAACTCCTAACTATTGATTAGCAAATCCTTGGTAATTGTTCTCCGACTAACATATCAATAATTCTTTCAGCACCAAAACTAGTTTTTAATGATACTATTCCTTGGAGTGAGGAAGTTACTTGACCGATAATTGCAGCATTTTTTCCCGCAGGATGTGACTTCATTACTGATAAAACTTTGTCGGCATTTTCCCTTGCTACAGCTACTACTAATTTACCTTCGTTTGCTAAATAAAAAGGTTCTAAACCTAATATTTCACAAACACCTTTGACTTCTTCACGAATCGGAATCGATTCTTCTTCAAGACGAATTCCGACATTTGAAGTTAAAGCAAATTCGTTTAAAACTGTAGCTAAACCACCTCTAGTTGCATCTCGCATTGCATGAATTTCGGGACAAGTATCGAGGATTTTTGCAACTAAATCGTGTAAGGGTTGACAATCACTTTTAATATCGGATTCTAACGCTAATTCCCCACGAGCAATTAATATTGCTGTACCATGATTTCCGATTTCACCATTAATAATTATCGCATCTCCGGGTTTTATATTGCTAGCAGAGATACAAATATTGGGACGAATCACACCAATTCCAGTTGTGTTGATAAACAGTTTATCCGCAGCACCCCGATGCACAACTTTTGTATCACCAGTGACAATTTGTACGTCTGCTTTTTGTGCTGCTATTTGCATACTTTGGGCAACTTTTCGTAATGTTTCTACAGGTAAACCTTCTTCTAAAATTACGCTACAGCTTAGATATAAAGGTTTTGCACCGCTGACTGCTAAATCATTAACTGTACCGTTAACGGCTAATTCTCCAATGTTGCTACCAGGAAAAAATAAAGGGTCTACAACATAAGAATCAGTTGTAAAAGCTAGTCTATCTCCTAGCTGCATTAAGGTGGCTAAATTAAAACTTGCTTGGTCTTCTAATTGCGAAAGAATAGGATTATTAAAAGTAGTAATAAAGATATCATCAATTAAATCTCGCATCGCTTTTCCGCCGCTACCATGGGCAAGTGTGATGTGAGTATCTGTTACTTGGACTCTTTCTTTACGGTTTTGTTTGAGTTTTTGAAAAAATTTATTTTGTGGAGAGGTTGGCATTTTTAATGTTTTAATATTATATTAAATCTCTAATTATCAATAGCGAGGTTTAATTACCAATAGCGAGCAAGATGCTCGCACTACCTCTGTGTGCCCTCGCAAAATTAATGTGCTGGAATAGTAGTACAGCGGGGGCGAAAATCAAGTATCCGTTTCAAATCGTTGAAATCCTTATTCTATAATACTTTTGACTTTTAACATCCAGACCTTTGACTTTTGGGAAGCGGTACTAGTTGCTTACTAATTTTGTTCGGGTAATGCTAAACGTGCGCCTAAAAGAATTAAAATACTACCAGTAAAATATCTTTGAAAGCGTCTCCAAGTAGAGTTTGTTTGCATCCAGTTTCCTACATAGCTTGTGACAAAGGCTAGGAATATAAACCAGATAATAGCCATTGTGACAAACATTAATCCTAGGATGATTATCTGTAAAGCAACTTTATCTTGAGTTGAGTCAACAAACTGCGGTAGAAAAGCTAGAAAAAACAGCGCTAATTTTGGATTGAGTAAACTTGAAAGTAATCCTTGATAATAGATTTTCTTTAAACTTCTTCCTCGTAAATTACTTAGAGAATTTTCTTGTTCGCGGCTAATAATAGTACGGACTCCTAAATATATTAAATAAGCAGCGCCAGCGTATTTTATGATGTTGTAAGCTATTGCTGAAGTCATTAATAAAGCTGAAAGTCCAATTGCAGCAGCTAAAGTATGTACGAGAACACCACTACAAACTCCAAAAGCAGAGGCAATTCCAGCAATTCTTCCCTGTCCGATACTGCGAGCAATCACGTACAGCATATCTTGCCCTGGGGTGATAATCAAGACAATTGAAGCTATCAAAAAAAAGCTTAAATTACCAATATTAAGCATATGAAATTACTCCATAAATAGACTTATTTGATCATAAGCTTTTATAGGTTAGAGGTCAAAGGTTAGAGGTGAAAGGTTAAAGGTTAGTTTGTCAAAAGTTACCAGTTTTAAAACTGATAATTGTTCATTGATAATTTATTTACGCTTTGGCTTTGATTGCACCGTATTTATAATAAGCTGCACAAGCACCTTCAGAAGAAACCATACATGAACCAATTGGCTTTTCTGGGGTACAAGCTGTTCCAAATACTTTACATTGCCAAGGTTTTAAAACTCCTTTGAGAATTTCTCCACATTGACAAGCTTTATGGTCAGCTACTTTCAGATTAGGAATAGTAAATTTAATTTCTGCATCGAATTTTGCATATTCAGGACGAATTTTTAAAGCAGAATATGGGATTTCATCTAAACCTCTCCATGCAAAACTTTTTCTGACTTCAAATACTTGATTTATGGCTTGAATTGCTTGCTGATTTCCTTGGGTTTCAACTAAACGACTATATTGATTTTCTACTTGGCAGCGATTTTCTACAAGTTGCCATAATAACATCCAAATTGATTGCAAAATGTCTAAAGGTTCAAAGCCAGAAATCACGATTGGTTTTTTATATTCTTGGGCAATAAATTCATAAGGATTTGTTCCAATTACCATACTGACATGACCAGGACCAATAAAACCATCTAATTGTAAATCGGGATTATCTAGTAATGCTTTAAGTGCTGGAATCACTAAGACGTGATTGCAAAACAGTTGAAAATTATTAATCTTTTCTGATGCTGCTTGTAGAATTGTAAAAGCTGTACTGGGTGCGGTTGTTTCAAAACCAATTGCAAAGAATACTACTTCTTTTTCGGGATTACTTTTAGCAATTTTTAAGCAATCTAATGGTGAGTAAACTATACGAATATCTGCACCTTGAGCTTTGGCTTGCAGCAAATTAATTTTTGAACCTGGCACTCGCATTGTATCGCCAAAGGTTGTTAAAATAACGTTGGAATTTTGAGCAATACAAATTGCATCGTCTATT
Source organism: Plectonema cf. radiosum LEGE 06105 (assembly GCF_015207665.1). Lineage (GTDB taxonomy): Bacteria > Cyanobacteriota > Cyanobacteriia > Cyanobacteriales > Nostocaceae > Rivularia > Rivularia radiosa_A. The sequence continues at coordinate 9,051 of NZ_JADEWL010000185.1, forward strand.
CTACCTTTGGGCATTACGCATACTGGACAGCCGGGACCATGTATTAATTCGACTGTAGAAGGTAGTAGTTCTTCTATGCCGTATTTGAAAATAGAATGTGTATGTCCCCCGCAAACTTCCATGATTTTGACGGGTTTTTTAAGCAAGTTTCCTAACTTTTGAATTTGCCATTCTAAAGCTTCAGCTTTATAAGTATCGCGGAATTCTTCTACGTATTTCATATAAAACAGTTGACAGTTAAAGCTTAAAATTCATAACTCATAACTCTTAACTCTTAACTCCTAACTCTTAACTCTTAACTCCTAACTTTCTTAGTAGTCAACCATTAATTCAGCCATTTCTTGAAGTAATTTTAGTGTTTCTACTGCATCTTTTTCGTTAATTCGATTCATGGCAAAACCGACATGAACTAATACCCAATCTCCAATACATGATTCGGGAGGATGTTGTTCATCTACGATACAAGCGATATTAATTTGACGTTTTATACCGCTTATTTCAACTGTTGCTAGTTTGTTTGTAGGGTCAGTTATTTCTATTATTTGACCGGGTATTCCTAGACACATTCTGTAAGTAAATTATGATGAATTAATTAACTTTATCAGTTATCAGTTATCAGTTATCAGTTATCAGTTAAAAACTGTAAATCAATTGGGAGTCAGAGTCCCCAATTCTAAAAGTGGTGTGTTTCAGTCGGGGTTAAATCCCCAACTGAAACCGTGATAACTGATAACTGTTGACTGTTCACTGATTTAATAGACGCAAATAACGCAGAGTAATGATACATTTAAAAAAAAGTAGATTTGATTAGACTTGATGTTTTGCTGCTGCAATTACTGCTTGTCCAAGAGATAATCCACCGTCGTTACAAGGAACTAAACTGTGAGTAAGTACGCTTATTCCTGATGTTTTTAAGCGGTTGGTTACTTGTTCTAATAAAATACGATTTTGAAATACTCCTCCGGTAAGAACTACGTGGTTGATTGAGTGTTGTTTACGCAAAGTATTTACTGTTTCAACAATTGCGATCGCAAATCCCAGATGAAATTTCGTCGCAATGATTTTTGCGGAAGTTTGCTGTTGTAAATCTTGAAGTAGTGTTTTCCACATAGGATATGGATCTATATAATAAATGTTATCTAAAAAGTTAAGTTTAAAAGGATAAGTTAGCGTTTCTTTATGTTGATTTAATAGTTTTTCATCAATTAAGGCTTCCATTTCAATTGCTGCTTGTCCCTGATAACTACATTTTTCTCGGCAAATTCCGATGGCTGCTGCTACTGCATCAAACAATCTGCCTGTAGATGATGTTAATGGGGTATTTAATAACTTTTCGCTGAGTTGGTTGAGCAGTATAAGTGGTTTTTGTTCTAAGTACTTGATAATTTCTAAACTTCCATAGTTTTTTTTAATTTCTGCCCAATTAAAGCTGGATATTAATTGAGAGTAGGTATTACGCCACGGTTGATAAGCTGCTTGTTTACCACCTATTAAGGGAACTGGTTTTAAGGTCGCTAATCTGGTAAATTGACGATAATCAGCTAATAAAAATTCTCCCCCCCAAAGGGTATTATCTTCACCGTAACCCAAACCATCTAAAGCAATACCTAAAACTGGTACAGAATCTAAAGGTAAGTTATTTTCTGCCATACAAGCAGCTATATGACTATGATGATGCTGAATATTATATATGTTGATTTGATTCGCGGCTGCTAATTCCTTGCCAAATTTTGTTGATAAATATTCCGGATGTTTATCTACAGCGATAGCTTCCGGTTGATGTTTAAATAAGTTTAAATATAAATTTAGTGTCTCTTGATAGTTTTTAAAAACAGTAGTGTTTGCTAAATCTCCTAAATGCTGAGATAAAATTGCTTGTCCGTCTCTTAATAAACAAAAGGTATTTTTTAACTCGCTACCCATTGCTAAAATTTGCGGAACTTTTTCAAAACCAGATGGTAAATTGATTGGTGCTGGTGCATATCCTCTAGCACGACGAATTATTTGTAATTTCTCTCCTACTATTCTTACCACCGAATCATCAACTCGATTAATAATGTCTCTATTATGTAATAAAAAATAATCAGCTATTTTACTTAATTTTTCTCGTGCTTGATGATTATCAATACATTGCGGTTCATCAACAAAATTACCGCTAGTTAACACAATTGGACGATTCATCCTCCTCATAATTAAGTGATGTAAAGGTGTATAAGGTAGCATGAATCCCAAAGTATTTTGTCCTGGTGCTACTGAGGGTGAGAG
>NZ_JADEWL010000023.1 GCF_015207665.1 Plectonema cf. radiosum LEGE 06105
GAGGGAGAGAAGGAGGGAATACTAACGAACAATTCCTCACTCCCGTTTCCCCACTCCCCCACTCCTCCACTAAAGCGCTCCTAACCCCCGGAACGCGAATCGTAGTCGCAAAAGATGATCGAGGGTGGACTGGTTACGCTGGGATAATCATGTCCGAGTGGAACAATGATTTCTGGGTGTTGCTCGATCACGTAGTTACTCAAGGAATGGACACTAAGCAGCTGTTCAAACCCCATCAACTTCAGCCAGAATCTCTTCATACAGTTATAAAACCAGCTTCTCCCAAGGAAATGTTTATACCACCCGAAGTTGAGCAAAAAGTCGCGGAAGCTTTAGTACAACGAGATAAAGAGAGAGCCGAAGAAGAATTGGGAAAATTTGTAGAAATTCGCGATGCAGCGCTAAAAGCAGCAAAAGAGGAAATAATTGCGGCGCAAAAACACGCGACTCAGATGGAACAAGCTAAACATGAACTAATCGAGCAGTTAATAGCGAAGGAAAACGAATTGCAGTCTGTACGTAGTTTAGTAGATCAAAATAACCAACTCCAACAACGAATAAAAGACTTAGAAAAAGCCCTCGAAGATTCTAATAAAGATAGCTGGGGAAATACGTTTAACAAACAAGCTGCGAAGGTGGTTAACAAGGAGTTGGAGAAAACTATCGAGCCATTAATGTCGGAAGTTGAGCGCTTGAATAATGTACTTTTTCAAAGAGAGCAACAACTAACTCAACTTCAAGCACATAGTATAAAACAGCAAGAAGAATTGCAGCAGAAGTCAAAATCTAATTCGGTAATTGCTGAGTTTGGCGAAATTGGAGAAAACCTTGGTTGGAATGGTTGGAGTGGTAAAGGATACCGAACAAAAAGTGGAACGCTATATACAGGGATTCATGCTCTAACTGCTTTTATTTGTGATTTGAAAGCATCGCATCCTAATTATCAAGGGCAGGAAATTCCCTTCTAAATTAAGTAAAAATTGGATTTTTGTAAAACCTTGCCTTTAATTCAAAATTAATGGCACTGAGCTTCGGCATGATAAAAAATCTTCCATAAATAAGTAATATGCAATTGCTAAAAGAGCCACAAGTCAATACGAAGAAAATCCCTCGTTGGTTAGCAAAATTTATCTTATATCAAACACAAAATAATTCTAGTCAACAAATATTTTTTGAACTGCTAGAGCCAATGTCCCCAGAAGAATGGTGCATTATTTGGATACCAATTATTCATCCCGGAATAGAAGTTCCAACACCCGGTAAACGAAGTCCTCACGGCTATATGAAAGCTTGTAATGCTACTCTTTCGTACTTAACTGGTTACAACGAAAGAACGATTGAAGGTTGGTTTTATAGTAAGTCTTATCATTATTCTGTGGGAATTTTATTACGGTGTTTTCATTTAATTTTTCAATTGCACTAAACCTCTTACTACCTATTACTTATTAATAATTTGTTCTACCAAAATAGAAAAATCATCAAATGCAAGGGGTTGAATTGTTCCGCTAGTAAGTGTAAATTTAGTTGCATAATTTCCATCTAATGGCTCTCTAAATACCACTAAATGCAACTTTTTCAAATTAACAACCCAATATTCCTTAATCCCTGTTTCGTGCCAAAATTTTACTTTTTCTCTCTAAATCTTTCTCTAAACTGGAATTAGAATACTCAATTACCCAGAAAATATTTTCTACATAAGGGTGATGTTCTCGGTAATCTCTTCCTAAACGTTGAACAATTGCTAAATCTGGTTCGGGTTCTGAATCGTTGGGTAAAGTAATTGGTTTGGCATGGCGAATTTTTGCACGTTTACCTAATAATTCACTCAAATACTCCCCTGCTTCATCGCGCTAAGTAAGCATGAGGCTCCCCTTCTGGTGATATTTCGACTACTTCTCCTTTGAGTAATTCAACGCAGGCGTTCGCGAAGCGACTCCTCTGGAGTTTCGCGCAAAATTCCTTTCTCAATCATCTGATGGTAATCTTCAACTGTCCATTTCGCAGCAATAACAGTCATGCCACTTGCTTCTCCCCATAATGGTTTTCTAATCCTACTCTATTTTTTCTTAGGTTCTGTGCGTCTAAGTAGTTTTTGATTGGTTTTCCGGTGAGGAAGTTAACTTAGATTTTATACTGAACTTGCTTCGGGTATGACGTTAGCAACCGATAGACAATTTAACTGTAATAATAAAACTGAAGCCATATTGGTAACAGCCATGCCTTCAGATAAATCTAAACTTATAGAACTACCAAGCACTGACGAATTAGCTTGCTCGGACGATATTCCAGTGGATAACGAAGACCAAAATTTTCTGCCCAACATTCTACTGTTCCTGCTTAACTCAATTTGGGCAAACCGCACTGATTGGTTTTTCGGCGTAGATATGGCAATTTACCATACAGCAGGGGTTAATCCAAGAGTACCTGTAGTCCCAGATGGATTTCTCAGTTTGGGAGTAGAACGTAAAAAAGGTGGAAAATCTCGGAGGAGCTACGCTGTCTGGGAAGAAGATGAGGTAGTCCCGACATTAGCGTTAGAAATCGTATCGTACACTCCAGGGAACGAATATGATGAAAAATTAGAAATTTATCGAAAACTTGGCGTACTTTATTACGTAATCTACAATCGAGAATATTGGCAACGCGACCGACATCAACCGCTTGAAATTTACAAGTTGGTAGATAGTAATTACCAACTACAAATAAGCGAACCATTATGGATGCCAGAAGTTGGTTTAGGTATTGGCAGACATCAAGGTGTTATTGCTGGAATTCAACAGGAGTTTTTGTCCTGGTATGACGAAAGTGGAAATCGCTATTTGACGGCAGAAGAAAGAGCAGATAATTTAGCACAACATCTACGTTCTCTTGGCATTGACCCGTCGAATTTACCCAGTAATTAGAAATTTACTTTCATCAAATTACAGCGCCAAAATTCTTCATCCTGGTGCTTTTTTTGAGCAGATTAGCTACCGAATAATTACGTATAACCTTGTACACAAACGGATATTTTATTGTTTAATAAAAGTAATTAAATACTTTAACTAAATGAAACTGTTTATTTAGTTAAACATCAGAATAACTGTAGATTAACTTACAGATTGATTCATGAAATATGTACACAAACTTTACACTCAGTCGTCTTTAGCTAAAGAATTGAACGTCAGCACTACAACCGTTAGAAACTGGTGCAAGCTAGCTGACATCAAAATCCCAAAAAGAAGAAGCTTTTTCAGTTGCTTCGATTTAGAGCTATTAGCTTGTTTTTACGTGGCTAATCGATTTCTAAGAGTCGGTCAGTTCGATTATCTGCAAGAAGTAGTTAACAGAGGAGGATTGAAATTATATGTTCAAGAAGTTCGACGGACTGACTTGTATCGCTTCTTAACTGAGTTCTTAACCCCCCAAGAACAAGACTATTTTTTTGTAAAAATTTTGATTGAAAAGTTGCAAGAGGAGAAAAGCAATGAATCTGTCAACAGCGGTACAGCAGCTTGAAATACCCCTGGGTGATTTCAAAGCTATTTGTTAAGCGCTACATATCGCAATCGTTAACAACTCAATCGACGATAAAAGTTTGAATGAGGTAAAAGTATTTGTTGATGCTTGCAAAGAAAGAAATATGACTATTTCTGAAGGTATTCAAGAGATAGTACGCTTGAAACAAGAAGCCCAAACCCAAGAAAAAGCTTTGGGTGAAAGATTCAATTTAAAGGAATTTTTTAAGCAACGCATCGGCACCTCTCCAGAAGAATTAAATTCTGGTAGCTATCATTACGACCTTTATCAGTTGTTGTTGAAATCCCAATCAATATCTCAGGTTGGTTACGCATTGTTTAGAGAGGCGTTTCTACGTCAAACCCAAGATTTGATAATGAATGGTACGGAACAATCATCTATAAATCAAAATCAAACAGCTGCTGGTTTTGATAAGGCTTTTGATACTATCGAAACTCAGTTCGAGCAAAATTTTTTGGGGACATCGGTAAATTGGGGGGAGGAGGAACATCCGATGTTAGCAAGTTCTCAAAAAACAGCCCTACCTTCAGCACAGAAGACCAATACATCAACATCCCCGTCGTCGAAGAAGTAATTGAAGCTGCACCTAAATTAGCAACCGCAACTGTACAAGCAATCGCGCCGACAATCAATAAAGCCGTAGTTAATGACCGACAAATTATTACCGATTTTATGACTGAAGGGGGATTTCTTGCAACGACTGCGGCAATAACTACAACTTGTACCGTTGCAACAATTACTGTATGTGTTACCTCTCCACCAAAACCAGTTTTCTTCAAAATTATGCTTGGTGGGATTGGCGGGACTATTTTGGGAGGATTTATTGCAGTACTTATCTTAAGGCACTATAGAAAGGAGGTTTTGAGTAACGATGCTTTCTTCAGATCAACATCCGAATTATCAAAACAATCAACTTTCAGAAGATGACTTTGATAAAATATGGGTGCCAAATCCTCATGGGCAAGTACAAGATAGTGCTGCAACACATGGGTTAATAAATAGTATTAAATCCGGAAGCTTAGATTCCTTGCTAACTAATCCCTGGTTGATGTCGATTTTTGTGGCAACAGTAATATTGGTTGTTATTAGTGCGATCGCAACAGTTCTTTCAGGTCAACGTTCATCAGAAATGAACCCATCCCAAGAAGCTTATTCTACACTTTTGGAAAAATCCCAAAATTTAGATGCAGCTGATAGCAACTTTCGAGAATACTTGACCCGCAATGATTATAGCTCTGGATTGGTAAGCAATCCTGGTTTATTACAAGCTGTGGTGTTGGAAGCGAGCGCGAGATATAGTAATCGCATGATTGCCAGCCAAAACAATCCCCAAAATCCGGCTTATAACCAACACGAGGAAGTAATTAATCACGGTTCTGAAATTGAAGCACTAAAACGGATTAATCTTGGTGCGTCAGGTAAAGAAGCAGAACTAAAATATGTCGATCCAAGTAGCGGTTCCTGGGTAACAATTCCGATTGACTCAGCAGAATTAGCAGCCAGCGGTTTGGTTAAGCTGAATATTATCTCGATTAGTTGTTGGCTCCTGGGTTACTCAATTCTTTTTAGGAGGATTGATTGCAACTCGTAATCCTCGACAATTACCGCAAAATACATCAACAGCAGTCCGATTCGGTCATGGCGTTGTAAATGCTGGTAAACCTGTCGCTAACGGCGTTTGGAATGGATTTGGTCAAGTTGCCACAGGTGCGGGAGATAGTTTGGATAGGGCTGTACGTTTCCAAACTGTTGAATCTAATAATTGGCAGCAATCACCTGTCAATGTGAAACAGCAACAACCCACTACCACTTTACCGTTGACTACTTGGACTGGTGATGGTGGATATCAATCTGTAGGGAGGAAGTAAAACATGAGTTGGGTGAGGATTCCTACGTCGAGTTTTCTTATTACCAGTACTGTGTTTGTTGTATTTGTTTTGGATATGGCGAGTCCTGGATATGCTTCGTTTGCTTTAATCCCAAATGTGCAACCTTACATTGCAACACTTGCTACCGATATCCGTTCGGATATAGAAAATTTGACACGCTCTGAATCCTCAATCCCACTCCCCTATAAAATTCAAGCAAACTCCGAACCATTAAACTGCCGAACACTATTAGATGCTTACAAAAAGAGTGCCAAATGTCATTTCGAGCGCCCGAATTACTCAAATATCTCCCATTAGAGATTCAGTATCAGGAAATCAAGGTATCCGAAGAAGCATCTCGTCAACTTCAATTATCGATAACACGAGGGCGTATCTGTTGTTTTGGATTGTCTTTAGTTATGGCGATCGCTATAGTTCACCCCGGAATTAACCAATGGTTTGAAGGTAAACTCCAACTCAATCGCATCGCTGGCATAAGTGTTTCAACTACCTCCAATAAACCAAAAGAAGCCGATAAAATAGCTGCTGCGCTTGTCAATTACGCACGCAGCCAAAACTGGGAAATACGAACTGGAGAACGCCGATACAACATTTTTTACGTCCAAGGTATGTTTCCTTCGGGGATACAAAATGAAAATGCACCCAACCAATTTAATGATTCGAGGTTTTTAGTTGAAGTAAATCCGACTCCCAGACTGATTGGAGCTTGGGAGGCATCTATTGAACCGGGAAATCATTATACTAAGCAGCCCATGAATAGTGATGGTGCAGCACACATACAAGTACCGGGACATTACAAAGCTTGGCGAATAGGAAAACATAAAGGTCGTGAGATTGCGCTAGTCCAAGTTGCACCAGTAAATATAATCCGGGATTTCAATCGTAATAGCAAAGTTGACAAGGAAGATAAAAAGGAATATTCCATAATCGGAGCAAATCAACATAGCGCAAGCGACCAAAAGTTTGTTGACAATGCAAGCGCTGGATGTCCGGTAGGACGTACATCGAAAGGACATCAAGAGTTTATGAATTATTTACGTCAAGATGTGGATTATCAAGCAGATAATAATTTCATATTTTCAACAACTTTTATCCAAGCAAAAAACTTAATTTTTTAACATTTAATAGGAGAAAAACTATCTATGAAAACAAAAAAATATCTTTCTTCAAGCGATTATTATTCGTACATTAAATCCGATGCTTGGAGAAGTAAGCATTATCACTGGCTAAAACAATCTGGCAATAGATGTTCAATGTTTCCTTGGATAAGAATAGGCAAATATGCCCGTAATAAATACGGTAAATACAACATACATCATACAGGTGTTGGCTATCGGCATTTAGGACAGGAGGAATTAGGAAAAGATGTACTTCCGCTTTGCCCGTTTGCTCATTGGTTAATTCATGGTGGAAGAATGAAAGCGAAAGCGCCTTGGCAACCGAATCTTATTCAAAAGTCTTTGCATTTATGGTGCAGCTTTCCACTGATTATAAAACAACTATTTTTCTTGTTTAGTGGTTTATTAATAATATTTTATTTAAGAGCATGAATAGAATTATGTAGTAGTGTTTTATTTTTCTGTAGATAATGAAAGATTCAATAAAATTAGGATACAAATGGGATTTACTCAATATCCTATTACTATTGTTAATTACAAGCTTTGCACTAAGTAAACCAGCAATTAAGTTTGTTTCTGATGGCGTAGAAAATATCTCAGAAATTAACGCTTCATATTCTGGGAAGTTAAACGATTTATTTGCTAATAATTATTCTATAGGTGTATTAGCAATTTGTGCAGCTGAAGGAAACTGTGAAATTGATGGTAGTAGAACAAAGCTTTATTCAGGTCATATTGACCCAGGAAATGGGGTTCTCAATAGAGGATGGTGTAGCGACCAAGGTAGAGGTGGCACAAATTTAGAAAATGCAGATACTTTATGTTTAAAAAGAACCAAAAGCCGTATTCCTAGATTAGCAAACAAACTTCAAATCGCTGGTATAAATCCCGAACAAAATATCGAAGCATTTATCAATAATTTAGACCAGTGGAATCAGGCATCACCTCGCGTATCTGATGCTTTTCCTAAAAGATATGCTGATGCTTTGAAGAAAGGGTTAAAGAGAAAAGAAGCTATTTTATGGGCAAGAGTAGAAGCTTTTCGTAAAAATAATGGAGAGCTTGAAGCAGGTAATTCGCGAGTTGGTTTGTTTTCAATTTGTGCTAACTCTCAAAATACTTACTACACTACAAAATTACAGCAATATTCAATGTGGTCGGAACGTTGGCGTTGGAATTGCATTGCTTTAGATCAAAGGCGAAGGTTAGAAGCTATTAATCAAGTTTTGATGAGAAATGAGAATAGTTTGAATAAATAAAAATAACTAATGATATTAACATGGCTATGAAGTTATTCTATAATATATGTATAAGAATTAAATCTATATTTTTTCATTAAAATGTTATCAAAAAGCAGGAAATTGGTAGTAAGTTTATTCTGTGGAGTTGGCGGTTTGGACTTGGGTTTTCAGTCTGCTGGGTTTGAAGTCGCAGTTGCCATAGATAATAATCCCAAAGTTTTAGAACTATATCAAATTAACTTCCCAGATACATTAGTTTTGTGTAAAGATATTGGCGATATTTCAGCAGCAGAGATTAGAGAATTTATTCAAAATAAATATTCAGATTGGGATGGAGAAATTGCAGCGGTTATTGGCGGTCCTCCTTGTCAAGGTTTTTCTGCTGCTGGTAAGCAAAACCTTGATGATGCTCGCAGTCAGTTAGTAATCAAATTTATCAGTTTGGTGGTAGAACTAAATCCATCGATGTTCGTAATGGAGAACGTTCCTGCTATCGAATGGAACAAATTTTCTCATATTACAAGTAATGCAATAGCTCTCATAGAAGAACACTATTTTCTGTCTAAATGGTTGCTTACAGCATCGGATTATGGTGTACCCCAAAAACGTCAAAGGGCGATTTGGGTTGGTTCTAAGTTTGGCGAGGTTGATGCACCGTACCAAAGCAATAGAAGGTTCAGTGCGGGGGAGGCGATACCGAAGGTGAGCGTCTTTGAGGCAATCGTCGATCTATCTTATATTCCGATTAATTCTCAAACAGACACCTGGGAGTGGAATTCTGAATGGGGCGAAAAGGGAGAATATGCCCAATACCTAGAGAAATTTTTCCCTAATTCGTCTAGCTCACAAAAAGATATTATCAGTGGTTGTAAAGCAACTGTGCATACAGTAGCCACCCAACAAAAATATGCCGATACCAAACCTGGAGAGAAAGAACCGACGACTTGGGCTTATCGACTTTCCAAAAACGGTTTCTCTCCTACCCTACGTGCTGGAAGTGGAAACAGAACAGCTGCACGTCCAATTCATTACGAACAAGCGAGAGTTATAACAGTTCGCGAAGCAGCGAGGTTACATAGTTTTCCAGACTGGTTCGATTTCGGGACGAGTAAGCTTGCGGCACATAAAGCTATAGGTAATAGCGTTCCACCATTGCTGGCTTATGCAATAGCGCAAACGTTGAGTGTTGAGTTAGAGCAAAAATTGCCGTATAGAAAATCTGCTCTCAAGACACTTTCAGCAAGCTCGTTTTTCGCATTAATTCATGCGCCAAGTTTTGCTTACATAAAGACTGTGAGCTTTTTAATGCGTTCCGTTCCACTTGAGGGAGCGATCAAAAAATGTTCGGGTAATAAATATTCGCTACGGGAAATTATTTTTGTTGATGATTCATAGGACCACCCCGCCAGACGTTAACTTTTATTTTCTATAATTTTTTAGGCTTATTGGTTTTAAAATAATTTAACAACCAGTAAAGTTGTGTTGCTCAAAACTATTTTGAGACTAATTATAAAACGACGCATCATACTTACTCCAAAATTTACAAGGAAGCTAAATACTCCAACCTTTTTCGCCAATTTTCATCATGTCGCAGGGTCAGAACGGTATAGCTGGTACTATATCTCAAGTTATCTCGTTCAATTGTGTCTCGCTTTCTTTGTTCGGAATTATCGTGAACTGAACGTCGCAGAAAACAGCAATTTCTGCCAAATGATAAATAAAATCTGGTATTAATGTTACCTTACTTACGCAAACCAAAATTGTCATAGCGACCGAAACGCACTGTAGGGAAGCAATCCCTGTGACTGTGGAGATTACGTCGCTACCGCTCGTAATGACGTAATTAGGTTACTTTTGCGTAAGTCCTATTATACTCTCTTTACTTTATCTGCATTTTTCCGCAATTATGATAAAGCTTTAGTTAAAAAAATATAGAACCACGCAAAAATACTAGACTTTGATGATGATAATAGGTTACACAGTAGAAAGTCAGTAATGTTAGCAGTTAATAGCTCATATTGTTTAATCTAATTCAATATTTTGTCGGTAAATTGTCTTCTTTTTAGTCTAAAAAAGCAGTATAAATTAAGATGCAAGTTAATAAAAAACTAGAACTCCAAGAATTGGTGATGCCTGCGGCGGGCGGAGCCATCGCAATCGCTGCGAAAAATCTCAATCCCACAGTCCTGAATCCAGACTTTCTTAAATGTACGGGAATTATACCGACTGATTGAGAATTAGCACGACAGCCAGTTTATACAATTAAGCGACACAGCTAAATTTCCAAAAATTTCCAGATAAATCAGTGTCAGCTATTCTATTTTCTGGTGATTTCAACTATCAGATAGCAGGGGATAATCCAAAAGAAAAAAGAATCGATTTGCAACAAATAATTCAAAGCTGGTAAACTGATTTGGGAACTTCCCAGAAGCTGATTGAAGACAAGTTATTGTCATCTGTTACTAGAATACTACATATATTTCCAGTTATGTCCTCACTATTTTAGCGACTTGATTAATAATTAATTGCAGTCAAGATAATTCGTGATTAATAATTCATAATTAATAATTAGTAATTCGTTAAATTTATCCAATTAGGTAGTATTTTTTTCAGTAAAATAATTAAAATAGTTTCTGCCTCTGCCTAGTTTCCAATGAATTAAAAATATTAAAAGCGTCCTCAGTCAAAATTTTACAATAGATTTAAGTGAGAATCCAATAATGGAAAACTTAGAATCAAATAACTTTCTCAATCAGTCCAGTTTATTCGCAACAAATAATATTTATTCTATTGGTGCTGAACCCTCTCCCTTTGAGGCACCATTTACATTAAATAACAGGCAGAGCTTTTCTTCTAGTCTTCCTCTTGACGAAGGAATCATACATGCTTTTGATTCCTCTGGAAATTATCTACCCTCACAACTAATAAAAGGTATTCAGTTTCCATCATTTACAAGTACTGTCTCATCGTCAAAAGATTCTTCGCTGGGTGATTTTTTTGTAGTAAATAAAGAAACTGGTATTTTTTCGGAATATACCAATATAAATAACTCACTATCGCGCGCAATTTCCCAAATAAAAAACTCCTTAGAAGATTTTTTACAAGAACCAGATTATCTTCAGAAATTGCAAATACCTTTTGGTAAACAATGGCAACCAGAAACCGCCACGACTTTGATTAGGGACTTTATAACTGGTAATTACTTTCCTTCTATAGAAATTGTTGAACTTCAGTCTCAGGGGGCTTTCAGTCAACAGACAAATACTATTTATCTGGCAAAATCATTTTTAGAAGCGAATCAATATAATGTTGAAAAAATTGTCCCAGTTATCACCGAAGAACTGGGACATTATCTAGATACACAATTAAATCCAAGTGACAGTGATGGAGATGAAGGAAAATTATTTTCTCTGTTAGTTTCTGGAAGTAATTTAACATCACAACGAATTCAAGATTTAAAAGTAGAAAATGACTTTAAGAATATAATTTTAAACGCTCAAACATTATTAATTGAGCAATCCACGAATGATATTGTAGGTACATCCGGACGGGATAATTTAGTTGGGACTTCTGGGAGCGATCGCATTACTGGTGGATTTGCAGCTGATACAATCTTCGGTGGTTTGGGTAGCGATACATTTGTTTACAATAATATCCGTGATGCTGGAGATATCATTAAAGACTTTGAACTCCGCACAGATGTCATCGACCTCACGGGGGTTTTAAACAGTTTTGGATACAACGGGGTAAATCCCATCAGTGATGGTTATCTCAAATTTAGCTCCTATTCTGGAGGAACAACAATTCTCCTAGATAGTGATGGCAATAGTAGTTTAACTGCTAGACCTTATCTCCAGATCGAAAATGTTACGCCAAATCAAATCAGTAGTTTTCCCAGTCACTTCCTTCCTCGGCAAACGATTCAACCACCGACTATTAAATTAACTTCCGATAGTGATAGTGGTATTAGCAACATTGACAATATTACCCGCGATCGCACTCCGACAATTACAGGTAATACGGAAAATAATGCCATAGTCCAGCTTTATAACGGTTCGACATTGCTAGGGGAAACCACTGCAAATAATACAGGTGCTTGGCAAATTACCACAGGTGAATTAAACGATGGGACGCAAAATTTCACTGCGATCGCAACTGATACCGCTGGTAATGTTAGTTCCCTCTCCCTACCATTAAATGTTGTTATCGATACAGTTAATCCATCGTTTAACCTTACCAACCCAATTGATACAACTCTCCTACAAACTGGTGCGAGATTGACGGGTAATGTTGATGGGACAGGTTCGGGTATTGCTGCTGTTAGTTATCGATTCGATAATTTACCAGAGATACCTTTGGTGTTTAATGCTGGGGGAGAGTTTGACCAAGTAATTGATTTAACTGGGATTGACAGTGGCGATCGCATCCTCACAATTACAACTACAGATATTGCTGGTAATGCCACCACAAACCAGTTGAATGTGACTATTGCCAATGCGGGTGGTGCTGGAAATAACGCTCCCGAAATTATCAGCCAACCAGAAACCGACTACATTATTCTGCGTAACACCAACACGAAAATCAAGGGAATTGAGTTAGGAACAACTCAAGCAGGTTTAGCAGAAATTCAAGGTCAAGCATTCTTGGATTTTGATAGAAATGCTGTGCGTTCAAAAGAAGCTGGTTTGGATGGGTTTGTAGTGGAATTAGTCAACTCAACTACAGGGGAAATTATCGGAACCCAGGTTACTCGCAGTTTTGATGTGAATGGGGATGGTAAAATTGACCCCTTTTCAGAACAAGGATTATACAAATTTACCAATCTCCAAGCAGGAAGTTACCAAGTTAGACAAGTCTCCCAAGATGATTGGAGTTTAACTTTACCAGCCTCTTCTACATATAATTTGACTTTAAATGGTGGTGAGAGAAGAGAGGGTATTGATTTTAGCAATGCTCAAAATTATGTTTACGAAGTACGAGGAATCGACGCAGATAGCGATACCCTTACCTACAGTTTAGTTTCCGCACCCCAAGGAGCAAGCATTGATAGCCAAACAGGTAAATTAATTTGGACTCCACCTGCAACTGGGGAATATGCTTTTAAAATCAAAGTTGCTGATGGGAAAGGTGGGGAAGATATTCAAGAGTATAAATTAAATGTCCTCGACCCGAATCGCTTACCCAGCATTTCTTCTAACCCAGGTGGGAATGCGACTGTCGGACAAAATTACACCTACCAAATAATTGCTGATAATCCCGATTTAGATGGTTTAAATTTCCAGTTAAATCAAGCACCCCAGGGAATGAATATTTCCCCCGATGGTTTAATTCAGTGGACACCGCAAGGAAACCAAATCGGCGCTCAACAAGTAAAATTATTAGTTAAAGATGACCGGGGTGGTGAGGTTGAACAGGTATTTACGATTTTGACCCAAGGAACACCCGCAAATCCTCAGCCATCGGGTAATTATGCACCTGTAATTACTAGTAAGTCTATAGAAAATGCTATAGTTTCGCAACAGTATACCTATGATGTTGATGCTGTTGATGCCGATGGGGATGTACTAAGTTACTCTTTAGTAAATGCTCCACAAAATATGGTCATAGACCCAATATCTGGAGTGATTACGTGGAATACTTCAACTCAAACATTAGGAACCTACAACGTAACTGTTCAGGTTAAGGATAATCGCGGGGAAATTGATAATCAAACTTTTAGTGTAAACTTAACAAATTCGGAACCTGGAACGATTCAAGGCTTTAAATTTAACGATCTGAATGCAAATGGTATTTGGGATATTGGCTTTACACCCACTACTGGTTCTCCTGCGAATGTCACCCTCACAGGTAATTCTGTTCTACTAGAAAACAATACAACAAGACTTGAAGTCAAAGGAGGATTAGCAAACAATGGTCTAATTCCTTTTGATGGTTATTTTAGATATATAGATACTCCAAGCAATGAAGAGGTTACTTGGTCAATAGACCCTGTACTTCGTTTTTCTGATGGTACTACAAAAGTTCTGAGTAATAGCTCAGGTGGTGGATTTGGCTCTCCAAATGTCATCGATGATGGGGTTGTCAGGAGTACAACCACAACTAATGGAATTGTAGTTCAAGCAGACACAACACTGATTGGTACAAATGCAAAGACAACTTTTACATTTAGCGGAAATCAGCTTGATGGTACAACATTTATTTTTTATGCCGAGAATGATATTTTTAGCTTTTCAGACGATACAGCTGCTTTTACAGGGTCAATTGCTGGCAATGATTTAGCCCTGTTTATGTATGACACCGCAGCAGGTGGTCTTTCGGTTCGGATGACAACCGAGACTGGACCTGGTTCTAAACTAACTTCATTTGGTTCTGGAAGGTGGACAGGTTTTGGACAAGCACTAGAACAAGGAAATTTATCAGTTCTTTCTGCAAACGCTTCAAACTTTGTTAGGACTGGTGATATTGGGAACGCATTTGCATTTGAACTGACTGGTTCAAATGCCAGTTTAGTCATTAATTATGATACAGATCCACAACCTCCTGAACCTGGTCTTGAAGGATGGGTAATTTACACTGATGATAATAATAACGGTAAGCGTGATGATGGTGAACGCTTTGCAACTACTGATGCAAATGGTAGCTACACATTAACTGGATTGGCTCCAGGTACTTACAAAGTCCGCGAGGAACTAAAACCCGGTTGGCAACAAACAGTACCTCAAGACAAAATTTACGAATTGACTGTTGCACCAGGTAATTCGGTTACTAATATTAATTTCGGTAATTATCAAACACCCGATCCCGCAACTAACTCCAATCCATTTTTTACTAGTACCGCTCCTACAAATGTTATCTCTAATGGCTTATTTCGCTATAATGCTTTCGCTAGAGATAGAGACGGAGATGTTCTAAGCTTTGATTTGTTGGAAAAACCTGATGGCATGGCTGTAGATGCATCAAAAGGTGTGGTAGTTTGGAGACCTACAGCAAATGAAATAGGAATCCAGAATGTTGTTTTGCGGGTACAAGATGGACGCGGAGGTTCTGCAACCCAAACTTTCCAAATAAATGTCGGTGATGGAGTAGATAGGGAATTACCTACAGTTCAATTTGGTTTTAGCAGCAATCTTGTTAACATCGGCGAAAGCGTCACTTTCCAAGTATCTGGTACAGATAATAATGGTATTGCCAATATTGCCCTAACGATCGATGGAAATCCCGTCACTCTCAATGCAGGTTCTGCGACAGTCCAGTTAAACAAAGCTGGTGTATTCCAAGTAGTGGCAACTGCAACCGATACCGCAGGAAATGTAGTTAAAAAAGATTTATCTCTGCGCGTACTTGACCCCAGCGACACTAATGCACCAACAGTTGAAATTATCAGTCCCCAAACCAATAAAACTATTACCAGCCTCACAGATATTGTTGGTAGTATCAGCGATGATAATCTGGAATTTTACCGCGTAGATTATGCACCTTTAGACCAAGTTGATATTAATAATCTGGCTGCTGTTGACCCAGATTTTGTGACTATCTCTGAAGGTAAAACTAATGTTAATCGCTCGATAATCGGTCAATTTGACCCGACTGTATTATTCAATGGTAACTACGTACTGCGAGTCACAGCCCAAGATTTTAGCGGTAATATTAGCTCGCGAGGAGTTTTTCTGGGTGTTTCCGGTGACAACAAACTTGGTAATTTCCGACTTGAATTAACCGATTTGTCGATTCCATTAGCGGGAATTCCTATTCAAATTAATCGAGTTTACGACACACTCCAAAGTAGTTTCTCCGGTGATTTTGGCTTTGGTTGGAGTTTGGGAGTTAAAGATGCCAAAATTAAAGAATCAGTACCATTAACGGATGCCGAAAAACAAGGTGTACCATCACTATTTGGCGCAAATCCCTTCACTGCTGGAACAAAAGTCTATTTAACCAACCCCGAAGGTCGTCGTGTTGGCTTTACCTTTGACCCCTATGTCGCTGGTGGTAGCTTGTTGGGTGCATTTTGGAAACCCCGCTTTGTTGCTGACCCTGGAGTTTATGACAAGTTAGAAGTTGATGACATTAACCTGCAACAAAGGTCAGATGGTAGTTTTGGTTTATTCTTGATTCCCTTTGCTTATAACCCCTCGGAATATAAACTCACTACCAAAGACGGTACAACTTACGAGTATGACCAATTTAAAGGTCTGCAAGAAGTTAAAGACCGTAACAACAATACTTTAACCTTCCGGGATAATGGTATTTTCAGTTCTACAGGCGCTTCTGTTGAATTTCTGCGGGATACCCAAGGACGAATTACCCAAATTAAAGACCCCACAGGTAAAGCAATTCTTTACGGGTACGATGCGAGGGGGAATTTGGTAAGTGTAAGCGACCAAGCAGGGTTGGTTTCCCGTCACACTTACTTAAGCAATCCCAATTACCTAGAGCAAATTATTGACCCACGGGGTAAAGCTGTTATCCGCACCGAATATGATGCAAAAGGTCGGGTGACAGCAACTAAAGATGCTTTAGGCAATACTATTTCTAGTGATTACAACGTTAGTGCAGGTGGTTCTACCCTCACCCAACTCGATGCACTTGGTAACACCACAACAACAATACGCGATAGTCGTGGTAACGTGACCTCGGTTATCAACCCATTAGGTGCAGTCACTCAGTCAAACTATGACGCAAACAATAACCCGATTAACATTACCGATCCTAGAGGGTTTAGCACAACTCGGAAGTTTGATGCTAGGGGAAATGTCAGTAGTATTACTGATGCTTTGGGTAATACTCGCAGCTTCACTTACGACCAATTTAATAACATTACGTCGGAAATTGACCCGTTAGGACGCATAACTCGCTTTGTTTACAGTACTAACGGTAATTTAGTTGAATTGATTGATGCTACAGGTACAAGCAATACTTTTGCTTACGACAATCTCGGTCGAGTTAGCAGTTTTAATGATGCTAATGGTAACACCACCACTTTTGGTTACAACGGTACAAATTTGGGTAAACCAACTCAAGTAACCTTCCCAGATGGCAGTACGCAACAAATTGAATACAATCAATTTGGTCAAATTAGCCGCTTAGTTGACGAAAATGGTAGCGCTACAGAATATGTGACTGATGATGTTGGACGGTTAATTGTTAAACGCGATGCTTTGGGTAATGAAACAAAATACACTTATGATGCCCAACTTATTAGCAGTGTTATTGACCCATTAGGTAACGCAGTTAAGTATGAATATGATGATGCAGGTCGCTTAATTCGACAAATCGACCCATTTAATGGTGTAACAGAGTTTGGTTATGATGCTCTTGGTAGACGCATTCGCGAAACTGACCCATTGGGACGTACAACCACCACAACTTATCGAGAAGATGGTTTAATTGCAGCAGTCACAGATGGGAATGGTAGCACTACTTCCTTTGAGTATGATTTAGCCGGAAACCAAACTGCGGTAATTGACCCATTAGGCAATCGGACAGGTTTTGCTTATGATGCATTGGGACGGCAAATTCGTAAAATTGACCCATTAGGTAATGTGGGGAATTATGCTTACGATGCGGTAAATAATGTAATCCAAATTATAGACCGTAATAATCGCCAGCGTACCTTTACTTATGATGGGGTTAATCGTCTAGTTCAAGAAAATTGGCTGAGTAATAGCACCCCAAGCCGAACAATTAATTTTACCTACGATGCTGTAGGTAATTTGGTTAGAGCTAACGATGCTGATAGTACATTTGCTTTCAACTACGACAGCCGGGATAGAGTTACCCAAGTCAACCAAACTGGTGTATCTGGATTAGTACCAGTGAGTTTGAATTATACCTATGATGGAACAGGCAATAGAACATCAGTTAGTGATAATTTCGGTGTTCGGGTTAACTCAACTTACGATGCGCGTAATTTACTAACCAGCCAAACTTGGCAAGGAACAGGTATTGACCCAGCACGAGTTAATTATTCCTACGATAGTAGAGGCGATCGCACTCAAATTCAACGCTTCTCAGACCTGGCTGGTACGCAGCTTGTTGGTAGTAGCAATTTCAATTATGATGCACTACAACGGTTAACTGGTATCACTCACTCTAACGGTACGGGTTCTACCTTAGCTAACTACAGCTATAACTATAATTTGGCAAGCTTCTTAAACAGTGAAACCTACAAAGGACAAACTACAAATTACACTTACGATAGAGCTAACCAATTAACTAATGCTGACAGGTCTTTACTCCCAGACGAAAATTATACCTACGATGCGAATGGCAACCCAACGGGTAGTAGTTTTGTAGTTGGCGCAAATAACCAAATATTATCCGATGGTCAATTTAACTACATTTACGACAGAGAAGGTAATTTAGCAACCAAGACCAATATTTCGACAAGTATTACTACCACCTACAACTACGATTTCCGCAACCGATTGATAGGAATTGTAGATAGAAATACAAGTGGAAATATAACCCAGTCAGTAGAGTTTAAGTATGATGCTTTTGACCGTCGGATTTCCAAAACAGTTAATGGACAAACAACATACTTCGTCAATGATGGCGATGAATTATGGGCAGAATTAAATCCAGCAGGAGAAATTATTAGTCGATACTTGCAAGGTGCGGATGTTGATGAGTTAATAGCTCGTTATCGCCCAAGTGAAGGTACATCTTGGTATCTAACAGACAGGTTGGGAACTATCAGGGATATGGCGAATGCTGTAGGTAATTTGGTTAACAGTATCAACTACGATAGTTTTGGGGAAATTCTTGGTCAAACCAATCCTAATCTGGGAGATAGATTTACTTTCGCTGGTAGGGAATTCGATAGCGAAACTGGTTTATATTACAACCGCGCTCGTTATTATGATGCGAATTTAGGGCGGTTTATCAGTCAAGATCCAATAGGTTTTGGAGGACAAGATGCAAATCTTTACCGTTATGTGGGCAATGATCCTGTTAATGCAACCGATCCAAGTGGACTAGTTGCAGCTCTGGAATATAGCCGCAGGTTAGGTGAAATTTTCGGAAAACCTGTTGAGCTTGGAGTATCAGTTAATCCGTATGAAGTCTCAGGTGCCACAATTGGTTTTCTTCAGGGGTTTGGCGCAACCAATCTAATATTTATTGGCGAGGTTTTAGGTCTTGCCTCTACAAAAGGTTCTCCACTCGACCAAACTGATTTTAGTACAGCGCTTAACAATACAGAGAAAAAAATGCAGGAAATTGTATCTATTTACAAAATACTTCAAAAACTTGATAATAAAGGTTTAGTGGGTGGTTTTGTCAATGGTGTAAACGTAAATGTAAGTCTCAAAGTAGTTGAAAAATTCAAATTTAAGATACCTAAACAAGGTGGGTTCAAGAATGGCTATGGATTTGGAATAGAATACATAAAGGATAAATTAAACATCCCTAAATAAAAAGCCAGAAAACGAAAACTAGCATGGATAAGGCGTAAACTCAATACGTATTCAGGATGTGCGATCGCCTTTGGTGTAGTTTGCCATTAAGAGTAATTTGGGGCGATCGCATTTCTAGGTGAGGTATGGAAAATGCGATCGCTGTCGAATTCACCTTAATAAAAATGGCAGGCGATCACTTTTTCGTGATTGGGGAATTGATTGTTGAGAATGCGATCACCATTGTATATTTTGTAGAGAATGAAAACGATCTAGATGATGAGTTCTATGCTTGAATTGCCTTTCACATATTATTTTTGTAACAACTCGAAAAATGTTTCTTTATCAATGCCAATATCTTGAATCATTCCCATTAGATTAGAGTACCTTTTTTTAGGTCTTTAATTTTGACTAAAATATTACAGAACTGTCACAGCATATTTACTGCCATTTGACATACGAGGTAATTTTCTTCACTTCAAATTTACCTATCTCCTCGTTAATATTCTTATACTTGATTTTCAAGCAGTATCTTAGATGTATCTCTACTGGGTAAATCCAAGCAAATCAGTTATCCATAATAATTGATTCTGCACTTTATCTACGGATATTAACCCAAACAATAGATACATTATGATTTTTATTTAAGCGTATTTTTTGACAAAAGCATAACATTGCACTGAAGCAGTATAGGGCAGAAAATATTTTTCTGTTGACTATATACTCTTGATTTTTATTCAAGGAAACAAAACATTTTTAATAATACAAAATAAACCTATGAAAACTACTATTAAACTCGTTAGCATATTAACCTGGGGAAGCTTGCTTTTTTCCAACCCAGCGCAAGCGCTAAATTTAAAATTCGATAACTCTTGGGAAAAATTTGGAGATGTAGAAGTAGTTAACCCTACGACTGCAAATTTGTCCACCGATGGTTTATTTGATGATGATTTTGATTTAGGAGCTAATAATGGCGACTTTAATTATTCTGGAAATCCTGCTGGGACAGTTGGTTTTGGGGGTTTAGAAGACTTTCTTGGTGTAGATGTCAGTATATTTGATATCGACGGTGTAGCCTATGAAGGTTCTGCGATTCAAAAGACGATTAACGTTAAAGCTGGTGATAAATTAAAATTTGCATGGAACTTTAGTACTAATGAAACTTCCCAAGTCATCTCTCAAAATGTAGAAACCTTTCGTGGCTCATTTTTAGATTATGGCTTCTTCTTGGTGAACGGACAAATCACAAAACTCGCTGATATCAATAGTACAACTACAAGTTCTACTAATAATTTTGATCGGCAAACGGGGATCCAAAGCTACGAATACAAATTTAATAACGCTGGAGCTTATACAATTGCTTTAGGTGTAATAGATATAAATGATTTTAGCATGACCTCTGCGTTGTCTTTGAACAATATTAGTTTAGAAACAAGTCAATCCGTATCCGTACCAGAACCCCTTCCTCAACCTTTAACTATCTTAGGAAGCGGATTAGTCTTGGGGTTTGTGAATTTATCCAAAAAGAAGCATCCTTATCAAAGATAAGGCTTATTTCACCAATTAAATTTGTCATATTAGATATTGACTGCTTAGTTTTAGTCAATATCTTGGAGACGCTCCAGGAAAATTTCCCTGAAGCCATAACTTTGTGGTAAATTGAGGAGGCTAAATTATTTGGGTGTTGCAGAATAAAGTTTACTACTTACCCAACCTCAAAACTCATTGACAAGGTAGCAATATTATTGGCTTTCACTTCTCTTGGTTGACTGCTACCTCCACGACTGCCACTTAAATCATCAAGCAAGTCATCAATCACTGTAACAGGTTCTCCTCGGCTAATATCTATTGGCTGATTGGCTTTTCCTCTTCCTCCTCCTCTGGTTTCACGTACCAGTTGCTGTAACATCTTGGCAGCATTTTTTAATTCCGAACGACTTGTAACTATTAAAGCTTCGGCTGTTCCTTTTTCTACTGCTTTTAGTTCTATTTGACCTAGTTTTCCTACTATTAAAGGTGTACCTGGCTTGATTTGTAATGTCTCGTTCTTAATTCTATTTTGGTAAGGGAATACTACATAAGGTTTACCAGTTACATCAATTAGTATAACTATGACATAGAGGTTTTCAGGCGTATTATTTTTGATTTCAAATTGGAATAGTTTATTCAGGGGTAAAACACGGGAATAAGTTTCTTTCGCTTGAATTTGATTGCTTTTAGCTGTTGCTATTTGCGTTTTTGCAATTATTGTATTGGGTTGTTCTAATAAACTAATGGATGCTTCTACATCTAGTTTTGAAGAGTTAGCATTTAATGTTTGCTTGAGAATATGCATTGCTAGAAAAGATGTGAGCTTGGGTTTTAAGCGAGAGATTGCATCTGTAATAGATTCTCCTTGTTTACCAAAAGAACCTGGGATAAATTCTAATGACTCACTAAATAAACCTATAGTGTCAATATCTGGTAAATCTTCCCGATTTGTTTGTTTTTTTCTATTATCTTTGGTCATGCGACCGAGAATATATTCTACTTTTTTTGAATATAGTGTATTTGCTTGTGCGGGTATTGCTTCCATGCGCTTAATTTTGGAAATATTTTCCCTCGCATCACCTATATCCTTTGTTAAGGAAGGGTCTAAACCGATATTGAGTTTTAAATTAGCTGGTATAACACGACTAATTTCTTGTATAAACATTCCTGGCTGGATATTCAAGTTAGCCGATTGCGGTAATAGTTTTGCTTTTGCATTTAAAAAATTACGAGAAGTTGTTAATACAATTTCTCCTAATACTTCTCCCAAATTATTTAAAACCGCAAATTTCGCATCTTTTTGCATACTTGATAAGCTCTCATACTCGAGTCCTCCTAGCCATAAATTTATTTCTTTTCCATTAATCTTAGAAATTACACCTTGGGATGAAGGAATTGATTTAGTATCAGTAAAAAATATCGGTTGAGTATCATCACCATCTACCACTGGGTTTTGAAATGTAGCAAAAGATTGTATTGGGGATTTAATTTCAGTGATAACTTTACCAACTGTATTGGTTTGCTGCCATAGATATTGTGTTAAAAAGTAAGTAAAAGCGCCAGCAGGAAAGTCACTAATTAGTCCGTCCCATGATGCTAAACCTTTTTCTGATGAAGCAATTACTACTCCGTTCCCTACACTAGAACAACGTAATTTTTGGAATGCATCTTCATCTTGAATTTGCAAATAATCCATCCAGCGTTTCTGATATTCTCTTTCATCGGGGTGAGGGTCATAACCATCACCAGAAGCCCAGCGCCCGACAAAGTTACCACGAGTTGCACCACCAGAAAAGCAGCTATCTAAAAGCATGGTTACATTAGTTACACCTTTTTTTTGTAATGCTAATCTCAGCAGAAATAAAGTGCGTCCCATAATGTCTGGTGCAAAATTATTCTGACTGTCGTCAATAACTGCCAAGGTACTATTAAATTCGAGAAATCTTTTATCATCACAACTTTGAAGGGATTTAGGATCTCGCAAGTGTGAACCATGACCTGAGAAGTGAAATATTACTATATCCCCTGGTTTTGCTTGTTCAATCAGGTGTTTTTCAAATTTTTCTAAAATATTTTTACGAGTAGGTTTAAATTCTAGTGGGGTATCCTTTGTAGTAGTTAATGTCACAATATCATTAGAACAAAATCCAAATCTATGAACTAAAAGTTCTTTCTGAAAAAGTACATCGTTTACACATCCTTCTAATTGCTTTTTTTCAAAACGTTCAATTTTTGGATATTCTGTAATCCCTACTAATAGTGCTAGCTTCCGTGGTGTGTTTTCTGCTAAAACTTTAGCGTAGCGGTTTCCTTGATTCATAATATCAAGGTGGCTCATTCCTAATGCTGCTAGGGTTGAGCCTGTTAATTGTAAAAAGTTACGACGTTTGATCATGACGGTTTTATATTGTTGATTGTTGGTTTGAGATTTGGGATAGAAAAAACTAATTTATCACCTAATTTGATTCCCCAATTAAGGTAAATGCTGCCCAGTCTTTGGGTGGTTTATCTTTAAATTTGAGCATTGCTTGGCGTAATGCTTGGGCTTTATCGAGTGGGTTTCGCTTGTTTAGGAGATTTTTATAAAATTCGGTCATCAATTCGGCTGTGGGTGCGTCGGGGACAGCCCAAAGTGAGACGATTACGCTGGGGGTTCCGGCGCTAATTAAGGAACGGGATAAGCCGATTACACCATCACCAGTAATACGTCCTCTGCCTGTGTTGCAAGCACTAAGAACTACTAAGTCCGCATTGAGTTTTAAGTTCAGAATTTCTTCGGCTGTCAGCAAACCGTTATCTTTACCTGATGGTGCAAGGGCGATCGCACTCTGCAAACCTTGGATGTTATCAAATAAGCCGTGGGTGGCGAGATGTATAATTTTAGCTTGGGGTAATAGTTCTAAAACTGCGGCTTTTGTCGCTTGCTTATCGATAAGCAGTTTGGTTTTGAGCTTATTTTCTTCGAGAAGAGGTTTAATGGCTTCCGCTTCTTTTTCCGCTCCCGGTAACTTGGATAGGGGTTGTGCTTCATCTCCAATTTTTGGCGCTACACTTGGCATATCGGGATTACCGACGACTAAGGCATTTTGCACGGAAGCAAGTTTTACTTCTTTTGCTCGTTTGTGGGTTAATCCTAGTACCTGAATTGAAGGTGCTGTTAATATTGTGTGTTTTTCAATTAAGTATTTGCCTTGTGCGTCTTTGAGTGCGGGGAAGGGAACTAAAAATAGTTCGTTTTGGGGGATAAAAATTACACGCTCATTTGGGTCAGTGGGGAGAAGGTCAGCGATGGGGTCTATTAATATTTCATGGAGTTTTTGTAAGTCTTTACTTGGGTCATCGTCGGAGGATGGGAAAACTTTGATGTCAAATTGAGCGCGTTTGGCTGTGGTATTTTGAGTGGTGGAATTTGTTCGTGCAAAAATACTGCGATCGCGCACTCCTATAAAGTCACGGGTATTCTCAACCAGTTCTTCAAGAGTGGTGTTTTCTTTTTGTAAAATAGGTTTGAGGTCAACTGGGCGGAATGTTATTTCACCTGTGGGTTTAATGACCCACATATAAAGACTATTTTTCGTAAATTGAGTGCCAGAATTGACTTTATATCTTCTATTATCTTGAATTAGAGAATAATACACTACTGTTGCTTTTTGTGCTTGAGTTAATTTCTGAATTTCATCTAATGTTGGGAGCTTAATATTTTCTATATTTAATTTTTGACTAGATTGATTTGATAGTATTAATTCTATTAAAGTGCGAGCGCGACCTCGCTCTGCTACTTCTAATGCTACATCAGTTTTCTTTTGTGTAATTAGTAATTTCTGTAATAGGCTATACGTAAAAAATGAATCTTGAACTACGCTAATTTTTAGATCATCATTTAATTTACTTAAATTTTCATATCGGAGATATTCCCAGTTTGTAATTGCATCAAATAGATATTTTTCAGCATTTTCATATTGTTGATCATAATAGTTAACTAAGCCTAAGTTTGTAAGAGTTATACATATCGATAACCTAGCAGCAACTTCACCACGCTTGTCATTATTTTCTTTGAACCAGTCTAAAGCATCCTGATATGCTTCTAAAGTTTTGGGATAGTCTTCTATTTTTTCATAAATACCACCTATTGATAATAATATCTCGCCTGTTCTAGATTTATAACCTAAATTTTTGCGAATATTTAAAGCTTGTTTATAGAATGAGAGTGATTCAGAATATTTAGCTTGAAGACCATAAATGTTTCCAAGATTGTTGAAAAGAATTGCTTCTAATTCTTTGTTGGCTTCTAATTCTTTGCCAGTAACAGTCAATTGCCTTAAAATTTTCAATGCTTGATTAAAAGCTTTCTCAGCTTTACCATAATAAATCTGCCCAATATAAATTTCTCCTATGCTATTGATTACTGTAGCTTCAAGTTTTTTATCGGGTATCTTTTTTGCAATAGCTAAGGCTTTTTCATAAAAATTTAATGCTTGGGGATAATGTTCTTTTCCTTGTATGTAATAAACTTTTCCAATTTCATTGAGAGTGTAGCCTTCATTTGAATATTCCATAAGTTCTCTAGTAATTACTAAAACTTTTTGAAAAGTTTCTAAAGCTTTTTTATACTCACCTTCTTTATATTGGTGTTGACCTAATCTGTATAAAAAGAATAACTCATTTATTGGATAATTAATTGAAAAAGGTTCCGGTGGTAAAAACAATGAAGCTTTTTTTTCTATCTCTGTATTATGAATTTTTCTTGCAATTACTCTGCTTTCTTGGTAGGAGTCAATTGCTTTTCTATAGTCATTGAGATGGACATAAGCTTCACCTAGAGTTAAGAGAGTTTGAGGCTCTAGTTTTTTGTCTATTGTTGTTACTTGCCTTACTTTTAGTAATGTTTTCTGCCCGTACTCGACAACTTTAGTATAGTTACCTAAATATTCATAAGCCTCAGTTAATATTCTTAGACTCATTATTTCTATTTTATGATTATTAATTCTTTGCGAAACTATTAGTGATTTTTGTAAGTATTCAATAGCCTTGGCATATTGTTTTAAGTTAAAATAGTAAATAAGAATAATATCTCTTAAAGCATTTATTTCAAATTCACTATCAGAGTTTTTTTGACTAATTACTAAAGATTTGTTATAATAGTAGACTGCTTGATAGTAATCTCCCAAAGCTTCATTAGCAGAACCAAGGTTATATAGAACCTTGATCTGACCTTGTCCATTTTTGATTCTTTGGTAGATAGCAAGTGCTTTTTGTAAAGACTGTAATGCTAGTCCATATTGACGGTTATTATATTGCTGCAAAGCTTGCTGTAATAGACTTTCTGCTTCTGCTTTCCGTTCATCATTTGTCTGCCCCACTGCTACAGAACCACCAAAAAGCATAGGCAAACTCAACCATAAAGGCTGCGAGACACAAAGTAATAAAGCGATCGCAAAAATTACAATCAATTTCCGCAGCCCCATCTTCATAAAATCACCACTCCATTAATCAAAATAGAAAAAATTAAAACAACCACACCAACACATTCAAACTTAATTAACTATTAATTTTCTTAATCATCTCATTGACTTTTTTCGCCTCATCTTGTTTACCCTGCTCTCGGAATAAATTAGCAGCAACTTGTAAATCAGCAATCCCTTCTTGCTTATTCCCTAAAAGTAGAGCGCGAGACATACCACGGTTTAAATATCCCAGTGCATCTTGTGAATCTTTTACCTCCCAAAAGAACGGCGAGATTTTGATAGCACTTTTTTCAAATATTTTGCTTAAAGGTGATTGAAAACCCTTAAAAATATTAGATTTTTGATAATTACTTAAGGCTTTCTCATAGTTTTCAAATGCCTTTTTCATATCGCCTGCTCGACCATAAATAAATCCGAGATTATTTCGGAAATATCCTACATCTTTATCTTTCTTTATTGCCATATTCAAATCTTCTATTGCTCCTTTCATATCTCCCATCTGAACGCGAACATTAGCTCGTTGTGCATAGACAGAAGCTTCATCAAATTTTTGATTTATCGCTAGATTTAAGTCTTCCATCGCTCCTTTGTTATCTCCTCTTTGAACGCGAATGATACTTCTAAAAAAGTAAGCACCAGGTTCTGAACCAATTTTGATAATTTTTTCGATATCTTCACTCGCTTGTTTATCATTACCTGAAAGAATATAGGCGAAACTTCGCATGATATATCCGTTAGTATTTTCGGGATTTTTTTGTATTGCTTGGCTAGCATTTTCTATTGCTTGCTTATAGTCATCAATAAGCAGCATCACCATCGCTCGAAAAGAATACCCATCAACAGAATAGCTATTGAGAACTAAAAAGCGATTAGAATCTTCAGTTGCTCCTTTTACATCCCCCGTTATCGCCCTAGCCAGGGCGCGTATATAGTATCCTTGTTCAGAATTGGGATTGATCGCTAATGCTCTATTAATATCTTGAATACCCGTCTTATAATCTCCTAAAATAAATTTAATTGTACCTCTAATTAAGTAAGCATTATCATTGTCTCCATCCGCTTCAATTGCTTTAGTACAACTATTTAATGCTCGCTCATACTCTTTTGATTGATATCGCTTAACACACTGCTCTAATAACTTATCAGTATTGGATTGTGCTAAAAGTAATTGTTTATTGGCTGCTACTTCTAAAGCTTGGACTGAAAAATTATTGCCTACAGAATTCTTAGCGATCGCATCCGATTTTGCAGTATAAATTGTCCCTACGAAACTTAAAACAACGACAGCAGCGCTGAGAGATAAGTATTTAACTTTCATCTTCTATACCTCCAAACTTGATACACATATATCTCCAGCGTCAGGAACTTATGTAAAAATTCACCACAAACCAAACCTTCCCAAACCCTCCTATTTACTCAGACTCGCCAATCAGCGTAAATGCAGCCCACTTTCTCGGACTATCAGAATACTTGTCTTTCATTTTCAGCATTGCCATGCGTAACGCCTGTGCTTTGTCAAGTCTATTTTTGTTTTTGTATAAATTCTTATAAAACTCCGTCATCAGTTCCGCAGTAGGTGCATCGGGAACAGCCCAAAGGGAGACGATAACGCTGGGAGTTCCTGCAATAAATAGCGATCGCGATAAGCCAATTACCCCATCACCAGTAATGCGTCCCCTACCTGTATCGCAAGCACTGAGGACAACTAAATCTGCTTTGAGTTTTTGTTTAAAGTTCAAAATTTCTTCCGCAGTTAGCAAACCGTCATCTTTACCAGTAGGAGCTAACGCGATCGCACTTTTTAAAGCTTGGAAATTATTGAGAATACCGTGGGTAGCAAGATGGATAATTTTAGCTTGGGGTATTTTCGATAAAACTGCGGCTTTATTTGCAGCATCACCTGTGAGCGCTTTTGTACCTAATAATTTAGCGATCGCATCTGCTTCAAGTTTGGCTCCTGGTAAGTCTGCTAATTTTTGCGGTTCATCCCCAATTTTGGGACTAACACTTGGCATGGTGGGATTCCCGACTATGAGAGTATCAGATGCAGGGGAAAGTTGGTTTTTTTGCTTTTGCTGTCGAGTTAACTCTAATACCTGTATTGATGGAGCCGTTAAAATTGTGTGTTTTTCAATCAGGTATTTACCCTTTTGGTCTAACAGTGCGGGGAAGGGAACCAGGAATAATTCATCTTGCGGGACAAAAATCACGCGATCGTCTGGGTTGGTGGGGAGAAGGTCAGCGATGGGTTCGATTAATATGCTGTGGAGCTTTTTTAAGTCTTTGCTGGGGTCATCTTCGGGAGAAGGGAAGGTTGTGATTTGAAATTGGTCGCGTTTGGTTGTGGTGTTTTGGGTGGTGGAATTGGTTCGTGTGAAGAGATTGCGATCGCTTACTCCTATAGAGTCACGAATATTTTCAACAAGTTCTTCGAGAGATGCTAAATTGCTATTTTCATCTTTAAAAAATGCTTTGAAATCTATTGTGCGAAAGTTTACTTCTCCTGTCGGCTTGACAACATAAATATAAAGTTGTGATTTATTCCATTGTTTTTTACCTTCTATTGTTGATTCTTCATTGATAATTGAATACTCAACTAGTGTTGCTTGTTGTTCTTTAGCGACTTGTTTAAGTTCCTCAATATTTGGTAATTTAGCTTTTATTGAAGTTTCAGTGTCGAGACGATAAGATAATAAATCAACGAATGCACGAGTGCGACTACGTTCAGAAGTTTCTAATGCAGCTTCAATTTTATTTTGGGCTATAAGTGCTTGTTGTAAAAAGCTGTATGTAGCTCTCTGGCTCTCAATAATTGAAATTTTATCACTATCTTTTAATCCTGGTCGTAGAGATTCTCTAGTTTCAACAGCAACACGTAGTGTCTCTGTTGCTTCTTTTAAATTACCAGTTCTTAGGAGGATATAACCGATATTACTGACAGTGGTCCCTTGCCCCAACTTATCATCAATTTGTCTGCGAATTGCTAAAGCTTGTTGAAAAAAATCCAATGCTTTGGGGTATTGCCCTAAACTGCCGTAAAGAAACCCAATATTGTTGAGAGTACGTCCTGAAGTGTTTTTATTACCAATTTGTTTGCTAATTAACAAAGCTTGTTGAAAGAACTCAAGCGCTTTAGGGTATTCTCCCAATTCGTTATAAACGAATCCAATATCGCCGAGAGTATTCCCTTCCCCTGCTTTATCACCAATTTGTTTTCTAATTGCTAAAGCTTGTTGGTAAAACTTCAGTGCTTTGGGGTATTCTCCTAAATTGCTATAAACTAACCCAATATGGTTGAGAGTATTCCCTTCCCCTGCTTTATCACCAATTTGTTTGCTAATTGCCAAAGCTTGTTGACCTAACTCCAAAGTTTTGGAGTTTTCTCCCAAAACTTCGTAAATTCCTCCAATATTGTTGAGAGTTGTCCCTTCCCCTGCTTTATCACCAATTTGTTTGCTAATTACCAAAGCTTGTTGGTAGAACTCTAGTGCTTTGGGATATTGTCCCCAACTGCCATAAACGGTTCCAATATTGTTGAGAGTTGTCCCTTCCCCTGCTTTATTGCCAATTTGTTTATGAATCGCCAAAGCTTGTTGGTAGAACTCCAGTGCTTTGGGATATTGTCCTAACTGGTGGTAAATTCCTCCAATATTGTTACGATTACTTCCTTCATGTGCTTTATTGCCAATTTGTTTGCTAATAGCTAAAGCTTCTTGGTAAAACTTCAGTGCTTTAGGGTATTCTCCCAAACTTTGATAAACTGACCCAATACTTTCTAGAGTATTCCCTTCCCCTGCTTTATTGCCAATTTGTTTGCTAATAGCTAAAGCTTCTTGGTAAAACTTCAGTGCTTTGGGGTACTGTGTGAATCCATTATAAACTGACCCAATACCTTTTAGACTACTTCCTTCCCCTTCTTTATCACCAATTTGTTTGCTAATTGCTAAAGCTTGTTGGTGGAACTTTAGTGCTTTGGGATATTGTCCTAACTGAAAGTAAATTCCTCCAATATTGTGAAGAATTCTCCCTTCCCCTTTTTTATCACCAATTTGTTTGCTAATTGCTAAAGCTTGTTGGTGGAACTTCAGTGCTTTGGGATATTGTCCTAACTGAGCGTAAATTCCTCCAATATTATGAAGAGTACTTCCTTCCCCTGCTTTATCACCAATGTGTTGCCGAATAGCCAAAGCTTGTTTGCAGAATTCCAAGGCTTTGAGGTATTGCCCTAACCTGCCATAAATCACTCCAATATTGTTGAGAGTCTTTGCTTCCCCTGCTTTATCACGAATTTGTTGCCGAATTGCCAAAGCTTGTTGGTAGAACTCCAGTGCTTTGGGATATTGCCCTAACTTGGCGTACATTACTCCAATATTATTGAGAGTATCCCCTTCCCACCACTTGTCGCCGATTTGCCTACTAATTACCAAAGCTTGTTGGGAAAATTCTAACGCTTTGGGGTATTGCCCTAAATTAAGGTAAACTAACCCAATCTTGTTGAGGATAGCTGCTTGACCTTGGCGATCACCTATTTCTCTAACAATCAGTAAGGCTTTTTGAAATGTATCTAAAGCTGCTTGATACTGGCTTTTGCTTAACTGTTCATTACCTAACTGATAAAGCCGTAGCGTCTCTTCTCGCGTTTTAATTTGTGCTACTACCGCAGACTTCCCAAACACAGGAGAAAAACTAAACCACCAAGGTTGCGACACACTAAGCAATAAAGCACTAAAAATAATCAGGACAAATTTATGTAATCGCATCTCCGTAAAACTACAACTCCATAAGCCGTAATAACTACCCCCTAATACATATCTCACATATCAGGGGGACTTGTGTAAAAAATTTTATTAAGAAGCTATGGCAACGTAGAAACCACAGCCTGCTTTGAATTACAAAAGTTATGTCCTTCAATGTTCTTGATAGTATCTACTAATTGTGGTGATGGATTCTGCACCGAGTAAAGCTGTTCTAATACATCTGTCCACATTTCTTTCTTAGCAAAATAATCAGCTTTCCCCAGAGCAATTTTTTCTACAGTCGCTCCCTCCTTTTTGAGTGTTGCTTCCAATTGTTTCAAGTTCTTAGTGATACCATCTCGTTTTTCACTATCCATCACTTTAAAATAGGAAACACTCTCTTTTGTAGGAAATCCCCTAACTTTTTCAGCAGTAATTTGCCATCTATAATACTCTCCGAGTTGCAATGGCTTACTATCATATTTAATCTTTGTTAATCCATCTTTGACTTTTAGAGTTGCAAAAATTTCACCCTTACTATTTTTGATATCAATTTGTGTAGCCCCTACACCTCGCCAATAAAATATAGGCTTATCAGTCCAAATTTCATCAGTTCCTTTTTGACCATTATCTAAATTTTCTAATTCTTGCGGAAGAATTGCACAAATTTCTCCTCTTGATCCTCCCGGAGTTTTGCGACGACGAAAGACATTAAAAATATCACCCCATGACAATGCTAAATATAAACGTTTAGTTATTTTTGGTAAACTTCGGTTTTGTTGTTTGATAGCAGCTTTTATTGGGAAACTCGATAAAATAGAAAGTGTTAAGAACAAAAATGAAAAACTCAAACCTAAATATTTCAGCCTATTCATTTAGATAGTCTCCTCAAAGTAAAGTGAATGTATTTCCAAAATATGGTAGCGGGTAAAAACACAGGAAGTAAAATATATCCTGATATATATAACTGTAATGAAGTTAAGAAATAAATAATAGTATTTGCCGATACAACTTTAATTACTAGCTTTCGATTTTGAGGATTATCAATTAAATATAATGACACACCTTTGGCTAGTAAAGCTGCTAATAAAATAACCAAAAAATCGGGAACTGGAACCACCAAATGTTTATTAAGTAAATGATGAACCATATAAGCATGAGCTTCTCCTGTCGGGAACTCTCCATCTTCCCATCCTCGCCAATAAGCTACTGCTAAAGGTCTAGTAGCATTATCTTCACCTTTTCCAGTTAATCCGGCTTGACTATATCCTCCAGGTGCAATAATCACTAATGTTTTATCCAAGTTATCTGGAATTTCTGATGAGTTTTCTTGGCTCTTACAAGTACCTAGTAAATTGCAAGCTGATATACTTTTATAAGCGTTGTCGGGATGAATAGAAAAATCTATAATTGGATGAAACCATTCAAAAAAACTTGAGATCCGTAATTGTTTAGGTGAATTATAAATATTATTTGAACGTAAGTTTTCGTAAAAAGCTATTTCTTCATGGAAATTTCCGAGCTTATTGATTGAATCAATATTTAGTTGTTGCTGTTCAATAATCGTTGGATTTATATTTTGTAATTGATAATTTAATGCTAATAAATAACTAAAAGGACAATTGCTCTTATCAAGACATTCTTTCCCTGATGGAGGTAACTCAAGATACCACTGCGTTAAATATATGCTTCCATCAATATACTTACTTTGTTGACGATTAATGATTTTATCACTAACTTTACCTTTTCGTGAGTCTTCTTCCAAATCATCATAGCCAAATACAAAAGTAGTTTTTTTCGCTGTAGCTTCAAGAATTGCTGCTTTAAGCTGAGATGTATTAGCTGGCTGCTTATCAACTTGATCTAAAATATAATCTATACCAATTAATTTAGCATTTCTGTCCGAAAGAGCTTTAATAATTCGTGCTAGGTAACTGTAATCTAAAGGATATCTTTGTTGAATTTTATCTTTCTCAAATGATTCTTTATCAATTTTTATAAATAATACACGTGGTTTTGTGCTTAGTGGTTTGAACGGTGTTTTTTCACGATAAATAGCTTGCACTAAAATACGTGGTTCAAGTAATAAACTTTGTGCATATGGCAATAAACTTAAAAGTAATAATCCAGCTAACCATTTTGCCTCCAATTTTGTAGGGAACCATCGCTTAATTCTCGAAGTAATATTAAAAGGTTGAATCTGAAATAATTTGGCTTCTGCATGACGAAATAAAGACGGAACTAAATAAGCAGAAGGATAAGAAACACGCTTTTCATCTTCTTGAAGTAACTGAATTGCGTCTAACAAAGCAGTGTGAACATCTTTATATTGAGCTAAACTCTGAAGAAACTTGACTAAAAATATCTGTGCAACTTGATCGTGAATGGGTTCCCGCATCACCGCAACTTGACTCAACCCCAAATTAATCAAAAATTCAGCAATATTAATTCCATTACAAGAATTAAAAATAGCAAATTGTAATCCTCGTTTCCTAGCGATTTTGAGCGAACCTTCTATTTCTTGCATTGATAATGCAACCCCTGGTGCAATTCCTAATTCCCCTCCTGTCAGTTGAGTTTCATTGCTATGTCCAGCAAAAAATAAGATGTCCCAACCTCTTTTATCGGAAATTGCTTTGATAATTTGATGTTTGAGTGCGTTAGCATCAAAATTTGTTGTATCTGTCTTTTTATTCCAACCAACAAACTGAACATCAACAATCGAATTTAGAGCTTTTATCGCTTCTTTATCATCTTTTAAATCTAAACCACTATCATCTCCTAATATCGCTAAAACTCTAATTTTATGACGAATTGGATGTATTGCTTCGTAGCTAATATTCGCAGGAGTACGAGCAATACGTATTTTTTCTGCTATATCAGAATCTGTATCAAAATAAATATCCCAACTTTCCCAAGGAAGTTTTGCTATTTCAATAGGTGTACAAGTGAGGAAAATTTCAACAGGTTGTTTTTCCGAAGTTTGGCTTACTGATTTTGTAATTGTACGATTTATACTGACCAATTCAGGACTTAACAGCCATTGCTGGAACTCGCGTAATAATTGGGCTTCTGTCTCTACGAGTTGTTTATGAAAGTCTCTAGGTGCGCTTCCAGTACCGCTTATTCCCTTTTTTCCTCGCAGTCTCACATAATAATCTAAATACGCTCTATGCCAGTTTTCATAACTCTGAGTTAAGGAGAAAGGATAGTTAACATTAACATCAATAACTAGACCATCACCCCAACTTAATTCAAAATTACAAGTTGAAGTAATTTGTCTAACTTTGAGTTTAAAAATAGTCTTGTTAGTCATTTTAGTATTTTTTAGCTTAATTATATTTAATTTTTTACTACTATATAATTTAATTATTTTATCTTCTAATTTTTCTCTATTCACTTACAAATACAAATGGATTAAACGTCTTCACCTCACCATTGGATGAAGTGAGCGTTACCAAAAACTTATCTGCATAATTACCGATAACTTGAGCAAAGATATAATCATGATAAGTATCTGGTTGTAACTGTTCTTCAACTAAAATTTCATTTTGGTCGCTGATTCTTAAATTTAAGCTGTAAGGTCTTTGATTTCTTGAAAGAACCTTTAACACTACTAATAATGTCCATTCATCATCAGGTAGAGACCAAATAACAGCATAAACTCGCAGGGGAACTTCTAGTACAATATCTTGATGAAAATAATTAGCTATATTCGGAATTTCGAGATTACGTCTAATTTCTGTGAGAATATCTCCTAATTGTTGGCTTAAATTTGATGATTCACGCATTGGACTTGGAAGTGCATTTGATAATTGTCCCCGTATCGGTGACATTTGCCAAGAGAATGCCTGCATCACATCATCAATTTGGTTGTCTAACCAACGTTGAATATTTACCGCTTGTTGAGTGATCATTTTGATAAAATCTGATAAATGCAAAGCAGATATTTGAGAATTTTTTGTAGAATTATCATACAACCATTTCACTAATTCAGGATTGGTTAAAACAGCTACACCTTCTTCCCAAGTTAAAACTTCCCAGAGTTGACGGTTATTTAGTTGAGGCAATAAATTCACAAGTTGCCTCTGCATTTGAGCAAGAAGATTTTGACGATTATTCGGAACTGCTGGTAAAGGTATAGTCGAAGGTGAGTAACATTGCAAGTACATTAATAATTCGTCAACTTCGTGATTAAATAAAGTTAAAGATAATTGATAAGTCCAATCTTTATCTAGCTGAAACTGTGATTTATCTTTAATTAAATCTTGATAACTAATAAATCCTTTAATAGCAGCAATTTCTAATTCTTCCTCTACCGCAATGACTATATAAAAATGATTATTAAATTCTGCTATATCAACTACTGCTCTCGGAATAGTAACTTCATCCTCACTAAAAGAAATAATGGGAATTAAACAAACTTTAAAATCACCAATCTGTAAATTATAAACAGCATTAATTAAGCTAACGTGTTCAGGTTTTAATATTGAAGATATTTGCTGCTGGATAGTGTGATAAATAGTAAGTGACGGTTCTCGTTTCTCCAGCCATTCCGCAAATGCAAATAAAGCCAAAGCTTGAAGATAAACCTGCCATTGTTTCCCTTCTATCCTCATATCTTGACTAATCTGTAAAGCTTTCTCACATTGTTCTGGCTCTAACTCTATAGTTTCAATATTCTCTGAAAAATCAAATAAATCATCAATATTATTATTCATACTATCCTCTACTACTATTTAAATAGTGACAAACATATTCACAAATAGCTCTAGCCATTTTACTATTCATAGCTTGCCTTTGTCCGTTCCTGGCTTCTTGTTCTGCTTCTTGAATCACTGTTTGAATTTCCTTGTCTAAAAAAGCTTGTACTTTCAATTCCCAATCAGGGGGTAAATCATCATCAATTTGAGATTGAATTAGTTCTAAAATACATTTTTTCAAACACAATGAAGTGTTACGACCAATATCATTACGTAAACCTTTTAACTCCAACAAACGGCTAACAGAAGGTTGATCAATTAAATTTAAACGAGGAGCAATTTCTGTCATGGGAACTCCTTCACAGTGAAATAAATGTAGTGCTTCGACAAAATTCTTTAGTTTCTTTTGAAATTTAGTAGTTCTCTTGGCTTGAAAATATGTAATTCTTGCTTCAACAACTTTTTTAACAGCACCCGTAAAACATCCATCAAATGAAGAATTATATAATCTCGAAAATTCTGACTGTTCCTCTTCACTACTATGATTTTTTTCAGGTATATTATCCCAAGACTTTTGAGAATTTATCGATGTTACTCCTTGCCTAACTCGAATACGTTCTTCTCTAATAAAATTGGCAATATTTTCTAATTTACTACGAACATTTTGAAGAAAGTCTTGAGAATAGTTTCTATGGTTAGGAAATAATTTTTCTGCTATTTGACGTAACTGTTCTTCCGTTGGATCTGGATATCTACTTTTACTACCAGCTTTCCGAGTTTGCAGTAGCTGACTGCGATAAATTTGGTGATAAGCATCAAGTAATTGCAATGATTGTTGAATTTCTCCTACACTGCAACAATTATTTTTGAGAATTTTTTCTAACTTTACAGGTGTTACATAACTAAGAATCATCCAATCGGTAACTTGCTCTATTCCATGATATAGTAAGAAATTTTTGACTTCTCTATCGCTGTAAAATATCCTAATCGTCCAAGTCGAGAGATTGCTCTTTTCGGCATCGAATGTTTCTAAAATCCGATTAATTAAAGTTGAAATATTAGAGGAATTTGGTATCTCTTCAATTCTTCGAGATTTATCCAAAACAAGAAGTAATATTTGATTATTTGTCAAGTCATGGGTTTTACCAAATTTTTTCTCCAATTTAATAGAAATATTGCGGAGTTGGTTGGATATAAAACAACGTAGACATAGCTCCGCCATTTGACGACGGTTATCGTCATGACGCAACCACACCATGAGTTGACGTTGAATATCTCGATCCGATACATCATCACCTCGACTAAGTTGAGGAAATTCTTGTTGAAAAAAAGCTTTAACCTCGTTCAATTCAATGCTTTGACATCTACTTAAACCAACAACCCTCACCCATATCCAGTATTCCGACACCACTCCCATAGTGATTTTGCCTTTTGTGTTTAGTAAAAATATTACCGTGAATCAAGGAACAGAGAGAGAAATATTTGGATTTTTATGGGCTGGGATGCTGATATCATGCATTTACGAAGATTATCTAGGTTTTATCCAGATTTCCCCTGAGAAGCAAATATAACATCTCTAATAATGAATCTTAATCAAGTGTGTTACTCTCATATATCTCTGAGACGTTGAGCTTATGTATTTTTTTTGCTACCACGCAAGAAAAATATTGACGACCGTGAAAATACTTATACAGCAAAGATTTAACCCATTTTTTGCATAACCTCTGAAGCTCCGGAGATATACGTAAGTACAAAGCATAACAGTGGAGATTCACAATATGAACTTTAAACGAACCGGAGCGATAAGCCGGGGGCTTGACGCTTCGCTGATCGCACTTTTGTCTCTAACTGTGGGACTGTTGGGTATTGAGTCAGCAAATGCAAAAAACCCCTTGACAGAAACACCTGTAACCGCACCTTCTAATTATATTGCTCAAGTTACTGATGCAAGTAATCCAGTTTACGGAAGCTGGAAATTGAGATATAGCGTTGATGGAATTGTCTATGAAAGCGTTCTTGTGATGGACGGATTTTCGGGAAGTATGAGAACCAGATATTACCATCCCAGCTTAGGAAAGCAAGCTGTAGACCAAACAATGTATCTTAAAAATTCCCCAGATGGGTTACTTTTATTCGGATATAACCCCGTCTACGCTGGAACTAGCACAAAACATCCCTATTTCTCTGCTGACAACTTTTTGTTTGCAATTGAGCCTGATGGTAGTCCAAAAATTACCAATTGCGATGATGCGGGACAATGTTCTGCTGTAACCGCACAAACCATTAGATAGGGAATAGTTTTAGATTTCAGATTTATTAATACGAACAAAAATCTAAAGTTTGAAATCTAAACTTAGTTCGTCAATCAAGTTTTTGAGACTTTTTCTACATAACCTCCCGATATCAGGAGATATACATAAGCAGTTAGCTAAGATAACCAAACCAAGCGATTACCGCTTTGTACTATCTGCTAATAAATTCTGCTAATAAATAAAGCAGAAAAAGTGTACAAATCTCATTTCATTGTTACCAATCAAAACTCATAAATTATTCATTACTAGGAGTTACTATGCAACGCTTATTAAAGTCTGTCGCCACAATTGCTGCTGTTTCTACATTCGCTTGTGTTTCTACTTTCTTTTCCGCTAAATCAGCCAATGCAGAACAAAGAATGAATGGTAGTTACGTCGGGGTTGGTGTTGCTGCTGATGGTAGTGGTGCAGATTTGGCTGGAACTTTCCGCTGGGATTTAAAGCCCGTTTCAATTCGTGCTACTGCCGTAGGAGCTTGTGAAGGTAGTCTCTGTGCGACTCTATTTATTCCTACTGTTACCTATGATGTTGGCATTAGTAAAAACGCCAATATTTATGCAGGTGTTGGTGGTTCTGCTATTTCTATAAGTGATAGTAATTCCTCTGTCTCTTTGGGTACAGGTGCTGTATTACAAGCTGGTGCAGAAGGAGAAATTAGTAAAAATATAGTCCTCTATGGCGATGGTACTTATTTTACCAATGGTGGTGGAACTATTTGGAAAATTGGGGCTGGTTGGAAGTTTTAAAAAAGTTTAATGTTGGGAAAAGATAAAGGTAAAACCCTTTATCTTTTCTAAAAAATGGTTAACATCTTTTTACACAATGAGAATTCATCAAATATGATTGCCACAATAATTATCTTATTCATATTAGCAATTATCGGAATTGTCTTGGCAGTTTTTTATTTATACTCTTGTGCAGATCAAAATTATAACTTTAATGTTTTTGGATTTGGTAGCTTATCACTTATTCCTCCAGCATTAGCATCAATAGGTCATTTTATAGTTGGAAGTCGAAATACTAATTATTTGGAAGCTTTACTACAAAAAGATATTGATGTTGTCGTCTCTCTAGGGATAGCTAGCTTAGTATTTATTTGGATTTTTGTATTGATTATCCGAAGAACTAATTTTTTAATTGCTCTACTAACAATGTTACTTGTACCTCCTTCTTTATTTACAATTTTTCTGATTCTCATAGTTATTGGTTTTGGATTATTTTCTTCCCCTATTGGGTGGCTATGGCTGATATGGATGGCATTGAATGAAAAAAAATAGTACTCATATTTTTTCATAGTTTGTATTTAGAGAATAATTACTCATAGATTTTACACAAGAAAGTTTTGATAGGATTTTAATCAAGGACTAGGCAATGCAAATAGTAAATAATAATAATTTTGGTTTGCACAACAAACGTAGTTTTGTCTTGTTTGAAAAATGGGTGTTAGCAAACTTCATCGCAGAACTATTGGGTTTAGGGATAATTGCATTTGTAGGTAAAAAATTTCCCACTTATGATAATCAAAATTCACAGATAGTTTTAATCTTACAG
The DNA here is from genome assembly GCF_015207665.1 of Plectonema cf. radiosum LEGE 06105. Lineage (GTDB taxonomy): Bacteria > Cyanobacteriota > Cyanobacteriia > Cyanobacteriales > Nostocaceae > Rivularia > Rivularia radiosa_A. Next base: position 39,461 of record NZ_JADEWL010000023.1, read on the forward strand.
GGTGTATTCCAAGGACTAATATTAGGAATTGCTCAATGGTTAGTGTTACGTCGTTATATGCGTAACTCGATTTGGTGGATACTAGCGACAATAATTGGATGCTTTTTTGGATGGTTGCTAGTATTATTCGTGAGTGCGATCGCTCTTTTTACTATGGCAGTTACACAAAAAGAATTAGATTCCATCACAGCATTTTTGGGAGTGATTTGGCTGGGGACAGCAGTAGGAACGTTAATAGGGTTGCCTCAAGGGTTGGTTTTGCTTACATCCTTGAAGGTAAAGTTTCACAAAGCTGTCTTGTGGATGAATGTGAATGCTTTGGCTTGGATTTTACGTTTGTTCTTGGTGTTTACTGCACTGAGTATCATATCAAACAAATTTTCTCTAAATACAGTCTTTATGATGTTTGCTGCGGAAATATTGATGACGCTTGCTTATAGTGGAATTACGGGTGTTATGTTGGTTGATTTGTTGCAATCAAGCTTGCGAAAACGCTATCCTTTATAAGCTGATTTTCCTTGAAATTAATTTGAATGGAGAAAATTTAAAGGAAAATAAGAATTTAATTTAGTCCGTAATTGTCAGATTTTTTTTACATAAGCTCCGAAATGTGGGAGATATATATAAGTGTTGAATCTGGCATATACGAGGGGAGACTGTGTATGAATTTTTATCTGCGCTGCTTAAGCGTGTTTACTGTAACTATATTGCTGTCGCAGAGTTTTCCCTTAAGAATGACTGGGAATACTTGGGTAAGCAGTGCGGTTATGGCACAGACAATAGGCGATCGCAAGGATGAAGTATCACGCTTTTTTCTAACTGGAACTGATTTTTTAGAAGCTAGTCAATTTAAGGAAGCTTTAGCAGCATTCGAGAAAGCTTTAGCCATTGCGAGAAAAACAGGCGATCGCAAAATAGAAAGTCTTGCTCTCATGACTATAGGTAAAACCTACGATGATTTGAGAGATTACCCTAAAGCTTTAAACTATTATCAACAAGCCTTAAGTCTTGCTATAACTATAAATTATAAGGATATAGAAGGTAATATACTTAATAATATTGGTTGGGTTTATCTCAATTTAAAACAGTATAATACAGCCCTACAATACTACCAAAAAGCTTTTACTATTGCAGAAAAAAATGCCGATGAAAGGTATATAGGCATAACGAGAAGGGGTATTGGATTAGTTTACTATGCACAGGAAGAGTATTCTAAAGCTTTACCAATATTTAATCAAGCTTTAGCTATAGCTAAGAAAACAAGCGACAAAGAGCAAGAAGGAGTTACTATCGGTAATATAGCAGGAATTTATCTAAAACAAAAGCAGTATATAAAAGCCTTAGAAACTTATAACCAAGCTTTAGCTATTTATCAAGAAATTAATGATACTAAAAAGACAGGTGATACCTTCATAAACATAGCAGAAGTTTATTCTTTGCAAGAAAAATATGCAGATGCTTTAAAGTTTTATCAAAAAGCTTTAAGTATATCTCAACAATTTAAATATCAAAAAATACAAGCTGATTCAGTAAGGAATATTGGAATGATTTATAATAGAATAGGGCAGTATCATAAAACTTTAGATATTTATCGACAAGCTTTAGAAATTTACAAAAAAATCGGTGATAAGGAGGGAGAAGGCGAAATTATTAATATTATTGGTATTGCTTATAATAGTTTAGGAAAATATTCTGATGCTGAAAATTCCTATAAGTATTCTTTAAAAATTTCTCAACAAACTGGTGATACAGTAGAAGAAAGTATAAGGCTTCAAAATCTTGGTTCTGTTTATCATTTTCAAAATAAATTTACTGAAGCATTAAATTATTACAATCAAGCTTTAGAACTGGCTAAAAAATTGAATAACAAGGGAGCTGAAAGCCTAATACTTCATAATATTGGTGGTATTTATCTCGATAATGGGAACTATGCTAAAGCCTTAGACTATTATCAAAAATCTTTACAAATTAACGATAAAATAGGAATTAAGGAATGGAAAGGTTTTACACTAAGTAATACTGGAGTGGCGTATATTGCGTTAGCGAAATACTCTCAAGCTGAAGCAGTATTATTTTCTGCATTAGAAGTTTGGGAGTCTTTGCGGTCTAGTTTAAAGGATGACCAAAAGATTACAATTTTTGAAAGGCAATCTCACTCTTATCGCTTTTTACAACGAGCATTAGTTGCTCAAAATCAAAGCAATAATGCTTTAGAGATAGCAGAAAGGGGACGTGCTAGAGCATTTGTAGAGTTATTAGCTTCAAAACAATTAGAAAAGAATCAAAATAAGCAAAATAGTAAACTCAACATTCAACAAATTAAACAAATAGCTCAACAACAGCGAGCAACTATTGTCCAATATTCAATAATTCCTAACACATTTCAATTTCAAGAGAAACAGAAATTAGATTATCCACTACTCTATATCTGGGTAGTTAAACCCACAGGAGAAATTACATTTAAACAAGTAGATTTAAAATCCTTCAATACATCATTACAAGACTTAGTTATCAACAGTCGTGACTCTATCGGTGTGAGAAGTCAGGATATGTTTGATATCAAAGTAATAAATCCTCAACCTGAAGATCCAACTGAAGAATTAAAGCAACTGCATAAAATCCTCATTGCACCTATTGCTAATTTACTACCGAAAGACCCGAATGAGAAAGTTATTTTTATTCCTCAAGAATCCCTCTTTCTAGTTCCCTTTCCTGCATTATTAGATGATGAAGAAAAATATTTAATTGAGAAACATACTATCCTGACTGCACCATCAATTCAAGTTTTAGATTTAACTCGCAAGCAAAAAGAAAATTCACTCAAGATTGAGACATCAGATAGAAATACAGCATTGGTAGTCGGAAATCCTACCATGCCAAAAATTAAGATTGGTGATTTAGAGTCAAACTTAAAACCTCTCCCCGGTTCCCAAAAAGAAGCTCTTAAAATCGCTAAATTTTTCAATATTGAAGCACTCACAGGTAGCAAAGCAACTAAAAGTTCAATTATGCAAAAAATGGAGCAAGCAAGCATAATTCATCTAGCTACCCACGGCTTACTTCATGATTTTAAAGGCTTTGGTGTACCAGGTGCGATCGCATTAGCTCCTTCTGGTAATAAGAATGATTCAATTGATGGTTTACTTACCGCAGGTGAAATTCTAGATATGAAACTAAAAGCTGATTTAGTTGTCCTCAGTGCTTGCGATACAGGAAGGGGAACAATTACAGGTGATGGAGTAATTGGTTTGTCCCGCTCTTTATTTTCTGCTGGTGTCCCCAGTGTCGTCGTATCACTATGGGCAGTTGATGATGATTCTACAGCTTTTTTGATGACTGAATTTTATCAAAACTTGCTCAACAAAGAAAAGCCACTTAATAAAGCCCAAGCATTACGTCAAGCCATGTTAACAACAATGAAACAAAAAGAATATTCCAATCCTCTTCATTGGGCTGCTTTTACCTTGATTGGTGAGGCTGATTAGCATTACGCATATATAAATGAGATGGATTGCAATTTTAGAAAAGCTGATTTTTTTCGACAAAATGTGGTAATTTATGAAACATGAAATTGAATATGACAAGCCTAGTGTTACTTCTGTAATTGAAATAGTAAAAAAATACAATAACACATCTATATTATGTCGTCGCTGGATTAGTAGTTGGATAGATTTTATTGTCTTGATTTCTATCTTATTTATTCCCACATTATTGCTAGATGATGCAACTTATGAAAATTTATTTCATCTCTGGTTTGGACTTTTATTTATTTATTTTTGTATTACTGAGTTGTGCTGGGGTAGAACTTTGGGCAAAGTAATTATGGGGACAGTTGTTGTTGACAAGCATGGTAAATATCCTAATATTTTTCAGGTATTAATCCGAAATATACTCCGCATTTTTGAAGCGAATCCATTTTTATTCGGAATGTATTCGGTGGGAGGATTTCCAGCAGGAATGCTCGTTTTGATGACAAAACGCAAGCAAAGAGCAGGTGATATATTTGCAGGGACTTATGTAGTGTTATTAAAAGACCTCAAACGTCTCCAAGCTATGAAAAATTCGTTGCAGTAATAGCAGTATACCCTAATTAATATGCGCGATCGCAAACGAAAACGAATTGTAACGGTATTTATCGCTCTCGTGGCAATGGTTTCGACTTATTTGCCCCATTTACCAATCCTACCTGCTCAACAAGTATTTGCCCAAACCCCAAATACAGAAGTTGAAGCGAAGCCTGCTGAAAAACCTCCGGTATCGGGGAATTTTATCGATTACTATGCTGAGGAAAGGCAACTCAAAGGACATGAGGGTAGCGTTAACAGCGCTAATTTTAGTCGCAATGGTAAGTTTATAGTGACTGCGGGTGTCGATAAAACCGCTCGTATATGGGATTTTTCTGGTAAGCAGTTGGAAGTATTACGAGGACATGAAGGTAGTGTACGTAGTGCAAATTTTAGTCCCGATGGACAACTGATTGTTACTGCATCTTTTGATGGCACGGCGCGAGTGTGGGACAATTCGGGGAAAGAGCTTGTTTCGCTGAAAGGGCATAAGGGTAAGCTTTTCAGTGCAAATTTTAGCCCCGATGGTCAGCGAATAGTGACTGCGGGGGTGGATGGTGTTCGCTTGTGGGATACGGATGGTAAACAGCTGGGGGAAATTAAGGGACATCTGGGGAGTGTTTACAGTGCAAATTTTAGCCCTGATGGTAAGTTGATTGTTACCGCAGGTGCGGATAAAACTGCCCGCATTTGGGATAGTTCGGGTAAGTTTTTAACCGAGTTGAAAGGGCATACGGATACAGTTTGGAGTGCGAATTTTAGCCCTGATAGTCAGCAGGTTGTCACAGCTTCTGAGGATAAGACAGCACGGGTATGGGATTTGTCGGGGAAATTATTGATTGAAATAAAAGAGCGTTCTGAGACCGAATTAGAAGCTCATACTGATGGGCATACTAATACAGTTTGGAGTGCGAGTTTTAGCCCTGATGGTAAACGAATAGTTACGTCATCTTTAGATGGAACATCCCGTATGTGGGATACTTCCGGTAGATTAATCGCTTACGTACAACAGCAGGAAGGTAGCATTAATAGTGCCACTTGGAGCCAGGATGAAAAATGGATAGTCACAGCATCAATTGATGGTAGTGCATCAGTGTACAGTATGAATCAAAAATTATACAGTGAACTTAAGGGACCTTTTAATGTTGCTATTAATGATGCTAAGTTTAGTCCTGATGGTAAGAAGATTATTACCATATCCATTAGCAAAAGCCGCAATTTAGAACTTTCAACAGCTATTTTATGGGACACTTCCAGCAACTTTTTTACTGAACTAGAGAATCCTCCCATTATTACGGATGCCAACTTTAGCCCTGACAGTAAGCTAATTGTTACGGCAACTGCTTTTAGAGGATTTTTTGAGGATGAAGCAGTGGCGCAAGTATTCGACAGTTCTGGAAAGTTGATTGCAGAGCTAAAAGGAGATAAATCACATATTGAAAATGCTAATTTTAGTCCTGACGGTAAACTGATTCTTACTAATAGTGGAACTGTAAGGCTGTGGAATGTTTCTGGTAAATTATTGACCAAACTCAAAGGTCATCAGGGAGAGATTCAAAGTGCGAGTTTTAGTCCAGATGGTAAACTAATAGTTACTACATCTGCGAATGAAGCACGAGTGTGGGATATCTATGGTAACTTCTTAACAGAATTCAAAGAGCATTTGGGAGAGATTCAAAGTGCAAGTTTTAGTCCAGATAGCAAACTAATAGTTACCATATCTGCGAATGAAGCACGAGTGTGGGATATTTCCGGCAAATTACTAACAAAGATCAAGGGACATAACGGAGAGATTAAAAGTGTAAGTTTTAGTCCAGATAGCAAACTGTTAGTTACTGCATCTGCTGATATAGCGAGTATTTGGGATATGTCTGGCAAATTGTTGATAGAGCTTAAAGGTCATCAAGGAGAGATTCAAAGTGCGAGTTTTAGTCCAGATGGCAAACTAATAGTTACTGCATCCGAAGATAAAACAGCTCGTATTTGGGATATGTCTGGCAAATTGTTGACAGAACTTAAAGGGCATAAGAGTAAGGTTAACAGTGCCACTTTCAGCCCTGATGGCAGTAAAATTATCACTGCATCTGAGGATTTCACAGCCCGTGTGTGGTATTTATCCGATAAGCTACAATATCAGCTGAAATTTCCCAAAACTTTTGTATTGGAAGAAGATGATGGTGTAAATATTGATGAGTTAGTTCAGAGGTTCAACCAGAAGAAGTCCAACAAATTTTCTGGACTCTGTGAACTTGATATACAAAACGAAACTTTTAGCCCAGATAGCAAGTTGATTGCTACATTTGGTTCATCACATGATGTTTGTATATGGAATACTTCTAGTAAACTAATTGCAGAACTAAAAGGGCACGTGGATAGTATTAATAATGTGGAATTTAGCCCTAACGGAAAACAGATTATTACTACATCGATAGATAATACAGCGGTTGTCTGGGATACTTCTGGTAAATTACTGGCACAACTTCAAGGTCAAAGCCGTGCTATATTTAGTGATGATAGCAAACTAATACTAACCATATCAGAAAACAAAAAAGTCTTTGTTTGGGATACTTCTGGCAAATTACTAGTACAACTTCAAAGTCAACAATTTGAAAATGCTAGCTTTAGTCCTGACAGCAAGCTAATACTAACTACATCGTTTCCGGAAACAGCCCGTGTATGGGATACTTCTGGCAATTTACTAGTACAACTTCAGGGTAAAATTAACAATGCTAGCTTTAGTCCTGACAGCAAGCTAATCCTTACGGAATCGGAAGACAAAATCACTCGCATTTGGGATATTTCTGGCAAATTAATAGCACAATTTTCAGGTCAAAGCAATGCTAGCTTTAGTTCTACTAGTAAGCTAATCCTTACGGAATCGGAAGACAAAATCACTCGCATTTGGGATACTTCTGGCAAATTGATAGCACAACTTCCAGGTCAAATCAACGCTAGCTTTAGCCCTGATAGTAAGCTCATTATTACTACGCAGTATACAAACTTTCCTCGCACGCTTCTCCCTCTTCCTGTTTCTAAACCTACTCAAAGTAATCAAGTAATCTGTATCTGGGATACTTCTGGCAAATTGCTTGCAAAAATCAAAGGTGAGCAATATGGAACTGTCTATAGTTTTAACCCTAATAGTAAATTAATTATTACCTATGGTAATTTCAAATCAGGTTTGTGGGATGTTAATGGAAAATTAATTTTTAAATTTCAAGGAAACTTCAAAAGTTTTAGTCCAGATGGAAAACTCATTTTTGATGGTAATTATATTTGGGATACATCTGGTAAGTTAATTGCAAAACTAGAAGCAAATACTTATCAAGGTATAAGTTTTAGCTTAGACCAAAAATTTATTCTTAATCCATCTATTGTATCACCATCACGCCTATGGAATACTTCTGGCGAACTAATTACTGAACTACCAAAAAATCCAAATGATTGGACAAATGATATTTTTAGCCCTGATGGAAAGCTAATTTTAGCTGTACCAATTACTTTTGGCATTGAGCATTCAAAAACAGCTAGACTTTGGGATAATTCTGGTAAATTGATTGCAGAATTTAAAGGACATCCAGACAGAATAACATCTGCTAGTTTTAGCCCTGATGGAAAATTAGTCATTATTGTATCAGAAGATAATACAACCAGTATTTGGGAAACTTCTGGTAAATTAGTTGCAGAACTTAAAAAACATCAGTCTAGTTTAATTAATGTCAGTTTTAGTTCTGATGGTAATTTTATTATTACCAATGACGGAAAAGTAAGCTTATGGGATATTTCGGGGAAATTGCTAGCTGAACTCAAAAGAAATGAAACTAGTAATATTAAAAGTTTTACTATTAGCCCAGATAATAAATTAATTTTTACTGTATCTAGTGAGGGAAACGCTTGTATCTGGGATATTTCTGGAAAATTACTTGCAGAAATAAAAACAGATAAGATTAGTAATGCTAATTTTAGCCCAAATAGCAAACTAATAATTACAACTTCTAGTGATGGAGTAGTTCGCATATGGGATACTTTAGGCAAATTGCACACAGCAATGGAAGAAAATGAATATTGGGAGAATGCTACTTTTAGTTCAGATGGTAAATTGATACACGTATACAATAATTTCGGCAAATTGCTTGCAGAAATTAAAGGAGATAAAAATTGGGAGAATGCTACTTTTAGTCCAGATGGTAAGTTAATTTTAACTAAAGCTAAGTGTTTTAATCAGGATTTATTTCAGGAATTATTATGTGATGTTTCCTTGTGGGATACTTCAGGTAAATTGCTGACAGAGCTAACAGTATCTACAACTGAACCTGGTTTTACTAATGCAATTTTTAACTATGATAGCCAGTCTATTTATACGTTATCCATAGACGGTATTTTTTCTGTATGGGATACTTCTGGTAGAGAACTGCGCTCTCTAACTTTATTTCCTGAATATATCAGCCTAAAAGTGAGAGCGGATAGATTAAAAAATTTAAACTTTGATGCTCCTAATTGTGGTACAGCGTTTCAACCGTGGCAAAAAGCTCTAAAAATCTACCAAGATATTTCTGACCATGAGAACCAAATCGTGATGGTAGAAAAAATAGGTAAAGCTTACTATTGTCTCAGCGAATATACTGAAGCTATCAAACAATATTCTCAAGCTATAAGCCTTGCGAAAAAATTTAATTATGGGCAATTACAAGCAAAAAATACTAGCAATTTGGGAACCATTTATAATAGTTTAGGAGATTCAATTCAAGCTCTTGATTACTACAACAAATCATTAGCCATTATTCAAAAAGAACAAGACTCCCTCATAAAAGCCGAAATTTTCAGAGGACGTGGTAATATTTACACTTCTCAAGGTAAAACTAACGAAGCAATTAGCGACAACTCCCAAGCCTTAGCCATTGATGAAAAATTAGCCAATAATATAGGGATTGCAGAAAGTAAATTAAACTTGGCAAGTATTTATTATGTCAAAGGTGATATCAATAAAGCTACCCAACTTTATAAAGAAGCATTACCAATAAACAAAAGTGAAGCACTCGCAGGTTTAGGAAATATTTTCCTCACGCTTGGTGATATTCCAAAAGCAATTGACTACCAACAAAAAAGTTTAACCCAAGCGCGTCAACAAGCAAATAAAGAAGCCGAAGTAACTGCTCTTTACAACCTTGGAAACGCTCTATATAAAGCAAATAATCTTCCCGAAGCTGAAAAACATCTCAGAAATGCAATTGAGATTTTTGACACTCTCCGCTTTAACTTAGACGATACCAATAAAATCTCCATATTTGAAAAACAAACCCGTGCTTATCGCCTACTCCAACAAATATTAATCGCTCAAAACCAACAGGAAAAAGCATTAGAAGTCAGCGAAAGTGGACGTGCTAGAGCCTTTGTAGAACTCCTCAGCCAAAAACTATCACCCAACCCAAAAGAAGAATCAAAACCTATTCTCCCGCCAGATATAAATCAAATAAAACAAATCGCAAAATCTCAAAACGCCACCATCGTCCAATACTCAATTATCTACGATGAATCACCAAACGAAAGTAAAGCACAAAAACAAGAATCAAAACTCTATATCTGGGTAGTTAAACCCAATAACGAAAAAATAGAATTTATACCAGTAAACCTCAAGCAATATTTACAAGCAGACGATATTAACCTAGAAGAACTAGTTAACAACTCTCGTCAATCATTTGGAGTTTACCGTAATGCCTCCAGAACTACAACTCCAGTTATTAATACCCCAGGCAAACGCGATCAATTTCTCATAACAATTAATCATGACCTTGAAACAGAAAATCTCACCGAATACTTAAAGAAACTCCATAAAATATTAATCGATCCCATCGCCCAATTTTTACCCAAAGATGAAACTCAGCGTGTGATTTTCGTTCCGCAAGGAGAACTATTCTTAGTACCTTTCCCCGCACTAATCGACGAAACTGGTAAACATCTCATCGAAAAACATACCATCCTCAGCGCACCCTCAATTCAAGTATTAGAATTAACTCGCAAAGCAAAAGAAGAAAACAAAAAACAAATAAACCCAAGGAAAGCTTTAGTTGTCGGTAATCCCACAATGCCAGATGCGTCCTTAAAAAGTTTAGAAGGTGCAGAAGCAGAAGCAAAAGCCATATCATCTCCCAAACTACTCGACACCAAACCCCTCATCGGTAAAGCAGCTACCGAAACAGAAGTAGTCGCCAAAATGCCCCAAGCTAAAATAATTCACCTAGCAACACACGGATTATTCGATGACTTACGTGGTTTAGGAAGTGCGATCGCGTTAGCTCCTTCTGGTAAAGACGACGGTTTGCTAACTGCGGAAGAAATTTTGAACTTTAAACAAAAACTAAACGCTGATTTAGTTGTTCTCAGCGCTTGTGATACAGGTAGAGGAAGAATTACAGGTGACGGGGTAATTGGCTTATCACGCGCTTTTATTAGTGCAGGAGTACCAAGTGTTGTTGTCTCCCTATGGGCTGTACCCGATGGTGAAACAGCATTTTTAATGGAAAGATTCTACGAAAATTGGCTACAACAAGATATTGACAAACAAGACAAAGCAACAGCATTACGAAATGCAATGCTGACAACGAAGCAGAAATATCCAAATCCCCGTCAGTGGGCTGCATTTACCTTGATTGGGGAAGCTAAGTAAGTAAAAATCGAGTATTTGACATTTGTAGTGTGGGCATTATTCAATCCAGAGACAATTAGAAAGTATTACCGATACAGAACCTTTAGAAGCCCTGCCAGTTGGTGTTTTGGAAGCTATGAGTCTAGATGGTGTAATCTACCTTCTATTGTACACAAGGATTAGACCATCTTTTTATCTAAATCGACCTAAACATACCCAAGCTTCTACTGAAATTACAAGTAACTTATGCAGAGCTTTCTCCGTACTTAGTGCGATTTTTCTTAAAAGTTAACTCCTCTACTATTTCTAAAACGCGATCGTATTCTTCTTCTGTTTCAATTGCAACAGGAATAACTTCTGTAAGAAGATTACGGTAAGTATTTCTATCAAAAGTAAGAGTCATTTTTACACTAATACTGTATCAACAATGGTTACGGTTCATTCCGATATTGGTAGTGGTTTAGAAAATCCCCAAGAAGTATCGGCACAAACTACTCCCCATATCCATACCATATTCACGGCAAGCAGTTCGGTATTCCTGAAATTGGAGGAATGTACTTTTCTGATAATCCAGAAGAAGTCAGATTATCCGATTTTGGCTTGCGAATCCGAGCGCGTTTTTTATACGAGTATGATTTTGGTGATAGCTGGGAGCATCAAATTCGAGTGAAAAAAATTCTAACTCCGAAATCCAACTGCTTTTATCCAGTTTGCATTGATGGTAAACGCGCTTGTACTCCCTTTATATTGTGGTGGTCCGTGCGAATTTATGGCACAAAGGCAAGGAATACTTGATAGGTCATATAGCTTCGCGGTTGATTGAGAAATCCGGGAGTGGAGTTTTGAGGAGGGCAATCGCGTTTTGGGTTTGTGGAGTTATGCGATCGCCACTCACTTTACAGAAATTAGCTTGTTCGTAGTGAGGGATTTATCCCTCTCAATAAAATAAAAACTAAGCTACCCCATAACCTGTATAAGGACGTTTATAACTTGGATGCAAACCGATAACAATATCCTCTTTGGGTATACCCATATCTACTAAATCTTGCGCTAAATCAGCTTCCGTCATATTTCGCTGAATCCAGACTTTACCATCTTTGATATCTATATGGATGAAACAGTTATAAACTCGTTTAAGACCATCCCAGCCAATATCAAGAAGTTGGTAATGGTCATGCTCGGTGTCGAAAATAAGTTGACACTCAATCTCACTAGAAGGATTGTTCTCTTCTAGCTTGGCATGATTGTTTAGTAATTCACGAACAAATAATCGATATTGGTCTAATTTCTCCATTCGACGACTACCTATGGCAACAGGATCGTAGATTATCAGTTTTACTTGATAAAGTTTGACTGCTTCTTGAGTAAACTTTTCCTGAAAAAATGATTCAAATGTATCAATCGGAACTGCTAAATAAAGCATTCTATCCGATTCACTCATCTGTAATGCTAGACGATAATTCAAAAATTGACCTAGCGCTGCATGAAAATCTGTGATTACAGAAGTCTTGAGGAAGCTTTTAATTTCTACTGCTATCTTGTTTCCTTCTTTTTGAACTGCTAAAACTTTCTCCGCTGCTAAATCTATCTCAAGCTTGACACCTTCAATTTTAATCTTTAGTGGGTCTGCTGTGATAACCCAGTCTTCTTTCAAAAGTGGTTGTTTTACAGCATCATGGAATAAGTCGCGAGCAGCCATTGATTTTTTTGCAATTTCTAAAAGTCAGTTCCGCACTATTTAAGAATTTAACAGCTATCTGGGCATTACCGTTGACCAATATATAATTTGCTAATTGTCGCAAATCTTGTGTTGCCCGGTATGCAGATAATTAAACGATAGTTCATGCGTTATTCGGGTTTTCCATTGTTCTCATCTTTAACTTATAGTTTCACGTTAACCCCTCTAACAATAGCTTTCCAAAAATTGGTCGTTGCTTTAAGGACTGCATATTGGTGAGTTGTTAGGGTAATATCGGCTAAAAGATACGAACTGGGGTAAAACTGGGGTAAAAATATTGTTCGTAAGCTAAAACCCTTATGAAATGGGAGTTTTTCAAGGTCTGCAAAACCTTTATCCCCCGGTTCAAATCCGGGTGTCGCCTTTGTTAATATTCCGTTGTTTCCTGCTCTACAAGCACCTTCTAGCTTCGAGGAGTGGATTCTTCCTTTGTACCATTTTAAGTCAAATTGGGTAGAATCAACTCACGATTTTAGGCACAAATTTAGTCCAAGTTTTAGCTACCATTTAAAAGTTGAGGAAAACGACTCAGCTAAGTGCTGCGTATTTATCCGTTTGAAATTGGGTGACATCTATAAAAAACAGTCCCTTAAAAACTTTGGGGTAAATTTTTATGGATATTAGTAATCGTCTTGCTCAAGCAAATGGTAGATTACGGGCTTCCAAAATTGGTATAACTATCGACCAGCGTGGAAATACTTTATGGCTAAGAGGCACATTCCCGCCTAAGCTAAATTCACGTAAAACAAAGCCCCACCAACAAAGAATATCTCTGAAGACACAGGAACAGCCTTTAGGAGTTAAAGCCACGATTGCAGGATTGCAGTATGCCGAATTAGATGTGCTAGGCAAATGCCAAAAATATAGGTTAAAAAGGCATTGAAGAACGAACTATTACGACTAAAGAAAGTTGGTAACCACGAAAAATTGAGGACTAATATGAGCGAACAGTCTTGGAATCCGGAGATTGGGAACCAGCAAGTTAGGTTGCGTAGAAATCCTGGTAAGCGAGGGTTAACGACGGGAAAAATAAGACAATCTGCGGGTAGACTTCTAGTTTTTGTAAATTTCGGTCCTAATGAAAAGACTTACAAACCATACGATCAACTGGAGTTGTGTGGAGAACCAGAGGAAATCAAAGATTTGATAAAATCTGGGCGTTTCGGTACTCCCGATGATTTACGGCGAATTTTAACTTTTGAGAAGGTAAAGGGTAATCTAACTAATATTTTCTATAGTATGGAGTCAAGCAATACCGACTTCTATGCGTATCAATTTAAGCCAGTTTTAAAGCTTCTTGATTCTCCAGTTAACCGTTTACTTATTGCCGATGAGGTAGGGCTTGGTAAGACAATTGAATCTATATATATTTGGAAGGAATTACAGGCACGAGAAGATGCGCGTCGTCTGTTAATTGTTTGCCCTGCTATGCTGCGAGATAAATGGTTAAATGACATCAAGTCTCGCTTTAATTATGATGCTAAAGTTGTTAATGCTAAAGAAATATTAGAATCTACTCAGTCTTTTTTACAAGGAGGAAAACCACATACTTTTATTTATATAACTAGTTTAGAAGGTTTACGTATTAAAAATTGGGATGAGAGTGTTGAGAATTATCGAGCCGATTTAGCAAGATTGTTGGAAGCCAGAAGTAATTCTACATATAATGAGTCAAGTATATTTGATTTGACAATTATTGCTGAAGGGGCGACGAAAATGGTTATAAAGTAGATAGCATCAGCTTCATAGCCCTCATTCCTCGTAAATAATACTTCTTCTTATTAGGATTCAGTCTCATTAATTCCAACACTAAATTAATACAATCGTGGCTACAATTGACCCAAGTTTGAGCATATAGACCTACATAAAAACTACTATGTCGTCTTTGTAAACGACTATATTCTTTGACTCTACCAACATATTTTTGAATTCCTTTATGTTTAATTTGTTGCCCTTGAATAGTCGCACAAGTATAGGCTATTGCTATCAATAAAATCAACGAAATTAAACGTTCACCTTCAGGCATTAGTGTCTTCCAAATTATAGCCGCCTGTTTTAAAATCTTTAAACATTTCTTCAATATCAAATCGTCGTTTATAGGAGGCGATAGCGAAGCGCTGCTGCAAGCAGATCGCCAATTCTAAATTTTTTAAATTGGTAATCAGAAACCATGCTTCTTTAGGCGCAATTCCTGAAATTTTTCTTTTCCATTTACAGGCAACATTGAAGCTGATAAATCCCTTAGCTTTTGTAACTTTAACGCCTTGAAAAAATAACGAAGTTCCTGGTACTAAGCCTAAATGCTGTAACTCAGTCCAAATTTCTTTTTTGACTTCAATAAATTCATTTTTTTTAAGACGTAGACAAAAGTAAATAGACTGTTCTGATAACCATTTTGCTAACCTAACAGAACAAAACTCTCTATCTCCCAAGATGCATATTTTATAATCTTTAAAGATTGGCATTATCTTTGATAGATGACTTCTCTGCTCGTTTATATTACTGCTGCCTAATTTCGGTAGTAATTCAAAGTGTATTGGAAATGCTCTTTTATCCCAAATTATGGTTGTTACTAATAGATTTATTTTACCCCAGTTTGTACGGTCAATTGCTACATGAACTAGTTTATCTGTCTCAAAGTATGTTTTTAAAAAACTACTTATGATTGGAAACCAGATATTTTCAATAGTTAAATTTTGTCAAGATAAAAAACGCTGTATCCTTTTTCTTCTACTTTCAAATTTTATTCCAAGAGGTAAAGCATTAGCTAACTTTTCAATACTAACTTTTTTGATTGATTGTAGAAGGATTATCAAAATTTTCAAGAAAATAAAATCGCGACTACTTAGTTGATTTCTCAGATGATTTTGATAGAATTTAGATAACTTTTGTGCGACCCAAAGTCGCTCGAAAAGAGTGGAATTCTTAAAAAAATTCTCAGGCTAGTATCCGAAGCCTGTACCCACCCAAAGGGGCATTGCGGGTAACTACGATGTCTCACAGCTAGCGGGTAATGTCTAACCCCAAGTAGTAGTCACGAATGAAAGGGAGGGCTAGGGTAAGACCAATATGGATAAGTACATGAATCTGTGTTGAGGCTCCGATATCTGATAGGCTGCCGAAAGTGACTGATACGACAGTGTGGGGTAAGAAAATCGTCCAAATGTTACGATTTTGGGGATACCACGCTTCCGGAGTAAAGCAGAATCCGGGCGTTGGTCATATCTCTTTTCGTGTAGAACGGGAAAACCCCAATGAGGTCTAGCAATGCTGGTCGATGTTGTTAGTAGGAATGACCGTAAGGTATTCGGAATCCCTCAGTGGGAGCAGGAAGCCCCAAGAAGCTAATGCCACCAACCGAAAGGTAAAAGGAATAAATAACTTGGTGGATAGGTCTATTGACTGACTCGAAAGGGTGCAGACGTGGGGTTGGTGAATCTCTTGAAATTTGAAGTAAAGGAATCGAACTTTTCGGGAAAAGTTTGATGCAAACCATAAGGAATGTAAATGTAACCAAAAGAACTACTGATTGGCGAAACACCAATTGGCGTAAAGCTCATCGGATAGTCAGAAACCTAAGACAGAGAATATTCAAGGCTGCTCAGAAAAGAAACCTACGAAAAGTACGTCGTCTTCAAAAGCTAATGATGAAATGTTATTCAAACATCATCTTAGCTGTTAGGAAGGTTACGCAAATAAATCGTGGTAAAAATACGCCAGGAGTGGATAAGCTGGTAGTAAAAACACCAAAAGCTAGGGGGATTTTAGCAGATGCATTATCTTTATTTATTTCCTGGAAACCACTTCCAACTAAACGGGTTTATATTCCCAAAGCGAACGGTAAAAAACGCCCTTTAGGGATATCAACCATAATAGACCGCTGTATACAAGCAATCGTAAAGAATGCATTGGAACCTTATTGGGAATCCAAATTTGAAATCAGCACTTATGGTTTTCGCCCTGGCAGAAGCGCTCATGATGCAATTAGTAAAATATACTTAATTGCCTGTCCTCATCGAAGGAAAAAATGGGTGGTAGATGCCGATATTAAAGGATGTTTTGATAATATTTCTCATGATTTTCTGATGAAAACAATTGGTAATTTTCCTGCAAGAAAATTAGTATACCAATGGTTGAAATCAGGATATGTAGAACATGGGAAATACTTCGATACCAAATCCGGAACACCACAAGGCAATATAATCTCGCCATTACTCGCGAATATTGCACTTCATGGGATGGAAGAAGCGTTAGGGATAAAGTATAACAATCGCTCGGAAATAATAGGTCATCGGGTATTGGTGAAATATGCAGATGATTTTGTAATTTTCTGTGAAACGTTTGAAGATGCGGAACAAGCACAATCTGCAATAGATAAATGGTTGAACTTGAGAGGTTTAGAACTATCAAAAGAAAAAACCAGAATAGTTCATCTAAAAGAAGGTTTCGATTTTCTTGGTTTTAATATAAGACAGTACCAGGTCACTAACACTAAAACTGAGTGGAAGTTACTAATAAAACCTAGCAAAGAATCCATTTTAAATATCCGGAGAAAGCTACGTCAACAGTGGCTAAATTTAAAAGGTCATAGCGTTAAGGCTGTAATTGGAAAACTTAATTCAATTATCCGAGGAGAAGCCAATTACTTTCGTATTGGTGTTGCTTCAGAGGCATTTAGCGCACTTGATGACTGGATGTTCAAACGGGAATGTAAATATGTAAATCGTACACACCCGAACAAAAATAAGAAATGGCGTAAAGATAGATATTGGGGAAAATTAAACTTAGAAAAAAACGATAAATGGGTATTCGGTGATAAAAGTACCGGAAAGCATATATTAAAATTTTCTTGGTTTAAGATTAAACGACATAAACTTGTAGTAGGCAGGTCATCTCCTGATGACCCAACATTGAAAGAATACTGGGAGAAAAGGGAAAAGAATAAAGTTTCTAATCACTCCAAAAGTATTCAGAAAATTGCTGAAAAACAAGGTCATATTTGTCAAGTTTGTGGACAAAGCCTATATGACGGGGAAGAAATCCACAAACATCATAAAATCCCAAAATCTAAAGGTGGTAAAGATACTTATTCCAATTTGGAGTTAGTTCATTTTTATTGTCATCAACAAATCCATTCTGAGACATAGCTTTATGATTTGCTTGAGCCGTAAACTTGGAAATTTGTACATACGGTTCTTAGGGGGGAAAGGAGTAGCAATACTCCCGACCTACCCGACTCAACAGATAGGTCTTATTGACAATTTTAGACCTATCTTTTTCTATCATAAATAGTTACACTCTTTACATATCAATTCTTTGAAGGGATATCGTCACCCCTTCAGGTTTCTCCCACCAATTTAAAGTAGCTTGTCGCAATTTTTCTTCTTGCTTCACCACCCCCGCATCAGCTTCGATAAATTGCTTTATCCCAGAGCGTTCGGTTAAATTTGATTGAAAATCTAAGTATTCTTCTTCCATATTTATATTTTTAAATTCTTTCTCCCCATTTGTCATTGCGAGTGGAACGCAGCAATCCCTGAATATTGCGATTAAACCCTACATTTTGCGATTGCTTCACTACGTGAGCGCTATCGCGCACGCTACGCGAACGCAATGACATTTGATAATTGTTTGATTAAAGTTGGTTTAAAATCTAAATATTCTTCCATATGATTATTCTCTCCATTTGTCATTGCGAGTGGAACGGAGTGGAACGAAGCAATCCCAAGATTTTGCGATCAAACTCTATATCTAGCGATTGCTTCACTACGTGAGCGCTATCGCGCACGCTACGCGAACGCAATGACATTTGATAAATTTATAAGCATCAACTCAATAACAATTATTGCAACATTCATACTTTAGGACGGACTTCAAAAGCAAGTTGTGAACGGTAGAAACACACATCAAATTCCAAGAAAAAATTCATTCTACCCAACAGTAAAGGTGCATCATCAGACAAGCTCCATGCAAAAACCAACCGCACTGGATCGAAATTGCTAATTTTTGCAGAAACAAGCAAACCTCTAGCTTCAACCGAAGCCAAGTTACCAGCGAGAGTCACGGATACTGTTTGCTCTTCCCAAACCGCACCAAGCTGAACTCCGATGCTATAGGGTAAGACGTTAACACTTGCACCTGTATCCAATAGTGCTAAAACCTCTATTGATGAACCTTGGTATGTCAAAGTTAGGGGTAATTGAGGCAAAGCATCAGGAACACCAAAGGTGTCAAATCCTTCCACAAAGTTGAATCTTTGAGCATTATGCATTTTACGACGTTCGATCGGATTCTAGGAGTTGACCGAGTTTATGTGCTGCTTCATGGGAATTGAGAGGTGACAAAAGGGAGTACGTTGCTCCAGCTTGTAGCGTTGGCTCTTCTTCTTTTGCCAATTCTGCGATCAGAAATTGCATAACTTTCAATTTTTCCGTCCGAGGCAAATCCTTAAGAGTTAGAAATAGTTCTGCTGTAGTCATAAAATATAAAATTAAGAGCGACTTCTTTATTTTCTCATAGCCACCTTGAGCATTATTTCAAAACACATCATACTACATCCTTGGTTGTAATAAATTCATGGGATTAAAACCGTGAGCATTAAATAATTCCCGCTTCGCTTCTACTTCCGATTTAGGAATTCCACCCAAAAGATGCGCTTTCACATCCTGGGGTTCCGGTGGTGGGGTGTTGTCTGCGTAACGACGAATATTACAGTTGTAATCATTCTCCGCTAATTCTTCCTTTGTCACCACCGTCGCATAATTGGGAATTCCCTTATAATCCCCATTCGTTGTAAACTCTTGATAGGCGGAAACTATTTTTTCTATATGCTCCGGACGTAAATGATTTTGAGCGCGTCCAGCTTGAAATTCTGCATCGGCGTTGATAAATAATACTTTACAAAAAAAGGCAGGAGGCAGAGGGCAGAGGGCAGAAGGTAAGAAGTATTAATCAAAACTTCAGTTCTGAGTTTAGAGCTTCGGTAAAAAAAGAAACAATATTTTGAGACGCACAGCGCGATAAATATTTATGTCCTTAATTTCAATCTCATGCTTTTAAGCGTGAGTCCATAAAAGCCTCCTGCCTCCTTCATAAAAGCCTTCTGAACCCGACTGTAGTTTTGCGAAAACGGTGGATTGCTCAAAACTCGGTCATAATACTTTAACTTACCTCCGTCTTTAATCGGCACCATCAAAGTATCTTCGTTTTCAATCCGAGCATTGGGAATACCGTGCAATAATAAATTCATCTTGCAAATTGCCCAAACTCCCCCGTTATTATCTTGTCCGTAAAGCTGGAAATTGCGAGTATTTCCCCCATGTTCTTCGATGTGCTGCTTCGATAAAATCAACATACCCCCGGAACCCACACAGGGGCCGTATATTTCCATACCTTCGCGGGGGTCTACAATTCGCACCATTAACTTAACCACCGCACGGGGAGTATAAAATTCACCGCCTTTTTTCCCCGCAGAATCGGCGAAATAGTAAAACAGGAATGCTTCAATTAATGGATTGGTTAAAAAAGGCAGAACCTTACTATAAAAAAAGCACCCAAACAATTAAACGGTGGTTTGGAGAAATAGTCGGATATTTTGAACACAGGACTACCAACGGTGTAGTTGAAGGAATTAATAATAAATTAAAACTAATAAAGCGAAGTGGATTTGGCTTTAAGAATTTCTGCAATTTTAAAATTAGAGCTTTACTTTCTTGGCATTACTCTAAAGGTTTAGCACGCTAAGTACGCAAGAACCCTTTTACTGTACGCAAGGATTTGAAAAAGAGGTGCTGCGGGGGTAATACTTCCCATCGACTTTAATCAGCGTAGAGGCGATCGCACTCACAGTTTTTGTCCAGGGATGCTCTGGATAGCGCGAACAGAAAATATCACTACTTCCCAACTGAAACATTTCTTCGCAAACAGGTAAAATTCCGGCGACTGGAACATTGTAAGTTTGTTGAATCTGTTGCTGCAATCTTTGATAATTCAAGCTAGGTAATGCTTTATTCACAACCAACAGCATTTTGGGTACTTCTAATTTACGTGCGACATCAATTGTTACTGCTGTACCTTGATAATCTTGTTTATCGGGACGCAGAATTATTAGCAGTACATCCGAGATAATCGCGGAAAGAAGAGTTTCTTCATTAATTCCAGGGTGAGTATCAATAAATAGATAATCTAAAGAAAAACGTTGTATCAAATGACGAAATCCATCATTGAGTAACCGAGCATCATATCCCTCACGCAAAATTCGCGAAATTTCCCCGGTTTTGATGCTAGATGGAATCAGGTATATTTTACCTCGATGCTTAGAAAACCAGTTCTTTGATGCTGTAAATGTAGAACTGAGATCGTAGGTAGCGGCTTCAATTTTACACCGTCCCCATAAATAATCATTGAGCGTGTACTTGATGCTTTCATCCAAACCAAAAGGGACATGAATACCCGGTGATTGAATATCTGTGTCTACTATTCCCACGCGATAACCTGCACGAGCAATTAAAGTTGCAAGGTTTGCAGTTACGTTGGATTTACCAGTTCCACCTCGAAAAGAATGAATTGAGACAATTTTCGCCATGATTATATACTTTCCTGAATTTTATAACTAATTGTATTTACTATTATTGAAGTAGCTCTAATTCCCATCGCTCCATTGATTGCGAATCTGTGCGGCAGTTTTTTGTAACTTCTGAAAATAATCTGTTTCAGTAATTTCCGCAACTTGATCCGTGACTTTTGCAGCATCAATTTCTACCTGCATCTGCTGCAACTGCTCGGTTAATTGTTGTTCGCGATGCCTGCGGTGTGCTTCGCGATCGCATACTTCCTGCACCATTTTTTGAAACACCCGTCCCAGTTGTCCTATTTCATCGGTACGTTTTGCGATTTGGTTTAAGCGATCGCGTTCCCTTCTAACTTCGGTGATGCTAATTCGATCGTGAGTAATTGTTTGGGCAAGTTGAGCCATTGGTTTTAAAGGTTGAATCACTCTGTGCTTAAGTAAATAGTTAATCAATACAATAAAAGCTGCAAAAATGCTTATAAATATGTTGATGAATAGAAAAAGCGCTTTCCGAGCGTTAGCAAATACTTCACTTGCAGGAACATATATAATTTGTGTACCGATAACTTGATTGAGCTTCCAGCCATAACCGTGTTGAGTACCATATTTTTCTACATGGCTTTTTGGTGCAAGCTGCACATTTCCGTGACATACCAGACAACTCGAACTTGTTACGATTAATGGTTGAGCGCTGTAAAATAATTTTTCTCCAGTGCGAAGGCGAAAACCTGACAACGTTTTGAGAGTGCGATCGCGATCGAACTGTTCGATTAATTTTGCCTCGAATCGGTCAACTTGGTTAGCTAAATTCGTAGGGTTAAGTGTTGCGTCTTTATAGACAAAATCTTTGTATTTCCAAGTTTGTTTGAGCGTGTCAAACACTTGTCTTGCTGCCAAACTGGGTATAGTTTCTGGAATAAACTGAGTTTGAGGATCGGCTATTTGAGCAATCAACGGTGCAATATCCTTAGTAGTATAACTTTTCACTGCATTCACCATCTGCATAGCCATTTGTCCTTGATGACTTATTTCCATTTCTGCTTTTTGCTCTAAAGCTTGAGACAATGCAAATCCCCCTACTGCAATTCCACCAATAAAAATTAGTGATAAGAGTAAGGTAAATTGAGAGGTAAGTTTAAGACGACGTAGCATTTTCTAAGTCCCGTTAACGGTCTTATTTACTTATATATCTGAGCCACCTTAACTCGATCAAATTTTTCTGTAACTACTATATAAGTGCAAATTTTCTCAAATTAAAATCTCCTACTTTAGTTGGAGTCACTTTGATGGATAAAAAGCAAGTTGCAAATCAAACGTTTTTCCGATGTACATCTGAAAGCAAAATTCTATTATGAATACATCGAAAGCAAGCAAACGCAGCTAACGATAAACCAGTTAAAAAACACAACAACGGAGAACCACAATGAATAACGATACCATGAATGCAGTTGAATTATCTGATAATCAACTCGACACAGTGAATGGTGGATTAGCAATCAGTTTCGGAGATGTTCAAGGTTTTGCATCCGATGCATCTAACAGCTTCTCTCAGAAAAATCTGGCTGTAGGTCAACAAACTTTTGCAGGTCCTGGTGGTAGCGGTACCGCTTCTATGACCAGTTTACAAGAAATCTTTAGCTCTGCTGGTCAAGGTATTGCAATCCATTCATAAGTTTATTCTGACTGGGAATTATCGAACTTAAGCAGAGATTGTTCTTAAAATGAAACAGTCTCTGCTTTTACTGTTAAATAGTTTATCCCAATTTGCATAAGTATCACTCCGCGAGAAATAGTCTACTTTTAGAAACCATTAATTGGTTGGATAGAGTCTACTAATTTACTTAAATCAATTATTGCAAAGAGCAAAGGAGAAAATAATGTCTTATCAAGATGTAAATGATACTCCGCTGGAATTATCTGAAGAAGAACTTGAAGGAATCGCAGGAGGAGTTAATATTTTCTTCTCTGGGTCGATGTTTGGCAAAAGTGATATATTTTCATTACAGCGCCAAGGTTCAAGACGAAGAAGGGGAAGTTCTATTTTCAAATCTTCTCAAACATCTTCTTCGGCTTTTCAAGTTATTGGTTTGGGATTGAATTCTCCCAGCGA
Source organism: Plectonema cf. radiosum LEGE 06105 (assembly GCF_015207665.1). Lineage (GTDB taxonomy): Bacteria > Cyanobacteriota > Cyanobacteriia > Cyanobacteriales > Nostocaceae > Rivularia > Rivularia radiosa_A. The sequence continues at coordinate 62,585 of NZ_JADEWL010000023.1, forward strand.
TATTCTATCGTTTTTTAGTGGATTAGCTCAACTTTTTGGCAGAAAGTAATAATTCATACTTAAACTACAAAATTTGTTCTCCCATACATTACTCTTTAGGGGAGTTTATCGAATGACACAAGTTCTATTGAAGGAACTTAGCAATCAAGATATAGACTGGATGTTGGCAGTCGGACATCAAGTTGAAATTGAACCTGGAACTATTCTGATTCAACAAGGTCAACCGTTAAATGCGCTGTACATTCTTTTGGATGGAGCGTTGACGGTAACGCTTACTCAGAATAATGCTAATCCACTCGGTCGAGCTTTTGCAGCACTTGAAGGTGGTGCGTTACCGGGACGAGAAATTGCGCGATTATCAAGCGGGGAGATGGTGGGAGAAATTCCTTTTATCGAAACTTACTTACCCTCTACTACAGTTTGCGCGACGAGCAAATCTTTGGTTTTAGTAATTGATCGATCGCACTTACTACAAAAGTTGCAGCAAGACCTGAATTTTGCCGCGCATTTATATCGTGCAAGTGCGGTGCTGTTAGCAAATCGGTTAGAAATGTTGATGAATCAACTCGGACGCAGCACGGTTGTATTGAATCAACCGCAACTACGAGAAGCGTTAATCATATTTGCCGAGTTACACGAATGCGATATTGATTGGCTGATTACTGCGGGACGAGTCCAACAAATTGCGGCTGATACGGTGTTGATTCGCAGTGGTAGACCGATTGAAGCTTTACATATTTTACTTGATGGGGCGATCGCCCTTAATGCCGCAGCCGAAGACTGTAACCCATTAACACAAGCTTTTTCTAATTTAGAGGATACAAATAGACCATTAGAACAAGAATTTGCCCGGTTATCTCGTGGTGATATTATTGGTGAAACTGAGTTTATTGAAGCACAACCACCAGCGGTAACAGTCAAGACGTTACGGAATTCGCGGGTGTTGTCGATTCCCCGGTGGAGATTGGCTGCAAAACTGCTGCATGATGTCGGGTTTGCAGTTAGATTTTATCGAGTGTTGTCTATTTTGTTAGCAGATAAGCTTCATGCGATCGCTCAGCAGTTGGGATATGGCAGATTAACTTACAGTAGCGGACAATCTTTAGAAAAATCTTACGACAACGAACTTAATACACATTTTCTCACACAAGTTGCTTTGGCAGGAGCGCGATTTGAGTGGATGCTTAAACGAATTGGGATTGATTAATCAGCACAGCAAAAAGATTTTAAATTTTAAGGATAAATTTAATGGTAACGCAGCAAAATACACAGAATCAACTGTTTCGCAAGGAAGCTTTAGAAAAAGTAGCAACTCCCGAACAACTCGATCAATTAATCAAAATAACTAGTCCTCAACGTTGGTTTTCTTTATTTGCTGTTGGTTCGCTGGTTGCGGCTGGTTTAATATGGAGTATACTCGGACGGATTCCGATCACTGTTACTGGTAAAGGGGTGCTAATTTATCCGAATAAAGTTGTCACAGTTCAAGCATCTAACCCAGGACGAATTTTGCAACTAAATGTAGAAGTCGGGGATACAGTCAAAAAAGGTCAAATTTTGGCAACTATTGACCAATCTGAATTAAAAAAGCAATTGCAGCTTTCCCGCGATAAACTAACACAACTCCAAATTCAAGACCAAACTGCAACCCAAATGCAGATTCAACGGGATACTCTCGCACAAACAGCGACGCAAGAACAGCGACGCACAATAGAGCAAAGTCTGCAAACAGTGCAGTCTCTTACCCCGATTTTACGCTCCAAAGGATTAGAAGTACTCAAGCGCGATCGCCAAAATTTGGTAGAGAGATTGCAAACGTTACAGCAATTGCAACCCACCATGAAGCAGCGCTGGGATGAGCGAGAAAAGCTGTTTCAACAAGGTGCAGTTGCTAAAGATATGGCATTACAAGCACGTCAAGAATATCTCAGTGTCCAAACACAAATCAACGAAGCGCGATCGCAATTAAATCAACTCGATGTCAAAGAAGCGGATGCTCAAGGTGAATATCTCCGCAACCTCAATCAAGTTAATCAGTTATCAGCCCAACTAAAAGCCTTGGATAGCCAGCAAGCAACCCAAAAGGAACAGGATTTAACTACTAATACCATCCGCACCAAAGAAATTCAAGAAACCCAACGCCTAATTGCTCAACTAGAGTTACAGTTACAAAACAGTAGTCAAATCACCAGTAATTATACAGGGAGAGTTTTGGAAATCACTGCCAAACCGGGGCAACAATTAGAACCTGGTGTAGGAATCGGCACAATTGCCGCCCAAGAGTCATCTGCGAAATTGGTTAACGTTGTGTTTTTACCCGTGAGTGAAGGTAAGAAAATTAAGTCAGGTACAAGCGTGCAAATCACACCTTCCACTGTCAAACGCGAAGAATTTGGCGGGATTGAAGGTAAGGTAACAAATATATCTGCATTTCCCGTAACCCAGCAAGGTGCAGTCAGTTTAATTGGTAATGCGGATATTTTACCTAGCGTGATGTCCCAAGGTCCCCAACTTGCAGTTTTTACCGAACTTCAGCCCGATTCCTCGACATTCAGCAAATATCGCTGGTCGTCTTCCACCGGACCGCAGCTAAAAATGACCCCAGGAACCACAACCTCAGTGCGGATAACAGTAGAAAAACGCCGACCCATTGAGTTTGTATTCCCAATTCTCAAAGATTGGTCGGGGATGGGATGAAGAACGCGATCGCGCACTTATAAGTAGTAATGCACACAAATTTTACCTCACCCCCTTCCCCTCTCCTTAGCAAGGAGAGGGGAGCAGTTCGTAGGTTGGGTTAAGCGCACGAGGAATAATAATGCTCAATAAGAAATTAAGAAGAGCGCTGTAACCCAACAAATTCTTTTCGGGATATTTTAAAATATCTTAATTGTTCGCAATCCTAGTAATGTTGGGTTACGACACGATAATTATTAATTCGCGTTATGAATGAAATTTGTAAATCGTGTCTAACCCAACCTACAAGCTACAGCCACTTATAAGTAATGCACACAAATTTTACCTCACCCCCTTCCCCTCTCCTTGCTAAGGAGAGGGGTGCCGGAGGCGGGGTGAGGTTCTTTGTGTATTCTAGCCAAGTGAAATCCGGGTATAGTATTTCTAAGTACTTAGGCAAAATCAATTATACATTTGTCATTGCGAGTTGAACGAAGTGCAACAAAGCAATGATGTATTTGAAAATCAATCTGGAAACAGTAATGATATTAAGATTACAGCTGAATCGTTATTTTTAAGCGATGATGCTCGGTTAAGCGCTCGTGTCAATGGGCAGGGTAATGCAGGTAGTATCATTATCAACGCCCGCGATCGAGTTTCTTTAGATAACAGTGCGACTATTTCTGGTAATGTGGGAGAAACTGGCAAGGGAAATGCCGGAAATATTCTCGTCAGCACAGGATTTTTTTCTATGAAGAATGGTTCTACAATAACGGCAAGTATTTCTGGAGAAGGAAATGCAGGGGATATTGTCATTGATGCTCGCGATCGCGTTTCCTTAGAAAAGGATGCAACTATCCTCAATGGTATTCAAGAAAAGGGAATTGGCATTGGAGGCAACATTCGCATCAATACTGAAATGTTATCCCTGACTGATGACGCTGCCATGATTGCTTTTGGAGAGGAAAATGTAGGGGATATTCTCATTGACGCTCGCAATCAAATTTTCCTAGATAATGATGCGAAAATTTGGAGCCTTGTGAATAGCAAAAATGGAGGCGATATTCGTATTAACACGGGGTCACTATCTGCTACCAGAGGTGGTAAACTGCAATCCATCACTTTTGGATCGGCAAAGGCAGGGGATATTATTATTGACGCTCGTGATTTCGTCTCTTTCGAGGGAACGAGCAGTGGAGCCTTTAGCATCGTGAATTCAGCCGCAACAGGTCAGGGAGGCAACATTGAGATCGCGACTGGATCGCTATTGCTTGACAATAGCGCACAAATATTTGCGATTACTTCTGGAAAAGGCGATGCAGGCGATATTGCGATCAACGCCCGTGATCGAGTTGACTTAAACAATGGTGCAGCTATCGCTAACCAAGTAGATGAGAGCGGTAGCGGTAAGGGGGGAGATATTCGTATCAGTACGGGGACGCTAAAAGGTACTAATTACGGGGTACTTCAAGCAGCAACTAAGGGACAAGGAAACGCAGGCAATATCATTATTGATGCGCGAGATCGTGTTGAATTTGCAGGAAGGTTTAGCAGACAACAGCCTAGTGGTGCTATGAGCCTAGTGCAACCAGGTGCATCTGGCAATAGTGGCAATATCGAAATTACAGCTGGATCTCTATTTATGAAAGATAGAGCAGTACTGAGTGCTACGACAGAGGGGAAGGGCAATGCAGGTAATGTGATTATAAACGCCCGCGATCGCATTAATTTTGATAATAGCGATATTTATAGCGGGGTTGAGGAAAATGCAGCCGGAAAGGGGGGAAATATATTTATCACAACAGGTCTCTTAGAACAAATCAAAGGTTCACAAATTGATGCGAGTACTTTTGGTGACGGAGATGCAGGTAATATAACCATTGTTGCGACGCAGCCTATGACAGTGGCAGGTGTCAGTGAGGAGACAAAGCGCTCCACCGCCATTTTCTCGACCACAGGTGACAATCCTACGATTCCCGGTACTGGACGCACGATTGTTGGTAAAGGTAAAGGTGGCGATATCACAATTACAGCACCACAACTAACAGTTAGCGATGGTGCTGTAATAGATGCTCGCACATTTAACGATAAGCCAGGAGGGAATATCGGTATTAATCTTGATAATTTACAACTATTAAATGGTGGACAAATTTTCACTACCAGCGAAAGCAGTGGTTCTGCTGGCACAATTACAATTAATGCAAAAAATCAAGTCGATATTGCAGGTAGCGATCCAACCTATTCGAGTCGTTTAAGCCAATTTCCCAACCGCATTGTTCAAATTTCACCTAATAGTAGTCTCTCAGTTCGCTCTACCGCAGCTGGTTCTGCTGGAAATCTCACCGTCAATTCCCCGCGCATCAGTGTTAAAGATAAAGGTGTAATCAATGCCGAATCTTCGGCAACTAATGGCGGTGACATTAACCTAAACACAAATTTACTACTATTGCGACGCGATGGTAATATTTCTGCTACAGCCGGACTTAACGAAGGCGCAGGTAACGGTGGTAATATCAACATTAACGCACCCATAATCGTTGCCGTTCCTCAAGAAAACAGCGATATCAGCGCCAATGCCTTTCAAGGAAGCGGTGGAAACGTTACCATTAATACTCAGGGACTATTTGGCATTGTTCCTGCTTCTTTTCCTACGCCACAAAGCGACATTACCGCGAGTTCTCAACTCGGTGTCCAAGGACAAATCAACATCATTCAACCGGATGTCCAACCTACGGAAGCATTAGTAGAATTACTGGCACAAATAGTTGATGCGAGTAACCAAATTGGTCAAAATTGTCCTAGAGGTCGCAACGCGAAAAAACCATTAGGCGAATTTGTTGTTTCTGGACGCGGTAGTTTACCTCCCAGCGCTTTACAACCACTTGTGGGTACACCTAACCTCAGACCGTTAGCTACCTTGTCAGGTGATTCTACTCCCGTATCAACATCATCAATACCCAGCATTCCACCTACACAAACTCCCCTAGTTGAAGCCCAAGGCTGGGTGAAAACACCTGATGGCAAAATTATCTTAGTTGCCTCTGTACCCGAAGCTACTCCATCTTCTTCCCCTACTGCATCAGTTTGCCCTGTTTCAAAATATTAGTTGGAAAGGATATTACAATTGAAACACAGCGAGCCAGCTATAGTCGAGGAGTCCAAAATGCTATGACTACTCAAATTACCTTAAACTTATCAGATGAAGTATACAAAAGGGCGCAACACTTTGCCCAACTAACCGCAATGTGGCTGATGTTTTAGCACAAGCAATTGCACTTTCCTTTTCTCCCGTCAGCCCTGTATCTGCACCCACTGATAGCTTGGAAATTCCCTCAATAGCTTCTTTATCTGATGAAAAAGTTGTCGCGATCGCACAATTGCAGATGGAACCCAAACAAGACCAAAGGTTAAGCGAACTATTATACAGACAACAAGCTGAGATACTTACTGATGCCGAACAGCTAAAGGAGGCAGTGACGACGAAGATAATTTATGGTTAGCGTGTCGCTTATGTAACAATTATAAAGGAACTCAAACCGATGCACTAGACCCAGTAACTAGTAAAAAATTGGCGTTGCTTAATTAAAATATGATGTCACGATTTCATATTGTTGGAGACGTAGCAATGCTACGTCTCTACATGGGTTTCGTGTTTAATATAAAATGTAAACAATACCGGGAGCCAATTTACGAAAGTGAGATGATGATTCTCTAACCATTAACTCTCATTCTCTGAGGCTTGACAAAAACAATCAGTTCTAAAAATTCCTTTAAGGTTTCCCATAAGGGTTTTTTAATGTATTGACAGCTCTGTTAAGGGTTTCAGATTTAAAAATACCTTTCCATCGAAACGCTTATGTATACTTAACTTTGCTAGTTTTGCCAAAATGTATCTAGCCTCTGATTTGAGCAAAGGTATTGTAGGATAAAATCTAATTATTACAAGCAACCCTAGCAATATTTCCAGCTACTGTTCCTTCGGGATATCCGCCGCCATTAGGTCGCCAGTCAAATTCGTAATACTCTGATTTAATATCATAGGGAGAACAAGAGGCGATCGCAGAATGTTTTTTAACGTCTCCTTTAGTACTGAGCCAGAATTTAACGTGCCTCCATCCCGAATCAGTATAGTACTCGGAGCGGTTGTCTAAATCTACCTGATAAACTGTTCCATTTGGATCAGTCACAGCATTTACAAGACTTTCGGCAGAAACTGTATGTGCAATACCCAAAATGGAGGACGCAACAATGAAAGAGTTAAGAATAACGTACTTCATGGTGTTTTATTTTTCCTTACAAGATTGATCAAAGAATGTACTGATAGTGAAATCCTACTCTCACAAAGTTACTTAAAAGCAGTAAGCTTTCACTTCTGTAACTACATATTTCTGGTATCCGAATACTTATGCAATTTTCACGCGCAACCCAAAAGTAATCACTATCTCTGCATCAATCACACGGGTAAAAGAGATGAGTCACTGCATCAGTTTACCCTGTTTCTAAATAGTAATTAAAAAGAAACAACCAAGGAAAATTAAAGTTAAGACTCAAAATATAAATTCAAACCCTCTGCGTACCTCCGCGTTTACCTCCGCGTCACTCTGCGTTCCAAAAAGACATTACTCCCATGCTAACGAACTTAATTAAATTATTAAAACCCGCCAATCAACCCATCCGTCGCACTCCCACGCTACTCCAGATGGAAGCCGTAGAATGCGGTGCAGCATCTCTAGGGATGATTTTAGCCTATCACGGTCGCATCGTTCCTTTAGCAGAACTCCGTCAAGCTTGCGGGATTTCGCGGGATGGAAGTAAAGCTTCAAACGTGCTGAGTGCGGCTCGCAGTTATAATTTACAAGCTAAAGGTTTCAAAATAGATATCATCGGTTTGCAACAAATCGCTTGTCCTTATATTGTCTTTTGGAATTTTAATCACTTTTTAGTAATTGAAGGATTTAGTAAAAATCGCGTTTTTTTAAATGACCCCGCGATGGGACGAAGGACAGTTTCCCATTCAGAATTTAGCGAAGCTTTTACTGGAGTTGTCCTAGTATTTGAACGCAGTCCGGAATTTAAAAAAGGAGGGCGCAAACCAAGTTTATTTTTGGCGTTGTGGTCGCGGTTACAAGGCTCGATATTGCCGCTAATTTATTGCGTGTTAGCAGGCTTTTTCCTTGTCATCCCTGGGTTAGCGATGCCGACATTTTCCCAAATATTTGTTGACCAAGTGTTAATTCAAGGTCGGGAAGATTGGTTGCGTCCTTTGATATTTGCCATGCTATTTACAGCATTATTAAGCGGATTATTAACGCGCTTGCAATTACAGCTATTGCGACGCATGAAAATCAAATTAGCAATGGGAATGTCAAGTAAGTTTATCTGGCATCTTCTCCACCTTCCGGTTAGTTTCTACGACCAACGGTTTGCGGGAGAGATTAGTAGTAGAATTCAATTAAACGATCGCCTAGCAAATCTGCTGTCTGGTAAACTCGCAACCACAGTAATTTCCGCTGTGATGGTGATTTTTTACGCCGTTGTCATGCTGCAATATGATAAGGTGTTAACCTCAATTGGCATTGCTTTCGTTGTCGTTAATTTGGTAGCTTTACAATGGGTAGCACGATTGCGGGGAGATACAAATATCCGCTTGATGCAAGAAGAAGGCAAAGTCAGCGGAATCGCGATCGCCGGATTGCAAAGTATGGAAACCTTGAAATCTTCTGGTTTAGAATCGGATTTCTTTACTCGGTGGGCAGGTTATTACGCGAAAGCAATTAATGTCCGCCAAGATATGGACAATCTAAATCAAAGATTGGGAATGTTACCCGCGTTTTTAAGTGGGATTACCTCGATGCTATTAATTGTTATTGGGGGGTTGCGCGTCATGGATGGTGCTTTAACTATCGGGATGCTGATTGCATTTCAATCTTTGATGCAGCAGTTTATGCAACCCGTAAATCAACTGATCGGTTTGGGTAGTGATTTACAAGAACTTGAAGGAAACTTGAATCGGTTAGATGATGTGTTGCAAAACTCCACGGAAGAGAATAGGG
>NZ_JADEWL010000186.1 GCF_015207665.1 Plectonema cf. radiosum LEGE 06105
CCCCATCCCTGATTCTACCGAATCGGAGTTGTTTCAAAAGTGGGGCTAAATTCTATAGAAGGATTAACTCCAGGTTTTGAGAAAGGTACAACATTGCTAATGCGATCGCTAGCGTTGATACAACTTTCCATTGCTTGTGTAGGTGAAAAGTCAATTTCAGAACGTAAACCTACTACACATTGAGCAAAATCAACTGGTAGTAAGCTGCGACTACAGTAACTTAAGATAGCAGGATTAGCCCCTTCCTGACGAATAGTACCGATATCAACAACGCAAGTGGCTAAATCATTGGGACGACGTGCTTGTCCACAGAAAGAAAGGGAATCTGTTGCAGGAATTTGAGTTCTCCGCTGAATCTGACCTACACAAGAAGATACTTCCAGGGGTCTAAGTGCCGCTGCACAAGCACTAGCTGTAGTCTCCGCTGGAATACCTACACTCAAAAGACGTGCAGCACATACACGATATTCGTTGTTTTTTCTAAAGGGGTTGATTAAAGCATTGCTAGGTAAAATTATCGCGAAACTGCCAGCTATAGCTAGAATTGGTGCTGTTAATTTAGCTGTTTGTTTAAATAATTTGAAATCGAATCGCTTCAGAGTAAGCATTTTTGTTTCACAATTTACTGAATCGGAACCGTGAACTTTGCCAAACCAACGAAATGCCATGGAAATTCTCCAAACACATGATAGGTAATGCTATCTCATTTTCCGGCGAACAGTAACAAGATCGATTTAGTTGGCAACAATAAAGGTTTTGCTGTCGCGCACCAAGCATTGGTTGAAGATTTAAGTTCATTATTGACTTGAGCCATAATATCCGAAGTTTATAAATCATTCGCTAATACCATAATTACTATATTTTGGGCTGAGGATTAAAGTAATCAAATGTCTCAATATTGTCACTTTTTTGTCTCTGACTTATCACTGAGTTTGTTTTACTATGATCAATGAAAGTCTCCAAAATACAAGTTTGAGTAGAGAACAAATATTGAGGTGTTAAATGGTAATTTATAATATATCTGTGTTACCAAGTAGATTAATGACATTAATACGCCGGTGGCTAAATAATTTTCCCGTTAATAATGTCAATTTAGCTAAATGGATGTGTAAACTAATTCCTAACTCATGCCCATTTGAATATGATCTAAAACTCTGGGGTGATGCAATAATTCATATTCCACCCTTATGCAAACTTAATCCATTTTACGAAGAATTCATGCAGTTGCGATGGCGTGCTTTGTCTTATTTAGCAGATGAATGTGGTTTTGATATTGCATCTTTCATGTGACTACTAACATAGAGCAAACTCATTTTGATTTTGATTGATGGGCAAAGAAATAAAACTCTCAGTAAACGAGACTTCCATTATTTTAGATACGCTTTCTTTGCCCTAAATTCTTACGCTAATGGTAGATAAACTTGAAAACTACTACCAACTCCAACCTGACTTTTGACATTGATTCTCCCTCGATGTTTTTGTACAATAGCTTGGACTATCGCTAAACCTAATCCTAAACCTTCTGTATCTTGATGATGTGCGGTGTCAGTTCGCCAGAATCGTTGAAAGATTAAGGGAATATACTCTTGGGGAATACCGATTCCATTATCTTCTACGCGCACTAAAGCAAAGTTTTTCCTCTTTTCTAAATATAGTTTGACTATTCCCCCAGTTTTAGTATATTTTATTGAGTTTTCCAATAAGTTTGTAAACAAACGTTTTAGTTGATGCATATCACCTTTGACTAAGACACTATCAGATAAACGAGATTCAAAATCCAGTTGTTTACAAGCAGCTTGTGTCTCAAAACTGTCTGCCAAATCCTCTAATATTTCATCAAGAGGAATTTGCGGATACTCTAATGGAGAATTGTGAGGCATTGCATCTGTTTGTGATAGAAAACGCAAATCTTCGACTAAGCGCTTAATTTGTTCTGTTGCAGAGCTAATAATTGCAATTTTTCGGGCATCATCATTAGATAAGTTTTCTGCACGAGATTGCATTAATTCCACACTTGTCTTGATTGCGGTGAGGGGATTTCGTAATTCATGGGAAGCATCAGCAGTAAATTGTTTGAGGTAATGAAAACTTTGTTTAATTGGCTTGATTACCATAAAAGTCAGTAGCCCGCCGCTAACACTACTCAAAATTAAAACCGTTAATCCTCCAATTTTCAAACCTAATTGCAGTCGATTTAATTTCGTAGCTAATTCTTGATTTGATTCGCTCGCTCGAATATAACCTTCTAAATTAAGTGTTGTTTCACTTACATATGTGTATATAGGAATCGATACTGAGCGGATATTACCTTTTTTTTGAGTCAAGGGAGAATCTTGATTTAAATTGCGAGTTGCGATATTAGGGGACAAAGGATAATTAAAAAATATGCTTCCTTCCTTTGCTAAAAGTTTTCCATCTGCATCAAACCATTCTATACCTTGGTCTTTTTCAAGTAGGTTGCGCCACGATAAGTCTTTTTCTAATGCTACAACTCCTTTCGTTTTTATAGTTTTTATACTTGGAGATGCTGCTTGGGTTAGAGTTTTTAGTCTTTCGTTTTCATCTTTCTCCAAAGATACGTTAAAAAAAGCATATACAGTTATTGCTGAGACTGTAAAAATTGTTGACATTGCGCTGAGATAAACAAGCCACAAACGCCAAGACAAAGAGTTAGATACTTTGTTTTGAAGATATTTTGAGAAATTCAACAAAACCATATTTTGTACTCACACCACTTTCATTGATTATAGAATTAAATTTATTGAATTCTTAATGTTCTAATTTAAATCATCTGTATCTACCAATTTTCAACATTTACAACTAATATTCAATGTATTTTATAAGATAAAAATTAAAACTGAATGAGAATCTTCTCACAAATAGATTATTCCTTAATTACTATTTAATCTAGACCAAATGTCTACAGGATTATTTCTCTATGGGTATATAAGGATATTGAAATATGTGATTTTATATTTTGCGATTGGGTTGTTTCGCAAAACTACAAGATGAAATACTTAAATACAATAGACATCTGGTGGAAATTAATTATGCGTCATCCAGAAACCTTGTAGAGACGCGAAATTTCGCGTCTCTACATTCTTTTTCGGAGATGTCTAATAAATTCCTCCCTTACAACTAAAAAAGAGGAAAATATTGATTTATATATTTTGCAGATAATTACACATTTAATTAATGCAATTATTTGAGGTGATAGCCAAAACCGTATACTGTCTCGATAAAATCATCTGATGCACCTGCGGTTTTAAGTTTTTGTCTTAAACGCTTCACTAAAGCTTTAACAGCATCTTCTGTCGGAGTTTCATCAAAAGTCCAGAGGTTATCTAAGATTGCGCTGCGACTCAATACACGACGACCAGATCGTATAAGTAATTCTAATAAACGGTACTCTTTAGGAGTCAAGGTAAGAATTTGATCTGCATAATTGGCTTGACAAGTATTTGGATCTAATTGCAAATTTTCCCATTCTAAAGTTGCAGATGAAGGATTGCGACCTCTCCGAATTAAAGCGCGGATACGTGCCGATAATTCTTGTAGTTCATAAGGTTTAACAACATAATCATCGGCTCCAGCATCGAGACCTGCAACTTTATCCGCAGTACTATCACGAGCAGTTAACATTAAAACAGGTACCTGATAACCATTTGCACGTATTTTACGGCACAGGCTCAAACCATCTAGTTTAGGAACTGTTACATCCAATAGTAGCAAATCGTAACTACAAGCCTGGACAAAATCCCAACCTTTTAGCCCGTCTGGAGCAACATCAACTGAATATTGTTGGACTATTAATGCTTCCGTGAGTGATTGTGCAATATGACAGTCATCTTCTGCTAATAGAATTTTCATTGCAAACAATATACCTTGTGCATGAACTTTTACGTGATTTCGAGAAAATAAATGACACTCAAATCAAGAATAAGTAAGCCTTTTTACCACAATTATTATTTTTGCTAACAACTCTATCAACTTTTAACTAAAAAGTATAAATTTGCCAATTTTATACCTTTTTCTCTTAGAAAAGCTACTATGCTGTAGCGAATAAAATTATCGCAACTATGACACTTTTGAAAGTGTCCATACTGTAAAAATAAATATATAATATCTGATAAATATACGGAGATTAGTACTCTATCCAAGGGATGATTTTTATTTGTTTTTTCTAATACTTGGGTTGTATATCGCTCACAAGCTTTGTATGTAAAGGTTTTGTCTCTAGCAAGATGCTGTAGTACAAGAGATTCAATAAATCAACAAGGAACATAAGCAAGATTAATAGATATTCTTTTAAGAGTTAAACAGGACTTGGGAACTGTGTTATGTCCATTCAAGTTATTTTGATTTATAGAAATAAAAACAGTCAAAAACAATTTCTATAAAATTTCCTCTCTTTGTCTTTTTTTTGTCCCGGATTTGTTACCTTTGCAGTTTTAAATGAATTACAGAAGCGAAAAACACTTCTGGTTCTTGCATTAATTGTTAATAACTCAGAAGTGTAAAGCTCAGAATTTAAAACATAGAGGTTCTACAATGAATAACGTAATTGCACTTGAAAATATCCACGTTCATACAAATGTTCGTACATCTTTTAACGATAATGAAATTAAGCCAAAAATTGATTCTACGGCTTATATTCATCCTCTAGGTGCTGTAATTGGAAATGTGCATCTGGGTAAACGGGTGATGGTTGCACCAGCTGCTTCTGTTAGGGGTGATGAAGGTCAGCCCATCTATGTTGGAGACGATGTAAATGTTCAAGATTGTGTTGTGTTACATGCGCTGGAAACTCATGTCAACGGAAAATTAGTAAGGGAAGCAGTGGTAGAAGTTGAAGGTGAATTTTACGGAGTTTATATTAGCGAACGAGTTTCTTTAGCTCATCAGTGTCAAGTACACGGACCAGCTTTTATTGGTGCTGACACTTTTGTGGGAATGCAAGCATTAGTTTTCCGCGCTTCAGTTGGGAAAAACTGTGTGATTGAACCCAAAGCTTTAGTAATGGGAGTAACTATTCCTGATGGTAAGTATGTGAGTGCTGGTGCTTTGATTACTAGCCAAGAAGCTGCTAATAATTTACCTAGCATTACTGATACCTATCCCTTGAGAAGTCTAAACAATGCAGTAGTACACGTTAATACTGAACTAGCTACTAGTTATCACAACAAAGAATGTCACGAGTTAGGCTTATCTGACGCATGCGTAATTTATTAAGACTTATAGGCACCATTCTCAACAAATCTAATAAATAGGAAATATGCTCGTAAAACATGATTTTTTTGTTGAGTAATTCGCTCATATTCCCGCTTTTAATCGATGTGCAATGTATGACGTAACAAGATTAATTATTGACGATTGACAGTTAAAGGTTAACCCCCAACTAACGTTTAACTGTTGATTATTCCAACAACTTTACTCACGTTGAAAAATACCGATTCAGGAGAGATATTTGATGAATACTCCTAATTTAAAAGTCATCAATGGGGGGAAATACTATGCGCTGCAAAAACAATCTCCCCAGCAAGAAGTTAATGTTACTGATTCTCGATGCATTCGGACAGATGCAATAGTTATAACTCAATCTCTTGCGAATAAATTACCTTCGATAAATTACACAAGTGATTCACTAACTGAATAATTGTGAGTATCAGGGTGCTTTTCATTTAATGAATCTATACCATTTACAGGAATTTTATTATGACCTCTACATTACCTAGTAAGCGAGCATATATCTTAGTTGAAAAGCTTAAACAATATGTGCGTTTTAGTTCCCAAAGAATTTTCACAACACCAGAACGTGCTTTAGAAAATGCTTATCACTTAGCTTTAAAGATTAAAGAAATTGAACAGGAAACCGAATCAGCAAATGATAGCAAAGTTTTATCATCAGTTCTGCGTGCGGACTTAGATAAAAACTTGACCATGCTTAAGATGAGGTTAGCAGAATTTAAAGCTAGTAGTTTTTTGCTTGGTAATTTGAGTCGTAAAAATGTATCCAAGTTAAAATTTATTGAGGAGATAATTAATAAATATACAGAGATTGATGAAGTATCACAGTCTTTATTAGCTTTACCTGAATCGAATCTTCCAACTATAGCAAATTCAGAAAATTTTACCGAAAAAACTGGCGCTTTGCCTAGGTCAATTGGAAGGACAATTAACAAAATAAAAACCGATTTTAACCCCCGTTCCGAATCGGAATATATCAATAATTTTCGTAGTTCTAGAATAAAAACGAGAATGGCTGTACAATTACTGATGAGTTTAGTAATTGTTCCGGTACTAGCGCAAAATTTATCAAAGCAATTCTTAATTTATCCAATTGTAGAACGAGTAAGAGATGCAAATCAATCTCAAATGTTTCTCCATGAAGAAATGAAAGAAGAAGCTTTTCATGAACTAAATAGTTTTGAAGAAGGTCTAAAATTTGAAACGCTAATTCATAATGCACCACAACTTTCGACTGAGGTAATTGAAAGTAAAGTTCAGCATAAAGCGCAAGAAATTGCTAAAGATTACCGCAAAAAAAGTAGTACTGCAATTAGTAATGTGTTTGCC
Organism: Plectonema cf. radiosum LEGE 06105; assembly: GCF_015207665.1. Classification (GTDB taxonomy): domain Bacteria; phylum Cyanobacteriota; class Cyanobacteriia; order Cyanobacteriales; family Nostocaceae; genus Rivularia; species Rivularia radiosa_A. The sequence continues at coordinate 6,577 of NZ_JADEWL010000186.1, forward strand.
GATTTTGTGGGAATTTTTGCTTTTGCTATGGTGATGTTGTTCAGTAAAAAACGAGTAATTGCACTTAAATCGTTTATGAATGATATTGTCTATGGTTTAAGCGATAGTGCTAAAGCGTTCATTCTCATCTTATTAACCGATATCTTTGTAGGTTTCCACTCTCCTCACGGATGGGAAGTAATTTTGGAAGGAATATCGAATCACTTAGGTATTGCAGCAAATCATAGTGTAATTTTCTTATTTATCGCCACATTCCCAGTGGTTTTAGATAGTATTTTCAAATATTGGATATTCCGATATATGAGCCGAATGTCTCCTTCAGCAGTTGCCACTTTTAAAAATATGAATGAGTAAGCATAATCGTCAATAAGCCAATAGTTATAAATCATTGTTTGTTGAATTCAATTCTCTAAATGTAATTAAAGGAGACTAAAAAGTGATTGCACCATTTAGGAAGAAAAATTACAATCCTAGAACAAATAATCAAAAAAGTGTGCGGTTCAGTCCGCAAAATAAAAAAGCTAATCATTCTCGAAAAAAGTCGAGGTCGTTTGGAGAAAAATTTAATCTTTATACGGGCGAAAAGCTACAATGGTGGCAAGTAGTTTTTCGTCTTGCAGGAGCAATGATTCCGGCAATTCTTCCTTGGATTATGTTGTGTTCCGGATATGGTTTTGGTGTTTCTATTCTCAGTTATTTTGGACATTTTAGTATTTTTACTGACAATAAAGTAATTCAAAATATTATTGTTAGTTTAAATATCGTCTTGAGTTTACTACTAGCTTTTCGCACTAATACAGCGCACGATCGTTTTTGGGAAGGACGTAAATTATGGGGAGCGCAGGTGAATGTAGTGCGTAATTTGGTTAGAGGTATTTGGGTATATATTGAAGAAAGAAATTGGAAAGATAAAAATATCAAAGAAGCCGCAATGCGCTTGGTTGTAGCATTTACCATTGCAATGAAATTGCATTTACGTCGCGATCCAATGAACGAAGAGTTAGTCCCGTTTATGTCATCATCACAATACGAACAAATACTACAAGTAAATCACGCACCTTTGGAAATTTCTTTATGGCTTAGTGAATATCTCCAAAATCAATATGAACGGGAGCAGTTAAATGTGTTTCAACTCAATACGTTACACCAAGATGTTGATGAGATGATAGATATTTTAGGTGGATGCGAACGTATTTTAAAAACACCAGTTCCTTTGATATATACAATGACTTTGAAAATTTTGTTATTGATTTACTTTTTGTTGCTTCCTTGGGAATTAGTCGCTGGTTTAAATCTATGGACGAGTTTAGTAGTTGGATTTATTAGCTTTGTTTTACTAGGAATTAATGAAATTGGAGCGGAAATAGAAGAACCATTTGGACATGATCCCAATGACTTACCTTTAGATTTTATCTGCAATACAATTAAACGTAATACTGATGATTTAATTACCTTTTCACCTCTTCAAGGTAAATATAAAGAAAACTTCGATAGAACTGCATAAATCTTTTATAAAGATTGAGAAATTTGAAAATTAATGTAGGGATATATCATGAAATGTCCCTACAGAATAATTTCAATATTTACTAATGAAATTAGCCTCCGATTAAGTTAAATGTTATTCTCCTGTTAATCAAATACATATTTCTGAGCAACTTTCCAATAACGAGAAAACCGCTTAAGGTCGATGAAACCGTCGTATTCAAAAAATGGTTCTGCCTCAAATATTTCTAATTCTTTTGAACGTTCAATTTGATCGCAAATATTATTAAAACGGGGACTTGGACTATCTGTAGTCACAACTTGATTGGCATTATGTTCTTTTGCAAAAGCTAAAACTTCCGCAGCTACATCACCACGACGAATCACAACTGGTAATTCTAGTAAGCACTCGTAAATAAAAGTAATTCGCTTGAGACTAATTTGCCACTCTTTTAATAATGCATCGTCCCAAACCCAAATTGCGGGAGTATCCGGGTATTCATCCAGTGCAGGGTTTTTAGGACTCAGACAATCACCGTGAATCCAGATAATTCGGTTAGTCATAGAATTTTAGATTTTAGATTTTAGATTACCAGTCAATTTAAACACTCAGAGTAAAACGGGGTGCGAAAACCTTAATTTTTTTCTGGGGTTAGAAGTCGTTTTTTAGATATGTGAGAACTAACTCAATCAAGAAGTGCCATATTCATTGATAATTAATAACTGATAGCTGATAACTGATAACTGATAACTGATAACTGATCATGGCTAAAGTTTTTGATTCCATCACCGAAGAATTACAAAAGTTTATTGCAAACCAACAGATTTTCTTTGTGGCTACTGCACCAATAGATTCTACCGGACACGTTAACCTTTCTCCCAAGGGATTAGAAAGTTTTCGGATTCTTTCACCATACAAAGTTGCTTATCTCGATTTGACGGGAAGCGGAAATGAAACATCAGCCCATTTACAAGAAAATGGGCGAATTACCTTGATGTTTTGCGCTTTTCAAGAACCACCTTGTATTTTGCGGCTTTACGGTAGGGGAAACACTATTTTACCGGGTAATTCAGAGTGGGAATCTTTATCTTCACAGTTTCCGCAAATTCCCGGAACCCGTCAAATAATTGTAGCCGATATTGAGCGAGTACAAACATCTTGCGGAATGGGTGTACCTTTGTACGAATATCAAGAACACAGACAAGCTTTAGTCAATTGGGCAGAGAAAAAAGGAGAACAGGGAATTAAAGAATATCATAAGCAGAAAAATCTCGTAAGTATTGATGGTTTAGCAACTCCATTGAGCGAAATACTATAGCTAATGTTACCTGGTGACTAAACTAAGCAACATCAGAACGGTTATCCTAGTCATGATTGTTGTAGAGTTTTGTACTCAGTAAATAATGAAAAAATTTATTAAGTGGTGTGTAGACTTACTTTTATTAAGTCAGCAGCGCAGCCAAAGGCGAGCGTTTCTAACAGGAATTTTTACTGTTTCTTTGATGGCTGGGGTAATGTTTTCTTTCCCCGCACCTGCTCAAATTATAATTAAAACCCCTCAGCAGCCAATTGTTAACAAGCCGACCCAAGCAACGGAATTACGCGGGGTATGGTTAACTAATATTGATAGCGATGTTTTATTTAAGCGCGAAAATCTGACTAATGCTTTGACACGACTTAAACAATTAAACTTCAATGTTGTATATCCTGCGGTGTGGAATTGGGGTTATACTTTGTATCCTAGTAAAGTTGCGGCAAGTGTTATTGGAACTAATGTAGATCCCGAACCCGGACTTCGAGGACGCGATATGCTTGAAGAAGCAGTACGTGAGGGACACGCGAGGAATTTAAAGGTAATTCCCTGGTTTGAATTTGGCTTTATGGCACCTGCTGATTCACAATTAGCAAAGCGTCGTCCTTACTGGCTAACTAATCGTGTTGATGGGGGCAAAATAAAAAAAGAAGGTATTCACGATCGCGTTTGGTTGAATCCTTTTCGTCCTGATGTACAGCGATTTATCAAAGATTTAATCGTAGAAATGGTGCAAAAATATGATATAGACGGCATTCAATTTGATGACCATTTTGGTTTGCCATCGGAGTATGGCTACGACAGTTACACAGTAGCACTATATAAAAAAGAGCATAACGGTAAAGCACCCCCCGCAGATAATAAAAACCCAGAATGGTTAAAATGGCGGGCTGATAAGATTACTGATTTTATGAAACAAGTATTCTTGGCAATCAAAGCGGTTAAAAAAGATTGTATCGTTTCAATTGCACCAAATCCCCAAAGGTTTTCCTATGAATACTTTTTAGCCGATTGGCAAAGATGGGAACGTATGGGATTAATAGAAGATTTGGTAATTCAAATTTACCGCGATGACATGAATGTATTTGTGAATGAATTACAGTATCCCGAAGTCATCGCTGCCAAAAAACATATTCCTACCAGTATCGGTATTATTAGTGGTTTAAAAAATAAACACGTACCCATAGAACAAATTAAAGCACAGGTGAAACAAGTTCGCGATCGCAATTTTGCAGGAGTATCTTTCTTTTTCTATGAAACCTTGTGGAACATGAGTAAAGAACCATCACAACAGCGTCAGCAAGGTTTTAGGGGATTATTTACTACACCAGCGAAGTATCCGAATTTGTTAGCTGGTTGGAAAGGTTAGGGGGGGATGGGGTGATGG
>NZ_JADEWL010000187.1 GCF_015207665.1 Plectonema cf. radiosum LEGE 06105
GATGGGGGGATGGGGAGATGGGGAGAAATTAACTGTCAACTGTCCACTGTCAACTGTCAACTGTCAACTGTCAACTAACTCCTAACTCCTAACTCCTAACTCCTAACTAATTAAACTCGGTGTACGTAAATGCCAGTTTGTAGCTTGTTCGTATGCGTAGGCGACTTGAAATAGCTGATCTTCTCGGAGTACTTTACCAATTAATTGCAGCCCAATCGGTATTCCTTCGTCGTTGAAGCCGCAGGGAATGCTGATACCGGGTAATCCTGCAAGGTTGACGGGAATTGTCATTAAGTCAGTTAAATACATATTAAGGGGATCTTGGGATTTTTCCCCTGCTTTAAATGCGGCTATTGGTGCGGTGGGACAAGCTAAGACATCAACTTGTTTAAAGGCTTTGTCAAAGTCTTCTTTGATTAATGTCCGAACTTTTTGAGCTTTGAGATAGTAAGCGTCGTAATAACCCGCGCTCAGAACATAAGTTCCAATCATGATCCGACGTTTTACTTCTGCACCAAAACCTGTAGAGCGGGTACGGGTATACATTGATAAAAGGTTATCTGCTTCTTCTGCTCGATAACCATATTTAACGCCATCGTAACGAGCGAGGTTTGCTGATGCTTCTGATGGAGCAATTATATAGTAACTGGGTAAACCGTAGCGGAACCGAGGACAGGAAACAATGTGAATTTCTGCACCTAATTCTTGTAGTAGATCGATGGCTTTGGTAACTGCTTCTTCTACTTGAGAGTCTAATCCTTCACCAAAGGTCTCCTTAATTATACCGATTCTTAGTTTGCCTCTGGGTTTTAAATCTGGTTTTAAACTATCGGTGTATTTAGGTATGGAAACTTTTAAACTGGTAGAATCCTTGGGATCATATCCGGCAATTTCATTTAAAAGTATGGCTGCATCTTCTACTGTGCGAGAAAATGGTCCAATTTGGTCTAGGGAAGAAGCAAAGGCTACTAAACCGTAACGAGAAACTAGCCCGTAAGTTGGTTTCATTCCAACTACACCGCAAAAAGATGCGGGTAAACGGATTGAACCTCCGGTATCGGAACCTAGAGAAACCGTGCATTCTTGGGCTGCTACTGCTGCTGCTGAACCACCAGAGGAACCGCCGGGAACTCGCGATAAGTCCCAAGGATTAGCTGTAACATGATATGCAGAATTCTCAGTGGAACTACCCATAGCAAATTCATCTAAGTTAGTTTTACCCACCATGACAGCACCTGCATCAGCAAGTTTTTGTGTGACAGTGGATTCATACGGTGGTATAAAATTTTCGAGAAATTTCGAGGCGCAGGTAGTACGAATTCCTTTGGTACACATATTATCTTTGATTCCGATGGGAATTCCTGCGAGCAAACCAATTTCTTCTCCTGCGGCTATTTTGGCATCCACTTTTCGCGCTTGTTGTAAAGCTTGTTCTTGGGTGACGTGCAAGAAACTATGAACTTTCGGTTCTAATTGTTGGATACGGTTCAAAGCTTCTTGGGTGATTTCAACCGCAGAGCGTTTTTTATCAATTAATTGTTGGTGCAATTCGCGTATGGATGCCATGCATTACTTCTCCCAAAATACAAACTAGCTCAAATGATTGATTTTAGTACATCTTGTTGAAGTCTGCTAATTTTAAATAAAAAATTGATAATGGGTAATGGGTAATGGGTAATGGGTAATGGGTAATGGGTAATGGGTAATGGGTAATGGGTAATGGGTAATGGGTAATGGGTAATGGGTGATGGGTGATGGGGGAAAATAATTAATTACGAAGGAGTTTTTATGGACACGCTACAGGATCTCCCCCTTGGGGAGCAGCTTCGCTATCGCCCTTTCAATTATATACTTCAATTACCAATTACCAATTACCAATTACCCATTACCAATTACCAATTACCAATTACCAATTCTCAATTACCCATTACCTTCCTTAAAATAATTTCACAAATTAAAATATATAGATTAAACTAACTTTACAGATTTTCTGGGGGTGGGAATTATGGTCAAAATTGTATCTCGAAAAGCTTTAAATACTCAGATTGTATATGATATCGGTTTAGAGCGCGACCATAATTTTGTGATCAAAAATGGTTTGATCGCTTCTAACTGTTTTAATAAATCTCATTCTACAGCCTATGGGTATGTTACATATCAAACTGCCTACTTAAAAGCTAATTATCCATTAGAATACATGACGGCGCTGTTGACAGCCAACAGTGGTGATAAAGATAAGGTGCAAAAATATATTGCTACCTGTATGAATATGGGTATTCAAATAGAATCGCCGGATATTAACTCTTCAGAAGTTGATTTTACACCGGCGGACGGGAAAATTCTATTTGGATTGTCTGCTATACGCAATGTGGGAGAAAATGCGATAAATTGCATTTTGGAAGCAAGAGAAACAGAAGTATTTAAGTCACTTGCAGATTTTTGCGATCGCGTTGATTTGGGTACGGTAAATCGTCGCACTTTACAGTCTTTGATTAACTGTGGAGCTTTTGATAAAATTAACTCTAATCGCAATCAGTTAACTCAAGATTTAGAGTTAGTATACGATTGGGCGCAGTCCCGCGCTAGGGATAGAGCAAGTGGACAAGGGAATTTATTTGATTTATTCGGTGGTGCTTGGAGCGGTGATTCTGCTGTAAAGAATCCAGCAATGAATGCGGTATTAAGTCCTCCGAAAGCTAAGGAAGTCCCTGATTTACCTCCTCAAGAAAAGCTGCGAATGGAGAAAGAACTTTTAGGTTTTTATGTGTCCGATCATCCCCTCAAATCGATACGTAAATCAACCCGGATTCTTTCTCCGATAAATATGACGCAGTTAAAATCTCAGGGAGAAGAAGCAAAGGTTTGTGTGGTTGTCATACTTAATAATGTGAAAAAGGTGATAACTAAAAAAGGTGATCCTATGGCAATTTTGCAAATTGAAGATTTAACTACAACAGGGGAAGCGGTTGTTTTTCCGAAAATTTACGAACGAATAAATCAAGTTTTGCAAGTAGATGCAAAATTAATTATTTGGGGAAAAGTTGATAAAAAAGATGACCAAGCTCAATTATTAGTTGACGATGCAGAACCAGTAGAAAATGTAGAATTAGTCATCGTTGAAATGACTCCCCAACAAGCAGCTACTATTGAAGAACATCATCGCCTCAGAACAATTTTAAAAGATTTACAAGACCAATCAAATGAAAAAGAAAAAGGAAAAGTACCCGTTATAGGTATTATTCAAGGTGAAAATTCCCGTCAAATGGTTCGTTTTGGTAGACAATATTGGGTGCAAGATTCAACAACCGCGATTATGGCTTTACATAATGGGAGATTTTTCGCCCGCATTCAATCGCTGATGCTAAAAAGTTGACAGTTGACAGTTGACAGTTGACAGTTAATTTCTCCCCATCCCCCTATCCCACTTTTTATATTGTGTCAATCTACACTTTGTATTTTAATTGTTCTACTTTGCGACCGCAAAATCGTCAACAGTAAATTACCCTATCACTGCAAAGGATTCATCGTTTTTTAGTTACTTTTGCTGATGATATCTTTATCGAAAGAATAGTATATTTTGATGCCATAACGTTGTTGGTGGCAAGCAGGGTGAGGAGTAAAAATTTGATAATGGTTGAAGGGTTAGATCAATTTGTTTCATACTGCAAAAGGATTCAACCTCAAAGTCAAGAAGATATAAAAAGGTTTTTTGAAGGTGTAATAGGATTTCCCTATGATAAGGAACTTCTACTACAGGCTTATTTGTATTTGAATATCCAAAACTTATTTCCTAATTGTTCTGAGTTGTTGCTGTTTGAAAAGTCTCCTATTGCCGATTATACGGATTTAGGTAAATGCGATTTTGTCTATTTGACTTCCTATAGAACACTATTTTTAATTGAGACTAAATTTATTGATACGACTGCATCGGGAGCAACGGAAAGAAAAAGAAGAAATAAGCACCGAAATAAAGTTTTTGAGCAGGTGATAACTTTAAAAAATAGGTTTGGCCAATATTGGAATATTCAGGTGGACGAATTAGAATGCGGTGTTTTTACCACAGATCCTGAAATTAATTGGCGCGGGAATGATATGAATGTGACGACAAAATCGGTTTCAATACGCAAATTAGAGGAGTGGAGAAATTCAATAAAGGATTAAGTTAAGTCATTTTTAATAGTATTCAAGTATTATAAATAGCTTTAATATAAAGAGAACACAAAGCAGTGAGATAACTGAGCAGTAAATATATAAAATATATGCCGTTTAATTATGAATCACTGGGGAACGCCCCACAGCGCAGACACCGCCGTTACACGGCGATGTACCGCTGACTTAATTAGCCCACCTCCGGTGGGCTTTGCTTGTATAGCCCCAGACTTCTAGTCTGAGGGTAAATAAATATAGCGCAACTGTCGCTTTTCTTGAAATTTGAAGCTAAATCCCAATTTATACAAACAAAAATTATTAAAATTGAAGTAAAATTTATGGTTCTGGCGATTAGAGCTATGCTGTTTTTTATAGAGTGTGTTTATTCTTAGAGTAAACCATCCGCATTCAGCGGCAAAATCCCATGTTCAGTAAGCTTTGCAGATTCGGAGGTAAAAATAAGGTGCTAAAAACACTTTTGGTGATTGCCATTGGTTTCTTACCGTCCCTATTCTCACTGTGGTTGATGCGTAAGAATAGGGCTAGAACACGCACGCTTTTACAACGGGCTGCGGTTACAACCTTTCCCAGACACCCCAGAAGTCAAAATCCTAGAATCGATCATCGGGTTCAGCATAGCTCTACGGAAAGCGATCGCTATTATTTAGAAGGAGTAGGTTATCTCGTCGGGGACATTAGCTGTGAATATAATGCTCGTTCTGGTTATCTAAGGTGTGCTGTCAACCCAACTGGTCCTTGTAATGGTTGCCGTTTTTATCAAGAAAGGAAGGAAGCTAGTCTCACGAAACATCATCTTTCACATCTTGCACCATTCTTAACAAGAGCCGGAGACTCTTGTTCTGGTTTCCACTGAGTCGGGAAGCTAAGGTAGAAGGTGTAGATTCCCATCTCTAAGTTTTTGTATTTGTTTTTATTTTAAATAGTAATGTCTGCAACCTGGACGCAAGAACAAATTTTGGCACTAGCACCAGATGCAAGTTCAGCCCAAAATGGTAAAGCTTTGGCTACTTCTCGTAAGTGGTCATCATTAGGTTACAACGATACGGTAGCTTGGGGTGAGTGTCAAGGAACTGGAAAAAATCCCTATTTAACCCAAATTGACTTGACGGAACCCGCTTTTAAATGCAGTTGTCCCAGTCGTAAATCTCCGTGTAAGCACTGTATTGGTTTGTTTCTTTTGTTGATAGAAAAGCAAGAGTTGTTTACTGTAAATATTCCGCCAGAATGGGTGAATGCTTGGCTTGAAACCCGCAATCAAAGAAAAACTAAGGAGAAAGAAATAGTAAACAAATATTCAAACCCCGATGCACAAGCTCTTCGTGCAGCCAAGCGTTTAGATAAAGTTACTGCGGGAATGCAGGATTTGGAAGTATGGTTGCGGGATTTGGTAAGTAATGGGTTAGCAGCAGCACAAAGTCAACCTTATAGTTTCTGGGATGATACAGCAGCAAGGTTAGTAGATGCACAAGCACCGGGTGTCGCTCGTTTGGTAAGGCAAATGGGGAGTATTTGTTATTCTGGTGCAGGATGGCAAGAAAAATTATTATCTCAATTAGGACGAGTATATCTTTTAATTAAGGCTTTCAATAATTTGGAGAATTTAACTAATCCAGTACAAGTAGACATTCGTACTCAAATTGGTTTTTCCCAAAGTCAACAAGAATTATTAACACAACAAGGAGTAAATGATTTTTGGTTAATTTTGGGGCAGAGTTTAGCAGAAGAAGAGCGTTTGAAAACACAGCGTATTTGGCTTTACGGTAAACAAACGCAACAAAAAGCATTAATTCTTAACTTTACTCACGGTAATCAGCCATTGGATAGTAGTCTTTTACCTGGAAGCTGTATTGATGGGGAATTAGTGTTTTTCGAGAGTGCTTATCCTTTACGAGCAATAGTTAAAACTCGTCAAGATGCAGTAACTCAGATGGATGGAATGCCCGGATATACTAATATCTCAAATATGATGCAAGAATATTCCCAAGCTCTTGCCAAAAACCCTTGGATAGAACAATTTCCCATAACTTTATGTAAAGTAATTCCGATTCAACAAAATGATAATTGGTTTGTACGCGATGAAGATAAACGTTTACTTCCTGTTAAATCAAGATTTAATTATAATTGGCAGTTATTAGCACTTAGCGGTGGATATTCCCTTGATATATTCGGTGAATGGGATGGAGAATACTTTTTACCTTTGAGTGTGTGGGTGGAAAATCGGTTTGTAAATTTGGGATTTTAGATTTTGGATATATTCGCTTCGCTCAGTACAAGCTTGAGATTTTGGATTTGTTTCTGGTTTTTTCTCGTTACGATGCAGAACATTTTTATAATGTATTTGAGGCTCATAATCACAGAAGTCAGGTTTTGATAAAAAACCCGACTTTTCTCGTCACAAAAAATTATCAACCATAAATAATAAATGAATATTTGGCAGAATTTAGTAAAAACGGCAGTGGTAGGTACTCAAAGACAAGAGTTAAAAATCATCACACAAAATAATCAATTTGATGAAGTTTTTAATAGTCTTGATATGAATGATCGGCAAGGAAGTTTACTTGCTGCTGCTGGGACAATTTCTCTTTATCAACAAGCTGGAAAATTAATCACAATTGAACATAAAATAACTTCTAAAACGTGCGAATTGGATGATTTACCATATTGTAATCAACTTTCAGAACAACATTTACAAATGATGTTGAGTGGAGAATACAGTGCATTTTTACCGGAGTGGTTAAAAATTACAGCGAAAGCTGGAAAACTTGTTTCACCGAAGTATTTACCTGAATTATTAACATTAGGAAAACGACAGCATTATTTACGAAAAGATATTTTAGCAGTTTTAGGAAAGCGAGGTATTTGGTTAGCAGCCCAAAACCCAGAGTGGAATTATGCAATTAGTGAAAATACAGATAAAATTTGGAAAAGTGGTAGCTTAGAATCTAAAAAAAAATTGTTAACGGAATTGCGTCAATCCCAAGCAGCAAAAGGACGCAAACAGTTACAAAATATTTGGAGTAAAGAAAAATCTCAAGAAAGAGCAAGTTTATTAGAAACGTTGGAAGTTAGTTTAAGTATTGAAGATGAAACATTTTTAGAGGAAGCACTTGATGATAAAAGTAAATTAGTAAGAGATGCCGCAGCGCGATTGCTGTTACAAATCCCAGAATCAAAGCTTGTCAAAAGGATGATAGAAAGAGTTCGTCCTTTACTTAATTTGGATAACAATAATCTAGAAGTTACATTACCAAATAAATGTACTTTAGAAATGACTCAAGACGGTATCGATGAATCGAAATATATACCTTCTTTGGGAGAAAAAGCTAGTTTACTATTACAAATGCTTGGTTGTGTACCACCGAATATATTAAGTAATGACTGGCGAAAAAATCCTGATGAACTAATTAAAATTGTCGCAACTAGTAAATGGGAAAAATTATTTTTAGAAGCTTGGGTAATGGCTACGATTAGAAGTAAGGATACAGCATGGGCAGAGGCTTTATTGAAAGTAACTGCAAAGCTATGTCAACATTTAAGTAATACTGATGATTTGATTCAAGCATTGCTTAATATTTTGTCTGATTCGCAAGCTCAAAATTTAATATTAGATGTTTTGCTACAGTTTCCTAATATACCTTTTAATTCTGCTAATCCTGCTTTTGCATTATTGATTAATACTCCATATATCTGGAATCAAGAACTTAGTCAGGCTGTAATATCAAGTATCAAAAATTATCTGGAAAGCAATCATCAAGTCAATAATTGGCAGTTTAGTTCGGCTTTAGAAAAATTTTCTTTACAAATAGATGCTTCCACATATCATCACGCTGCCGATAATTTGACCTTTGAAACAACCGAAAATATTCATAAATCCGTCATTGACGCTATTGATAATTTTTTGGTCAAATTGCAGTTTAGATATGAAATAATAAAAGCGTTAAATAGTGTAGAGACGTAAAATTTTACGTCTCCATAATTTATTTAATTTATAAAAAATTAGATATTTAATCGGATTTTTACAATGATTCTCTTGCCTGACAAATATTTAACTTAAAAACCCGACTTCTGATTGTGGTTACGATTGTGGGATTATATTTGTCAAACTCACCTTAAGGAAATAAATATGCCTGAAGAAAATAAAACCGCAGAGACGCAGAAAACGCAGAGGAATAAAAAGGTAATTAAAGAAACTACTTTACTAAGGGAACACGCTGAGCTACAGTTTGCTGAGGAGTTGGAGGAATTGGGCAAGGTGGATAAGCGTCAATGTCCGCCAAATTGGAAATTGTCGCCTTGGGCAGTGATGACTTATTTGATGGGTGGAAAGTTGGAAAGTGGGTTTGAGGTGTCACCAAAGTATATCGGTGAGAGAAGAGTGATTGAGATTGCGATCGCCACTTTGACGACTGATAGGGGATTGTTGTTAATTGGGGTGCCGGGTACTGCAAAATCTTGGGTGTCGGAACATTTAGCAGCAGCGATTTCAGGGGATTCTAAGTTATTAATTCAAGGTACTGCGGGAACGAGTGAAGAAGCGATTCGTTACGGTTGGAATTATGCTAAATTATTAGCTGATGGTCCCTCAATGACGGCTTTGGTAGCAAGTCCGTTGATGCGAGCGATGGAAGATGGAAAGGTGGCGCGGGTGGAAGAATTAACCCGAATTCCGGCGGAGGTACAAGATACATTAATTACTATCCTTTCCGAGAAAACACTGCCGATTCCCGAATTAGGAGAAGAGGTGCAAGCGAATAAAGGTTTTAACGTCATTGCAACGGCAAATAATAGAGATAAGGGAGTAAATGATTTATCCAGCGCTTTGAAAAGGCGTTTTAATACAGTAGTTTTACCTTTACCCAAGACACTAGAAGCAGAAATTGACATCGTGCAGCGCCGTGTGGAAAGCTTGGGAAAGGCTTTAGAATTACCAGCAGAACCCCCCGCATTAAAAGAGATTCGCCGCATTGTCACAGTGTTTAGGGAGTTGCGTAGCGGAGTTACCGAAGATGGGAAAACTAAAATTAAATCTCCTACAAGTACTTTGAGTACAGCCGAAGCAATATCAGTAGTTAACAGTGGAATGGCATTAGCAGCGCATTTTGGTGATGGGAATTTGAGCGCTTCCGATGTCGCTTCGGGAATTATTGGTGCAGTGATAAAAGACCCAGTTCAAGATAAAATTGTGTGGAGAGAGTATTTAGAAACTGTCGTCAAGGAAAGAGAGAATTGGCAAGATTTGTATTTGGCTTGCAGGGAAGTTAGTTAATAGTTAGTTGTAGGGTGTGTTACGGCTTGAGAAATTTTGATTGTAGATTATTAATTAGATGATGCCGTAACGCACAATTAAATCATTAAATTTCCGGGTTTCGACTTCGTTCAACCCTCTTCATAGTAAACCTTCTTGAGCATTGAGCGTAGTAGAAATGCGCCTTTTTGCTAAATTAGAAAATATATATATTAATCTCTAATTATCTTCCCTTATTCCTCAGCGTCCTCCGCGTCTCTGCGGTTAAATCATGACTACTCACATATTTGGTATACGCCATCACGGACCTGGTTCCGCACGTAGCTTATGGCGAGCTTTAGAAAAACTACAACCCGATGTGATTCTAATTGAAGGACCTCCCGATGCCGAATCCTTGCTACCCTTGGTTGCTTCACCTCAAATGCAGCCCCCCGTAGCATTATTAATTTACCTTCCAGATAACCCAAAAGAAAGCGTTTATTATCCCTTTGCCGTATTTTCTCCAGAGTGGCAAGCGATACAATTTGGATTAAGTAATCACATCCCCGTGCGGTTTATGGATTTACCCCTTACCCATCGCATGGGCATGAAAGAAGAAGAACAATCAGAAGAATCTAAAATCCAAAATCCAAAATCCAAAATTGCTCAAGATCCATTGGGTTTACTTGCCGAAGCAGCAGGTTATAGCGATCGCGATCGTTGGTGGGAGAATATGGTAGAAACACGAGGAGATAGCGTAAATATATTTACCGCTATCCTAGAAGCAATGACCGCCGTGCGTCAAGAAATGCCACCTTTAGAAAACCCCATCGAAGCTCAGCGCGAAGCATATATGCGGAAAACCATCCGCGCAGCTCAAAAAGAAGGATTTGAACGCATTGCGGTTGTTTGTGGTGCTTGGCACGCTCCCGCACTTTCTATGACATCAAACGTTAAAGAAGATACGGATTTACTAAAAAAATTACCTAAAACAAAAGTACAAGCAACCTGGATACCCTGGACTTACGGACGTTTATCATACAACAGCGGTTATGGTGCGGGTATCGAATCACCGGGTTGGTATCATCATCTTTGGGAATGGGGAATGGGAGTGAGGAGTGAGGAGTTAGGAGTTAAGAGTGAGGAGTTAGGAGTGAGGAGTGAGGAATTAGGAGTTAGGAATGAGGAGTGAGGAGTTGTTTATTTCCCCCCATCTCCCCATCCC
>NZ_JADEWL010000188.1 GCF_015207665.1 Plectonema cf. radiosum LEGE 06105
AGTTCCGTCTGCTTGTTTTTCAACGTAATCACACTTCATTTGCGTTACAACCTCAAAAATCAAAATTTTTAGGGGAGTAAAGGCAATATCACCCCTACCCCTACCAAAAAAACTCTAAAAGTTAACAGCCCTCTTATTTCTGGAATTCCAAGTAAGTACCACATCCCTACAGCTGCAACAACTAGCAACAACAAAACCGCAAACCTTATAAAACTTGGTAACGGTTGGAGCCACAAAGACATTAACAGCGCGGGGATTGTGACCATTGAAAGACAGTCGTAAATTAAATCACCGATATTTTCTGGAAAGGCGATCGCGTTTTCTATCCCCCGCTTAAATTCGGTCATTCTGTCGCTTGGTGCTGTTTGGGGAAGTTGGGAGTAGTTACCAGTATTCGGAATCTCCACCACAATCTTGTTTTCATCATCTGCCATAAATAACCCCCTCCTTAAAGCCTTCAAACTGCAACTGACAGCTATTAATTTGTTGTTTCAATTCGTTGTTTTCATTGAAAAAGTAAAGGGCAACGAGAATACCCGCTACCGCTAAAAAATAAGGATTAATATCTTTGGTCACTTTTCTTTCTTCAGTTGCTCTACAGCTTCTTCAATCCGTTTACAAACTTCGTCTTCTAACTTCTCGATATAATCCGGGTCGTTTTCATCAATCACAATTGGTCTTATTCCTGATTTCTCCCAAAATTCTGGATTAGATAAATCTTCTATTTTGGAGTTATCTTCTGATTCGTCGTTACTGTTGTTACTTCCAAAAAACCAATTAATCATTTGTGTCCTCCTTTTGGTGCTGCCAGTCGTTGCGTGCGGGATACATCCCATATGGCGATTGCTTATCTTGGCGGAGGGCAATCGCTTTAAAATCAAAACGGGATTGCATCAATTGGGCATTGTTTACATTCACAAGTGAAAGCGCGTTCGTAATTAACGTTTTGATGGCAGCGGTAACAGTATTTCGATTCGTCATCAGAAGCGTTAACTATGTTTCTTAGTCGGTAACGCTGAATAAGTTTGCTGATTGCTGGCAATCGATTGATTAATTTGATTAAAGTTTTCATCATCATCAAAAATCTGGTTTATCACTGGTTGGGTTAGCGCCTAGATGTACGCGGTAAGCTTGTCCGTATGTTGTTGGTAAAGTTTCTCGCGTTTGCAAATCCAAACTCTTAGACCGGGTAATTTTTTGCATCAAGTGGCTACCATCTGACGCGGGACTATAAAATTCATAATTCTTAATCTTTTCCCACTCGGTTAATTGCTGTTCCACTCGTGCTTGATAAATTACCAGTGACATTTCAGACAAGCTCTGACGTGCTGGAATACCGCAGGTACGGCGTTTTACCTTGGGCTTAACAGTGTCATTACTGTTGGGTGACTTCCCGTTAGTACTGGTTTTATACTCTGTTAACTGTTCGGTCATAGTTGTTTAATCCTTGAAAATTGCACATAGAATCCCGTCGCGGTGATATGGCTGTGTTCACCGTGTAGTAGGGGTTTGCGTTTGTTCACTTCAAGTAGACTAACACAATATCCAGAATATGCAACACTAACACTTGTGTATTTTTATCTATCGATATATAGTCTTAAGTGATGACACAATAGGCTAGATGCACAGTACTAACATTTCTTGCACCTATGCCAAATGATATAGAAGAAAAAATTATTTCTTTAAGAGTTTTTATGCCTCAGTCGTTACGGAATGATTTCAAAGCGGTTTGTGCCAAGCAAGGGAGGAATATGTCTGAAGTGGTTTCGGAGTTTGTTCGAGAATACGTAACTGAACACGAAAAAACCTCACCCAAGGAAGGCAAGGAGACGGCGTGACCAACGGTAACAATGATGATATTCAAGGGTTACTGGTTCAAATAGCCCAAAGCCAGCTAACCACACAACGTCAGTTAGAAGGCACTCAGCTACAGTTAGCTAATTTAACGGAACGTCAAGAAATAAGCGGACAGCAAATAGTACAGTTATCTGATGTTGTTAACCAACTAACCAGCGACATTAGTAGTGTTACGGCAAGGAATGCCATTTTAAATGACATAATCCCAGAACTACGGGAAAGTCAGGAACGGCAAGAACTGCTTACTACAGAGTTGAAACAAAACTTTGAACAGCACCAGCGTAACTTTGACCAGCATCTAGCTAGATTTGAAGACCATCAAAGAACTACCAATGCTGCACTGCAAAGTTTGGAAGCAATACTGTTGCAACTAACTAGGGGTAATAGAGGTGAAAACTCTTAATCTTATGTCAAAAATGTACGCTTTATTGAGCATCAGGTGGTGGTGGCAGCATCGGCTCCCAAGCTTCCCACTAACTGTTGATTGTGGCGATTTCCTTAAAATCCCTCATTCTTACTCGATTTGAAAAACCTAAAACAGCGGTCATAACTACATTTACCGCTGTTTTTATGTGCATCACCGTTTCTTACTTTTTACTGAATAGTTTAGATACACAAGCTGACAGTGTGAAATAACTCAGAAACATTGCAAAAGTATCTATGCATATATCAGCTAATCACTACAAGCTTGGTGCGATTCTTTTAGTCGCTTGCCCGTGGTTGAAAGTAGTTCAATATCCCAGTACGGCAATCCAAGAAAGTTGCACGCAGTGATTGCAAGACAGGTATTGATGGCATTTCAGGAATTTTTGTCAGTGGGAATACTAACAACGTACACCAAAAAGTAAGGTATATAGATATGCAAAATGCCGCCCCTACAAAAGACCGGCACTTAAATCAAAAATTTTGTACTCCCATTGTACAAGATTTTACGCATCAAACGCAATCATCCCAAAATCGGTTATTCGATCGCGACTACACCCAAGCAGTAACAGAGCGCGGGCTAAATCCTGAATGGGTGCTTGCCAACTGCCGAACGATGGAAGTACCGGAAGCATCGGAGCGATTGAGAATTGATGCAAAATACGGTGGTATATGGCTTGAAGGTACAAACGGGTTCGGACAGTTCCGACCACGCAAAGCTTTTAAAACCAGTGAAGCTTGCAAGAAAGCGCTGAAATATATCACCGCGCTTGGTGAGGAGCATGATGCAATGCTGCCAAATAATCCTCACAATCCACGCTACTGGGATGATTTAGAGGCATTAAAAGCCCAATGCTACAAAATAGATGGGCATCCTTGCTTGGTACTTACCGAGGGAATGTTCAGCGCGATCGCGCCCAATTCTCACGGCATCCCCACGCTTGCACTGGCAGGGGTTGAGATGGGTTTGACTGGTAGCAAAAATGATGTACAAGGAAAGCGTTACCTAGTACCAGCACTAGAAACGCTTGCCCGCGCTGGTTTCGGTTGGATACTTGGCTTTGATGCAGACGCGGCAACCAAGGAAGGGGTAGTTGTTGCCCAAAGAAAACTAGCTGCACAACTGAAAAAATTCAACGTCCCGATATACTCTATAACTGGCTTATGGAGTACCTCTGAGGGTAAGGGAATAGATGATTACATCCAAATGAATGGTTTTGACAAGTTTCGAGATGAGGTTTTAGTTAAGGCTGAAACCATACAGAAGTGGGAACAGCAGTTTACCAATGGTGAGGAGAAGTCAGCCAAGAAACCCACTCAGACAGGATTTGCTCGCGAGCTAGCTGAAAAATACCGCGCAAAATTGGCATGGAATATTCCTGCAAAAGCTTGGTATTGGTACGAGGCAGAAGGGAAAGCAGGGATATGGGGAGAGATACCCAACGAACAAACCCTAGACCTTATTGTGACTGAGTTAGAAGCCCAAAATATTGATGAGTCAGCGAATTTTATCAATGGTGTACTAACCATACTCAAGGGCAAGTTACGGGTTAACCGTTGGGAAGTGATAATAGGTAGAATTTGCTTAGAGGATTGCGTTATTGATATTCGTACCCTAGAATCAACACCCCACGAACCGGGCTATAGGTTTATATCACGTTTACCTTTCAAGTGGTCTGATCGAGCGGTCGGCTGTCAACCTATTAAGGAATGGTTACTTTCAACTTGTTGCGATCGCGCTGACTGGGTAGAGGTAATTAGAGCGGTAATGAATGCAACTATCACCGAACGCGGTGCAGAATTTCAACGATATATAGAATTAATTGGTGCTGGTGGAACTGGTAAAGGTACTATTTTACGGTTGATTCAAGCGTTACTGAGTAAAGAAAATTACGCAGTTACAACACTTAAAGACCTTGAGAAGAACCAATTTGAAACCGCAATGTTTTACGGCAAGAAAGCTGTATTTATAACCGACTCGGAACGATACGCGGGAGAAGTTGGGAAGCTCAAAGCGATGACCGGGGCTGATGACTTGCGGATTGAGAAAAAAGGAGTTCAGCAAACGGGCAGTTTTACGTTTATGGGCGTGGTTTGGGTGGCGTGCAATGAAGCAATCCAAAGCAACGATTACACGAATGCCCTTTCTCGTCGTCGCTTGTCGATGAGTTTTGAGAAAGTAATTCCCCCACATCTACGACGAGACATGATTCAGGAGTTCAAGCCATACTTACCGGGCTTGCTGGCGTGGGTACTGTCGATGCCAATGGATGAGGTGGCAGACTATGTACGGAATACTGCCAAGCGTGTACCTTCTCTTGGTTCATTCAGTGTTCAAGTCCTTTTGGAAACAAACCCGTTGGCAAATTGGGCTGACCAATGTCTCTATTACGACCCAAAAGCAGAAACCCAAATAGGCAATTCAAGCAGCGATGCTCGTGACTGCCTATATGCCAACTACCTGCAATGGGCATCAAACAACGGACATTCGGGAATGACGACCCAAAGATTTAGTTCTAATTTACTTAATTTACTCAAGACTCAACTAAGTATTGATGCTTCAAAGCGTAGAGCTAAGAATGGGAGATATATTACGGCGATCGGTATTCGTCAACCCGGTCATAATTTCCCATTACTTATCTCAGGTGGTGACGACCCTGGTGACGACCCGGTGACGACTTCGGTGACGACTGAAAGTATTGGTAGTGCTGATTTACAGAGAAATGACGACCTTTTTACTAACTCCTATAAAAATGAGTCAGTCACTCATACTACTGACTCACTCTATAAAGAAATAGAAAAACCCCAACATAGTCGTCATTCTGGCTCAAATCCAGCACCAGCAAGTAATACAGGTCGTCATCCACAGGTAACGGTGTCGTCACCGAAACCCGCTCAGGTCGTCACCAATCCACCAAAACCAGCAAGCAATACGAACTATAGAAACGCCGAACCTGTTGGTAGTGCTGATTTGTATCGATTTAGAGAAGGTCAAACGGTTTACCCCACCGTTGGGAAGTATAAAGGCAAGCAATGCAAAGTCAGCGCGATCGACGACGGCGAGATATGGGCGCACCCAATTACGACACAGTTAGGGGTTTTAGGAGCGGGCTATAAGCCTTGCGAATTATCGCTTACCCCTCCTATAGCTCCTACTACTGCAAACGACGAGTACGAACCATATCAAACCTCTATTGATTGGGAGAATGAAGAATACTTAGATTGTCCTGATGATTAATGTTGAGCAAGACATAAAGTATCTATGGATATATTATCAACTCAATACAATCGAGGGGTAAAAGGTCTACTGTCTTTGAATTGTGGTAAATGCTTCTATGCATATATCATCAAAGTGTGGTTTAGTATTTATCGGTGGAGGCGTAATTAGTATTCGTGGAGCAGATATAAGCTTCCAGGCAGCTGCAAAAGCCGCTTGTTTCTCGGTTGTCTTAGCTCCCCAAAAGATTGTTTGGCAGCCCTTGACCCCTTCAATCGCTTGATCGAAGAGTATGGGTGATTCTAAATGGTAGGCATAGCAGCCATATTCCGAGTCCCAGGTGCAATCTGTAAGATAAGCCGCTCCAATAATCGCGCCGCGCTTGATGGTGCTTTTATTAATGCCATAATCGACAAGGTAGCTATCTGATGCCTTTGATTGTGATGCATGAATTAGAATCCAGCCGCGTTGTTTAGTTGCTCGGCTGCGGTGTTCATATTGCTTAATGCCCTTGCAAATAGCATAAGCATGGGGTGCATGGATGGAAATCGCTTTAAGAGATTCGGGGCATGGTTGTGTCATTGACTGACTGACTGACCTTTGGGGTTTGATGCCCCATCAATTTTAATTTATTTGGATGTCCGAAAGCGCAAGCGCTAATCCGAAGTTGTAGACACCATCGTCTTCAAGGTCATCTAAAGTCCTTGGTTTTCCTTTGCTAGGCTTGACTTTGGGGGAGAATATTTCAATCTCTCCCGTCCAATAGGTCGTAGTGTAGAGACAGAAATCAAAGATAATCAAAAAGCAAAGACCGTAAAAAATTGCTTGGATAGCCAGGTTAAGCAGGTCTTGAATATTCATGATATTAAAAGGCTTGTAGTGTAGTGAGGTGGCAGGGATTGTAGAGATTCCCTTATTCTCCCATTATAGCAAAAATAAGTACCATGTGTCAATATTCTTACAAGATATTTTTGGAATATACTTAAACGTGGTTATCACTTTCTTGATGACTTTGCGGCTTGGTGCAATTCCTCTAATCGATTGCAAAGCTTTTTAAGTAAGTGAGTATCTTTAAATTGCAATTTAATTTGTTGTTTAGCCTTGCGGTAGGAACCCAGATAAGCGTGTACTCGTTGCTCAACTTTCTTGTCTTTTCGGATTGATTCAACGACGTAGTAATAACAGTTACCTTTTATTTGTTTTACACGTAAGAACATGAGTATTATTATTCTCAAACCCATATATTGTAGTGCCTAACAAACACGTTCACACTAACCAATCAAAAATAGTTAGGCACTACGCAATATTTTTCTAACTAAGTGCTATCCATGAATAAGGTAAAAGTAAGCTAATGTATTTTATCCAAAAAATAAAGCTTTATATAGCTATACTTTCATGAACCGATACTTAGCAGGTATCCTGCTAAGTAATGGTTTACCTTACTTCATTCTCAGCAAGCAGCTGATAATTGATAAACTCACTGCTTTCTACAAGGTATCCGGGTTCTCACATTTTCAAAGCTTCTTCTGGAGTTTGTTGGTATGCAGGGGGATAGGAGTTGTTCGGTCTGTAGTTTTTTACTATCTGGCTTGCGAAGTGGATTGCTTGCTGTTGGGTATAAGTAGGGTGCGATACTTCTACGCGACCGTCTGAGAATTTAACGACCGCTTCAAAGAGAACCGATCCGAGTTTTTCTGAATCAAACAAATTTGGGAATCTATCAATACGGATAGTGAGTACCATTGCTTTATATAGTTATATAGTTTGTATGGGATTAAAGTCAGTTCGATTGTTGTTTATTTTAGGCGTTCGCTACTTTAACGTTGTTAATCGCCCGAACGGATAATTCTCGGAAGTTCGTGTTATCGCCATATGGGGCTTTGATGGTTTCATTGCCTAAGTAGATGCGAGCAAATAGAACATTGTCATCATCTCCAGCTTGGGGGCTTATCGTAATTGGTTGGTGTAGTTGGTCGGGTATGAGAATCGCGATCGCGCTTAACAATCCTTTACTGAAATGGCTATCATGACCGGATTCTAGGACATACAGCTTATCCCCTTCGATTGTGGTGAGTAGCTTATGGACTTCCTTCCCCCTACGCTCTACCTTCTCGAAGCGTAATTGTCTGAGATAACCAGTTAAAGCGTTCTCGGTTATCGGTACTGGGTTCCCATTGTCGAGTTTGTACCACAAGGAACCGTGTTGTCTATTGCAGTAGATTTTACAAATACCAGCATCATTGTGAAGTCCGAGACGCGGTTTATTTAGTGCAGAAATTAATTGCTGCAATAGCAACTCTTGACGGGTGAGACTGGCGATTAATTGGGCTGTTTCTTGTTGAGTCATGAACCGTCACGCAATTGTTATAAACATCTGTAACTTATCTATGTAACCGCTGCCTGTCTATGTAACTAATTACGGTTACATATGAAAATCTATGAACATATGTAACTAGTAGCGAGTTACATATATTATAGTTACATAGAGATATAGGTAACGTCATGACTAAAAAGCAGGTTCCCGTGGTTGAGTCGGGAAAGCTGGAAAGCGGTATTAGAGTAGGTTCTAAGAATTGGTACAAGGAATTAGAAAACCTCGACTCGTTTCGGTACGTTCCCAGCAGTGATAACGCACCATTTACCGTCCGTCGTGAAAAGGGAGGGGGACAAGCCGATTATTGGTATGCCTATCGGAAGGTATCTGGTAAATTGCACAAAAAATATATTGGCAAGGCATCCAGCTTAAAAACTGAGCGATTAGAGGAGATTGCAGTACAGTTGAATGTCCCCCCAGAACCGCGTAAAGAGAAACAAGTTACATATACAAATTCTGTAACTAGCGATGAATTGGAGCGATTGCAGCACCGAGTTAAGGAATTGGAGGTGCAGCTGCTAGAAGCTTCAAAAAAGCAGAATCCCTGACAGTCGAGTTATCTACCGTCAGGGATGAGAACACTAAGTTACATAAAGAGTTACCTAGGCAATCGGAAATACTTGATTATGAGCAGTTACATAAAAGTTACCTACAATCCCTGCGGTTAGGGACGCAATCCCCGGAGTATAAAAAAGCCGACAAGCACATAAAACAGTTTATAAAAATGATTGAACCGAAGTTATAGGGGGATTTTAGGGATATTTCGATATCCCTAAAAATTGTCTACAATCTGCTAAAAACCTTACACAGCAATATTTTGAGGCACCTACGCCGGATTTTTTGAGCGATTAAAAAAGTAGACGCTGTAGGCGATTCATCAATATAGTACTGATGAATTACTTCGTCGAGCTAAATCGGGATTAAAAAACCACACCGATACGCTTGGTGTGGTGCCGCGTGTTGGTGCAAGAGTGTAGATGAGTTGTTATTTGGGTGTAGGCGTTGTGTCTACAGGTTGGTTATATTTCCATCCGAGGTAGTTGCCAGTTCCTACAATTTGACCTACTCCCCTATCAGCGAGTGATTGAAAAATTAACCTGATATCTTCTCCCGATATATCGCTAAATAAACGGGAGTTTTGTTTGAGCGTTCGCGCTTTTAAAACGTCCCCTTGCAGCTTTTTACCAGCGTCGATAATTGCTGCTTCAAATTCATTAAGTTGCTGCTTGTCCGAATCTCCCGCCGGTAAATTACTCGTCGGTGTGGAATTACCGATTTTATCTAACACTACACCGTTACCTATCATTATTTGAGTAGCGCGGTCTGGGAGTTGACACGGACGGTTATCGACCATGCAACGAGATGTTAAATCGGATTCCAACCATTTAACTAATTGGTCATCACCTACTTTTTTGGCATGGGTAACAGCGAATTCTCCCAACCGTATGGCGTGAAAGCAATTTACTAAATTCCCTTTACCTTCAAAGCCCCAAGACGTTACGCCGTCGTATTGGCTGATTAGTAGCAGTAAAACACCGGGTTTACGTCCCCTACGGGCTAATTTTTGACACCATTCGTCCGCAAGTCCCTTGTAGTCGGATTTTTCTGTTAATGGTTTCGCAAGCGAGTTAATCTCATCCTTGGCATCTGGGTATTCTTCTACGACTCGAATAACGGTTTGTCCCTTGAAAATATCCCAACCTGCATCGTTATCATCTGCTGTAGCTTCTCCTACTCGTTGCTTGAACAACTGTAAATCAGTTTTCATGGCATCAACGATTGCTTGCCACTTCTCCCCCCTCCCTACGATTTCAAAACCTTTCCAATCTTTGTTGGTTGCTTCTACGTCGTAAATTGTGACGTTGCCTTCTACCAATCGCACCAAAGCTTTAGTTAGTACAGACTTACCAGAACCAGAACCACCAACAACGCGACCGTGCAACCGCGTTAACATTGCAGCTAAGTCATTGATGTTGAGTAGGTTATCTGGCTGCCAAGTCGCGTCGAATGCGGAAACGGTGACAGCGATGTTCGCACCGGGTCCCGTTTTATTCTTAAGCCAATATTGAAAGTTGAACCGAGATACCCGGTCAATATCTCCCAACAATTCCCCTACATCTTTGACGGTTTTTCTCTGGCTTTTACCAACCAATAATGCAGCAGCAGCGCCACCAAACAACCAAGGTTTATATTCTCTCCCTTCTCCCCTCAACGATGTACCAAGGGAGAGTAGCAACACCGAAGTAATTAAGCATCCCCACGATGTGACTTTGGCGCGGGAATGCAGTTGTAAGTAGTGGTGCAGTTGTGATGGGTGTAAGTTGTCCATTATCTTTTAAACCAATTGCAGATAAACTCATCCTGCTTATGCTTGGGTATCCTTTCTCTGGGGATTTCAATATAGTTTTTCTTCAGTTCTCCATCTACCCAATCTTGATCAATGCGGTAAAACTTGTAAGTTCCGTCTGCTTGTTTTTCAACGTAATCACACTTCATTTGCGTTACAACCTCAAAAATCAAAATTTTTAGGGGAGTAAAGGCAATATCACCCCTACCCCTACCAAAAAAACTCTAAAAGTTAACA
>NZ_JADEWL010000189.1 GCF_015207665.1 Plectonema cf. radiosum LEGE 06105
GGGGAGGGGATGGGGGGAAAATAAGAGTTTGTAAATCAAAACCGAGATGAGGTTTTAGCAAGGTACAACACTTATCTAAAGTTTCTCGGAATACTGGTTGTGTTTCATATAATTCTCGTCCCATGTTCTCATATTGACTACCTTGTCCCGAAAACATGAAAACGAGAGTTTTATTTGCAGCTTGGTTCGTTTTAGTTGCTGAATCATCATTAATATTACTCAGAGCTTGAATTGCTTGTTGATGATTTTGACAAACAACAAAATGTCTTTGTTCGAGCGCTTGTCTTCCTATTTGTAATGTGTAAGCAACATCAGCTAAGTTTGTATCTGAATGGGATTTTAAATATTCTGAGAGATTAGTCGTAGCAGTAGATAACGCTGTTGGGGTTTTAGCAGAAATTAATAACAGTTGCCACGAATCAACCTCACCCCCTTCCCCTCTCCTTGTTAAGGAGAGGGGTGCCGAAGGCGGGGTGAGGTTACTTTCTTCCAACACCATATGAGCATTCGTCCCACCCATCCCAAAGGAACTAACAGCAGCTCGTCGTGGGGTACCGTTGCTTTCCCAATCACGCAATTTCTGATTAACGTAAAAAGGGCTGTTATCAAAATCTATTTGAGAATTGGGAGATTCAAAGTTAAGACTGGGGGGAATTTTGCCATATTTTACCGCTAAGGCTACTTTAATTAAACCCGCAATTCCCGCAGCAGCATCTAAATGTCCGATATTACTTTTCACCGAAGCTAAAGCACAAAAATTTCTAGCTTGGGTATGTTGACGAAATACTTTATTTAATGCTGCAATTTCAATTGGATCTCCTAATGGGGTTCCGGTTCCGTGGGTTTCAATATAACCAATGGTTTCGGGATTGATTCCGGCTTTTTCTAAAGTTGTAGCGATGACATTTGCTTGTCCCGTAACGCTAGGAGCAGTTAACCCAACTTTGTGGGAACCATCATTGTTAATTGCCGAACCTTTAATAACCGCATAAATACAGTCACCATCGGCTAATGCATCACTGAGTTTTTTTAATACGACTATGCCAACACCATTACCAAAAACCGTTCCTTCACCACGAGCATCAAAAGAGCGACAATATCCGTCGGGAGATAATACACCCGACTCTTGATAAAGATAACCAGATTTACCGGAAGCAGCAACCGAAACACCACCAGCTAAAGCCATGTCGCATTCACCATTCAGCAAACTTTGACAAGCAAGATGCACGCTTACCAAAGAAGTAGAACAGCCAGTTTGTACCCCACAACTTGGACCAGTAAGATTTAATTTATAAGATACCCTTGTGGGCATTAATCCCATTACATTACTAATAACTGCTTGAACGTTATCAGTATTTGTTCTTAAATTTGAGTTTGAATAAAGGTTAATAATATAACTATTAAGCGACGAACCACCATAAACACCAATTGCACCATTGTATTGTTCCGGATCGTATCCAGCTTGTTCCAAAGCTGACCAAGCACACTCCAAAAACACCCGATGCTGAGGATCTATAACTTCAGCTTCCCTAGGAGAATAACCAAAAAAGCCCGCATCAAAACCATCAAAATCCGGGAAACTAGAATAAGCTTTGACGTAATTAGGACGATTTAAAACATCCACATCAACACCAGCATTCAGAAGTTCTTCATCAGATAAAAACTGAATCGAATTAACTCCATTACAAAGATTTTGCCAAAACTCATCAATATTATTAGCTCCAGGAAAACGTCCAGCCATACCAACAATAGCTACACGCTCATTCTTCGACTTTTCCACAGCTTCGAGTTTAGTTCTAGCTTCCTTCAAAGCTGATAAAACTCGTTCTTTAGTAAATTCAATACTCATATTTCTATTCCCTCAATAATTTCTCCAAAGCTGCTAATTCTGCGATTACCTCATCTTCCTCTCCACTATCAACCGAAAAACTCTGCGCTCCTCCGCGTTTACCTCCGCGCTCCTCTGCGTTAAAAACATATTCCTCCCTTTCTCCAAACACCTCCCCAACCAAATACTCAGCCAAATCAGCAATAGTAGGATATTCAAAAATCACGGTGGCAGGAATAGAAATTCCTAAACTAGTTTCTAAACGATTTCTTAATTCCACCGTCATCAACGAATCCATCCCCAAATCAAAAAAGCCTTGTTGTAAACCAGGTAATTGATTAGAAGGAAGTCCGAGAACTTTACCGACTTCAGCTTGCAGATGTCCCATGACAATAGAAGAGCGATAGGCTTCGCCGACACCTAAAGGTGTATCGCCTATATTTACTCTTTCTAATTGTTGTAAAAATTCCGACTCTTGTTTAAGTAATTCTGGCTTTGAATTCAGAAAGTCTGCAAAAAATGGTGATGAAATATTTTGTTGTAAAAACTTGTCCCAATCAACGGGAATAACTCCCACTTGAGGTGAATTTTGAGTTAACAACCTTTGAAATATTTCTAAACCTTGTTGTGAGGAAATTTCTCCTACACCACGTAATTGCATTTGCTGGCTAACTCCACGTTTTGCAGCTGCTCCAATTTTTGACCAAACACCCCAATTAATACTTAATCCCGGCATTCCTTTTGATTGACGATAGTGAGCTAAACTATCTAAAAATGTGTTTGCGGCAACATGATTACCTTGTCCAGGAGAACCAAATAAAGAAGCAGCAGAGGAGAACATGACAAAAAAGTCAAGGGGTAAATCTTGAGTTAAAATGTGTAAATTCCAAGCCCCTAACATTTTAGGATTTAGTACATTAATGAATCTTTCCCAAGTTAAATGTTGTAATACTCCATCATCCAATACACCAGCAGCATGAATCACACCCCGTAAAGGTGGTAATGATTTGATATTTGATATTAATTCAGCAAGTTTTGATTTATCGGTGACATCAACTTGAGCAACCATTACTTTAGCGCCAGAGTTTTCTAAAGCTTGGATACGCTGTTGAATTTCTGCATCAATATCACGACGACTAACTAATACTAAATTTTTCGCACCTTTTTGTATTAACCAATCTGCAAATAATAAACCTAAATCTCCGAGTCCACCTGTGATTAAATAAGTAGCGTTTTCTTGACAAGTAATAACCTCACCCCGATAAAGCTGCGCTTCATCTCCCCTCTCCTTGTCAAGGAGAGGGGTTAGAGGTGTCGTATTTTCTTGTGAACTCACAACCTCACCTCGATAAAGCTGCGCTTCATCTCCCCTCTCTTTAATAAGGAGAGGGGTTGGGGGTGAGGTTTGTGAGGTTTGCGAAATCACAACTTTCCCAATATGCTTCCCTTGCTGCATACGACGGAAAGCCGATATTACATCTTGAATAGAAAAAACTTGACGTGGTAAAGGTTGAAGTTGCTCAGTTTCAAATAGCTGCATCAAATCTTGCAACATTGACTGAATTAAATCTGGCTGCTGTTGAGCGAGACTCATCAAATCAATTAAAGCGTATTGTGCATTTGGCTTAACCTGTTTTACCTGTTCTAAACTCCATACATCCCGTTTGCCAATTTCGAGAAAACACCCATCAGCTTTTAAAACAGAAAAACCCTTATCAATAAAATCTCCAGACAATGAATTAAGAACAATATCTACTCCTTCCCCTTGCGTTACCATCATGATTTCATCAGCAAAATCAAGGGTACGGGAATTAAAAATATGTTGACGCTTAATTCCCATTGCTTCAAGTTTCTCCCATTTAGAGAGACTCGCAGTTGCAAATACTTCCGCACCAACAAGTTGAGCGATTTTCACCGCAGCCATTCCAGTTCCCCCAGCAGCAGCGTGAATCAAAACCCGCTTTCCGGTGGAAATTTTGGCTATTTTATTTAAGGCATAATATGCAGTCAAAAAATTTGCTGGAATAGTAGCAGCTTCCTCAAAGCTGAGATTTTGCGGTTTAAGAACAACCATCCGAGCGTCAGTAGTTACAAATTGACTAAAACTACTTGGTGCTAAAGCAATTACCGCATCTCCCGGCTTCCAATCTTCTACATTATCTCCCACCGCAACAACTTCACCAGCACATTCCACCCCAAACCAATTACGCTCAAAAGGTAATAAACCCAAAGCATCAAGCACATCAATAAAATTCAAACCCGTTGCTATAACATGAATTTCTACTTCGTTTCCTTGGGGTTTGCGTCTTGAGAGAGGTTGCAATTGCAGATTTTCCAAAGTTCCCCGTGCTGATATACCCAATTCAAACGGTTGATTTTCCGGTATTTCTAACAAATTCCTCGATAACAGCGATTGAGTTCGTACCAACCGGGGAACATAACGCTGTTGTTCACGAAACGCTACTTGCTGTTCCTGATTATTTGATAATATTTCCGTAATTAACCCCGAAGCTTGTTCCCTTATCGGAACAGTTGGATCTAAATCGATACAAAAACCACCAGATAATGGATGCTCCAAACTAATCACCTTTCCCAAACCCCATAACGGAGACTGAATCACATTTGAAACGTGATTATTTGCAATCGCGATCGCACCTTGAGTAACCAACCACAAAGATTGTCTACTATCCATAGATTGGACTAAATGTAAAGCACTAGCACAACCTAATTGCGAAGATAACTCTAATTGCTCATCAGTTACTTGAGATGTGGGTATATCCAAACTCCATAAATGCACCACCTTTTCTACAGCAACACCTTCCAACAACCGTTCAAAATCATCTTTACGTAAAGGATTAACTCGATAACGGAATTCACCTAACTCTTGATAACCTTCTCCCGGAAAAACCAAAACACAATCACTTCCCAACTGTCGAGCTAACTCCTCACCCAAACCATGACTATCCGCAAAAATCAACCATCCCTCTCCATCTCTTCCCTCTGCGTACTCTGCGTCTCTGCGGTTAATTAAATTCCCAGTCTTCCGCGCCAAAACCACCCCTTGCGGTTGCGCTTCAAACCCCGCTACCTCCTCAAATCCACACTTCGATAAAACCGATTCCCACTGATAAAAAGATATCAAAGGGTAATCCGAACGTAAATTGGTATCTGTAAAACGCCACCAACCATCAGTTAAACCAAAAATCAAATCCAACCATCGCTGGGGTTGAGTACCTTCTAATAATACAAGTTGTCCTAACGGTGATAACAACTGCCGTACATGAGTCAAAGTTTGCTCTAAATTACAAGTCGCGTGTAAAACATTCGCCGCAATAATAATGTCATATTGTTCCAACTCCCAATCTTGATTAACAGGAGATTTTTCAATATCTAAAGTTCGATATTCTACAAAATCATATTTTGAAAACTTCTGCTTTGCTTTATGAAGAAATAGCGGCGAAACATCACTAAAAGTATATTCAGTTTTACCATCAAGAGATGGTAGTAAATATGCTGTTGTTCCTCCAGTTCCCGCACCAATTTCTAGAATTCTTAAGTGTCTATTTTCAGGCTTGTTTTTTAACAATAACTCCACAACCTGCTGTACCAAAGAATTCATTAATTTTGCACCTGGTGAATCTTGGTAAAGTTGGGTAGCAGTAGTTAAATCACCTTGAGGAAAAAGTAATTGTAAAGAGTCAACTTTACCTTGCAAAACATCAGCCAAATTCATTGCACAACGATGCAATAATGTCAACTCAGCAGTAGCACTCGGATACTGAGCTAATAAATTGTGATATTGAATTTGCGGATTTTCTATTTGCGGTTGTTTGATAACTTGAAATTGTTCTTCCTGCTGTTGAACATAACCCGAATCTACCAGCATTTGTAAAAGGCGATCGCACAATTGCTGATGTTGAGGTACTATTCCTAAACTGTGAATTAATTCAGAACTAGAAAAAAGTTGATCGGGGTTAAATTTCCAATTTAGGGAATTAAAAGCATATAACACATAAGCAATACTTAATTCTTCAAGTTGTAGTAAAAATTCTTGATAAGTTTGTAATTCAGGTTGTGTTAAAGATTTTTCTAAATTTGGAAGTAAATTATCTCGTACTATTGAAGGAATTGGGAAATAATCGGGAAAAGCTTTCTCTATATCCCCTTGAATGCGCCATTCTATTTCATATAACCAATCTTCCAAAGATTCTGATTTGGAATTATTTCCCAAAACAGTTTGAGGATTAGTTCTTCTGAGTTGTAAACCTTCTAACTTAGCAATAACTTCTCCGTTATCAGCTATTAATTCCACATCAGCTATTAATAATTTAGGAAATGGATTTTGCTGAGGACGAATTTTTACCGAACTCCAAAAAGAATCATTGACATTACCATAAAAGCTTAAACTTTCCAAACCAATTGGTAGATAAATATCCGTTAAATCTTCCCAATTCAAAGCTGCTCCAATTACCTGAAAAGCCGCATCTAATAGTACAGGATGCAGTTTATAACCATAATTTGTTAATTCTGGGGGTAATTGAATTTTTCCTAAAGCTTGATTTTTGCTACCAAATAATTCAGTTATAGCTTGAAAACTTTCTCCATATTCAATACCGCGTTTTTGGAATTCTTGATAATAATTTGATATAGAAATGTCAGACATTCCGTCTTTGTCATGTATTTGGGAGACGTAATGTATTACGTCTCTACATTTTTTTATCTTTCCTTTTGCATGAACTACCCATGTATCTTCTGCTGTGATTAAACTGAATATTTCAAAAGTATATTCAAATATATTTTCTTCTTCTTGCTGCGGTACTAAAACTACTTGAGTAGTTGTCGGTGCATCATCAGAAAATATTAAAGGTTGGAGAATTTCCAGATTTGTTAAAACTAAATTATCCGTATTAAATAAAATGCTTCCTGCGGCTAAAGCCATTTCTATATAACCCGCACCGGGGAGAATGACTTTTTGAAAAACTTGATGCTGTTGTAGATAAGCAGGATTATTTGGATTCAAAGAATGTTGAAAATAAATTGTGTTTGAACGGGATAAATCGAGTTTTTCTCCCAAAAGTGAATGTAAAATATCCCTTTGGGTAATATCTCTTGTTGTTTTAGGAGCGACATCAACATAATAAAGCTGACGTTGAAATGGGTAAGTTGGTAATAAAACCCGATTTCGATGATAATCTTGCTCAAATCCTTGCCAATCAATATTGACTCCGTTTACATACATCTGAGCCAAGCTTGAGAGCATCACCTGCCAATCATGATTATTTCCATCTTCTGCTAAACTTGGCAACCACAATATTCCTGTTAATGGTAAATTTGCAGTTTTTGCTCCTAATTGCACACAGATATTACAATCTAATTCCTTAATAATTTGAATACTTTTACTAAGGTTTACCGATTGCGAAATCTTCTCGTACCAATATTTAGGATTTGCAATTTCTGAACCAATTAATTTTCCGCTAACACTGGAAATTACCTCAATTTGTGGCAAAGAATAATTAATTGAATTTGCTTTAATACGGTTTGTTACTAATTTGAATGCATCTTCTAAACTGAAAATTCCCGCAACAGTAGCAGCAACATACTCACCAATACCATCTCCAATTACTACCGAAGGATGCACACCCCAAGTTGTCCATAATTTATATAGAGCGTATTGAACTGCGAATAAAGTAGTATTTTTTATTTGTTCCCTATTCCCTATTCCCTGCTCCCTATTACCTCTTACAATTAGTAAATCTAAATCAATTAATGATTTTAGTATTTCATTACATTTATCTAAAGCTTGTTTAAAAATTGGTTGAGTTTGATATAATTCCCAACCTATATTTATATATTCACTACTTTCTCCGGTGAAGAAAAAGGCGATTCTTGGGCGTTTATTAGTGGATGTTGTGCCTTGAAATAACCTCACCCCGCCTCCGGCACCCCTCTCCTTACTAAGGAGAGGGGATGGGGGTGAGGTTTCTTGATAATTCGATAATTGTTCTAATGCTTGGGTGGTAGATTCAGCAATAAGAACTAAGCGATTTTGGAAGTGCGATCGCCCTGTGTTGGCACTAAAACAAATATCCGCAAAATTTATATTATTGTTATTTGTCAAGTATTCTTGATAATTATTTACAACATCTGATAAAGCTTCTGGTGTCTTTGCAGATAATGTCAGTAGATGTAAAGGACGTTCAGTTGTGTGTTCTGATTTCTTCTTCCTTCTTTCTTCTTCCCTTCTGCCTTCAATTACCACATGAGCATTGGTACCGCTAAAACCGAAAGAACTCACACCAGCAAATCTTGGTGTATTAGAAATTAACCAAGGTGTACTTTCTGTCGTCACCTGAAATGGTAATTCTTCCCAAGGTATATAGGGATTAGGTTGTTGAAAATGTAAATGAGGGGGAATTTCTTGATTTTGCAGGGATAATATTAATTTGATTATTCCAGCGATTCCTGCTGCTGCTTCTAAATGTCCGATGTTGGTTTTTACCGAACCAATTTTTAAAGGATTATCAGCACTATGGTACTTGCCAAAAACGGAACCTAATGCATTAATTTCGATGGGGTCTCCCAAACTTGTACCTGTACCGTGAGCTTCGATATAATTAATCTGCGATGGTTCAATTTTACTGTTTTCTAAAGCTTGAGAAATTACCGCTTGTTGTGAAGTACCATTGGGAACGGTTAACCCACTACTACGACCATCTTGATTGACTGCTGAACCTCGAATCAATGCCAAAATCGGATTTTTATCCGTTACAGCATCCGCAAGTCGTTTAAGTATAATAATGCCACATCCTTCTGCTCGCACAAATCCATCGGCTGCGGCATCAAAGGTTTTACAACGTCCGTCAGCAGCTAACATTCGCGCTTTAGAAAAGTTAATGCTGAATTCAGGGGATATCAGTCTATTTACTCCCCCAACAAGTGCTGTATCACACTCTTGATTCCGTAAACTTTGACAAGCGAGATGAACTGCAACTAAAGATGAAGAACAAGCAGTATCTACTGCTATACTCGGTCCAGTTAAACCCAAAGTATATGATAAACGTCCGGCTGCGGTACTGTGAGAATTCCCGGTGGCTAAATAAGCATCAATTTCGGTGACTTCTCTGGTTAGTAGCTGTTGTGAATAATCATTACTGCTAATACCAACGAATACACCAGTTTTACTTCCCTGTAAACTCACCGGAACAATACCCGCATTTTCTAAAGCTTCCCAACTAACTTCCAATAATAATCGCTGCTGGGGGTCTAAAGAAACCGCTTCACGAGGAGAAATTCCGAAAAATGCAGCATCAAATTCATACAGTTGCTTGACAAATCCACCATAACGGGAGTTTATTTTCCCTGGTGTTTGAGAATTTGGTGCAAAATAAGCATTGATATCCCATCTATCTGGAGGAACTTCAGAAATTGCATCAACTCCATGAGATAATAATTCCCAAAAAGCTTGGAGATTGTCAGCACCGGGAAAACGACATCCCATACCGATAATCGCAATTGGTTCGGTTTTTGCTTGTTCTAATGCTTGTAATTTGGCACGCATTTCTTTAAGCTCGTGCAAAGCTTTCTGCATTAGAGAGCGGTAATCCCTGGGTTGTTGCTGATTCACGATTGTTTACCTCGCTCAATTTCCATTAATTCTTGAGCCAGTAAATCTGCTACTTCATCTTCAGAAAGTTCTGTTAATTCTGTTTCAACTGGCTGTTCTACTTGATGATTTTCTAAATTGATTTGTTCAATTAAATAATCTAATAAAGCATTTAAAGTTGGTTGGTCGAATATTATAGTTGAAGGTAGGGAAATTTTCAAACTTTTTTGTAAACGGTTTTTTAATTCTACCGAAGTTAAAGAATCCATTCCCAAATCAAAAAAGCCTTTTTCTGCATCAATTTCATCTGGTGAGAAACCAAGAATTTGGGAAATTTGAGTCCGTAAATGCATTTCTAAAAGATAACGACGTTCTGATGGTTTAGCTGCAAATAAAGATTCCAGATATCCGGTTTCTACAGTTTTTGCTGATTGTATTTGAGAAGAAGAGATAAAATCAGTAAAGAATGGTGAAGTAATATTTTGCTGTAAAAACTGTGACCAATTTATTGGTAATACACCAATTTGAGGAGTATCAAATTGTAATAATTTGGCAAATAAATCAATACCATCTTGTGGTGCGATCGCGCCGATTCCTTTCATCTGCATTTCTTTATCAGCATTGCGTTCAGCCGCCGAACCGACATCAGACCAAATTCCCCAATTGATACTCAATCCCGGTTTTCCAATACTTTGACGATAATGAGCTAAGGCATCTAAAAACACATTCGCAGCTACGTGATTAGCTTGTCCGGGAGAACCAAATAAAGCCGTTGCAGAAGAGAACAATACAAAGAAATCTAAAGGAAAATCTTGAGTTAGATCGTGAAGATTCCAAGCACCGAGAACCTTGGGATGAATAACATTAGTAAATCGCTCCCAAGTCATCGAATGTAAAATACCATCATCTAACACACCAGCAGCATGAATTACACCCCGTAGAGGAGGGGGGGAGGGGG
>NZ_JADEWL010000190.1 GCF_015207665.1 Plectonema cf. radiosum LEGE 06105
CAATTAGAACGATAAGCCGGGAAGAAGCTTGACTGAAGTAATTGATCAACTCCAGTATTTAGATATTCTGCTCGTAACTGAGTTAGATAATTATATTTTTCTCGATCTGGAATCAATCGCAGCGCAAACCAATCGTGTCTTTGTTTAGAAAAACCTGCCTTGAAATGATACAGACTATCTTTTGTACCTCCAACACCACTCCCTATATGCATCAATTCGTTACCACGTTGTTTTGCCCAATATCGAACATAATCTAATAAGTAATTAAATGGAGATTGGTGTAAAAATTTATTTTTAGTTCCACCTAAATGAGCTTGAACTATGCCACCACATTCAAAAAATATACAAGCTGCGGCAATTTCTGATTCTAATTCTACTAAGCACAGGTGAATGTTACCATTTAAGTTTACTAAATCCGCAAAATATTCTCGGTCAAAGTAATAAGTTTTTTCCGCTGCTACCCGATTCATGGTTTCGTGATAAATCGCTTGAAAGTTTTCGACGTATTCAACTAA
The DNA here is from genome assembly GCF_015207665.1 of Plectonema cf. radiosum LEGE 06105. Lineage (GTDB taxonomy): Bacteria > Cyanobacteriota > Cyanobacteriia > Cyanobacteriales > Nostocaceae > Rivularia > Rivularia radiosa_A. The sequence goes on from NZ_JADEWL010000190.1 coordinate 516, forward strand.
GTTTACCATTCTGGCAGTAAAGCCAAGCCGCTTACACTTGTTAATTGTACTTTGATGGCCTTTCCTGGTATTTGCCCAAATTTGTGATTCTGACAGTTTTAAATCGATGGAAATCGTTTCACCAATTTTATTAACACTCTCTTGGGACAATATTTGATTTAATTTATTACTTAAAATAGGATGCAATCGCAAAAATGCCGAACATATACCCTTTAGTTTTAAATAATTATTTAATTCATTCAAAGCAAAATTAGTAAAATCAAAATTATTCGCAGCCTCTTCACTTAATAAAATACCAGGGTAACCATAGGACGATATTGCATCATAAATATCTTGATTATTTGAACCAAAGATGTCATTACAAGAACGAATTAAAAAAGGTAAGAAAAAAATGTTTTTGCTGTCTATAATCACAAAAGCCTGACTTACCGTTTTAGTTCTTTTTGCTTCTAAATGGGCATATTCTGGTAAATGGTAAACATCGTAACGCAGTTTCCCCAAGGTTTGCAGCCATAAAGGATTTTGGTAATCAATTACTTGAATATTCATAGGTGAGCAGTTTGAGTTTCTGCTTTTTTAGCCGCCAATTATATCTACTTACTTGATTAAAAATGCTTCTTTTAATAAATTTTAAAATTGCGACACCACTAATCAAAGGATGTTTTCCTAAAGTTAAGATTAACTTGTGAAAAAATTGCTTTTTCTGAGCGAAATTTCCTTCTCTTTGATAAATCAAAAAACAAGCTAAATAACGATAAATTTCTTCGCACTTAATTATATAGTTATATTCAAACTTCAAATATTCATTTAAAAACTGATAACATTTAATTACCTCTATATGCTGCTGTATTTTTCTCATACCACTAAATAAACCGTTTTTATGCACGCGATAAACTCCCATTGATTTATTTATGTAGCCGATTTTGCCATTTCTTGCATTCATTACATGAAGTACCCAATCTCCACAAACGGCATCGTAGTACCAGTCTGGAAATTTATCAAATAAACCTTTTCTATATAAAGTCGAACAAGTTGGTATAAAATTACTTTTTAGAATACTTTCTAATCCAGAAAATGGGCTTGGTTCAACATCATTATATCTCCGAGGTAGCTCAGCTTTATCCTCATAAATTGTCATCACATCATGAAAACAAATTGCACATTCAGGATGATTATCTAAAAAATCGACCTGTTGCTGTAGCTTGTAGGGAGAAGTCCAATAGTCATCACCATCTAACAAAGCAATATACTCACCTCGACAAGCTTGAAGCGTTTGTACAAAAATTTTTTGACCGTAGCAACCCAAATTCTCTTCAGGTAATATCAAGCGAATTTTATCTGGGTGCTGTTGATGGTAGTCAATTACAATCTCCCGCGTTCTATCACTAGAAAAATCTTCTCCTATAATGATTTCATAATTAAAATTCACTTCCTGCAACAGTATACTTTCTATAGCTTGTGCAATAAATTTTTCATGATTAAAAGTAACAAGAGATACACTAACTTTAATATGATTTTTTGTTAGTTGTGAATCATTAGCAGGCATGAATATGTTGGTAGAGCATTTCATTGGTTATTTTTCCCCCTGTAGTTGCAAGTCTTAAAATCTGACAAATTTTACTAATTTCTCTTGGTCTTATTGCCGTTCCTGTAGGTAATGCTAGTACTCGCGCTGCTAAATGTCTGGTATTAGTTAACATCAAGCCCATATCAGCAATACGAGAGCGATAGGGTTCCATTTGATGACAACCTGGATAAAAATAGCGTCTTGCTAGTATGTTCTCTGCCCACAAAATTTGATAAAGTTGGTCGCGGTTAATTCCAGCTATTGACTCATCTATTTCTACAATTACGTATTGATAATTACATCGTTCTTTATGGTCATAAGTTATTAAATTTACACCCGGAATATTGGATAATTCTTGTTGATATTTTTTGTAATTTCTCAGGTTTATATTAATAAAATCATCTATACTTTCAAGTGATGTCAACCCCATAGCGGCAGATACTTCATTCATTTTTCCGTTGATACCTAGCTCGTCAACGCAATCGTAATCCCTAAATCCAAAGTTCTTCATTAAACGAATTTTTTTAGCTAATTCCGAGTCGTTTGTAACAATTGCACCTCCTTCAAAACTGTTGCAAAATTTGGTTGCATGAAAACTAAATACTTCTGCGTTACCAAAATTACCTATCATTTGTCCTTGATAAGAACATCCAAAAGCATGAGCAGCATCAAATAGAAGTTTTAAGTTGTAGCGATGAGCAATTTGTTCAAGTGCTTCTACATCACATCCCCGTCCCCATAAATGTACTCCCATTATTGCTGTAGTATTTTCTGTAATTAATGGCTCTATTTTTTGGGGGTCTATGTTATGAGTATTGGGATCAACATCACAAAAAATAGGTTCTATTCCTTGCCATTGCAAAGCATGAGCGGTAGCAATAAAAGTAAATGAAGGAATTATTACTTCACCTTTAAGTTCGCAAGCTTTGATGGCAATTTCTAAGCCTACAGTTGCATTACAAGTAGCAATACAATGTTTTACTCCTACTAAAGAAGCTATCTCCTCCTCGAATTGTTGTACTAATGGTCCGTTATTTGTCAGCCATTTCCTATCTAAAACATCGTTAATACGTTGTAGTAAAACTTCTCTACAACCAATATTAGGACGACCTACGTGTAATTTTTCTTTAAAGGTAGGTAGACCACCAAAAATAGCGAGTTCGTTTAATTTCTTTTTCATATTATTTATTGTCTTTAATATCAGCCTAATTTTAGAGATGTTTTCTTCGTTCGTTTGTGGGAATATAAAATGTTTTCAACTCTCCCTCAAGCGTTTCAGAATATATTTTGAGTTGGTAATCAAAAAATAAGGCTTTTAAAGACAAATTAGGTTTATTGTGTTTAATTTATAAAGTTTTATCTCATACCTAATTTATTCATGTTTATGCCTAATATACTGATAACCATAATGTAAAATTCTTTTCAAACAGTTGATAATAGAGTAAAAATCCGACGGCAATTTAATCTTGAGAGTTTGTTTTTAAACTTTCAAATTTTTAATGCCGATGACAAATTTGATGACATTTAAGTCAATAATATTAAACTTATCTAGCCGTAAAACGTAGCTCCGATTTTATGGAACACTTAACGAGAAACCAAAGCTATATCTATTGAATACAATTTCCAGGACTTAGCTTATTTACTATTAGTTCCTTTGTATCTGCATGACAATTAATTACTTGAACATCTAGATACTAAGTAAGCTAGAAGTTATTTTTATAAGTCTTAGAATACTCACTTTAAGCAATGATTTTATAATTTATTTTTCTCAGTATAAATAAAATCACATAATTTTTACGTAATAAATATTAAATTTTGTTAAAGATATCAAATGATTTTATCAAATAAATGTAAAGCTGAACGACTTTCTAAGTAATTGATTGCGGTTTATAATACTGGGTGATACCCCTCATGAAAATAAGATATTTTTGATGTTTATGCCTAATTTATACAATTATTATCCACATACTTACTGTGAGACTAATAGCTGCTAAATGTTGCCAAAACAAACAGCGTAGGGGTTGACGAGCGATTTTCTGAGTTAATAATACCGTTAATAAAGTTGAAAAAATTAAAGTAGTGCCTTGCAAAAAAGCAATGACTGCGGGGTGAGCTACTAATATTGCTAGAGATGCACCATTCAACCCAAAAGTAGCAAAAGTTACTGGTAATATACGTCCTGCTTCGCTCAAAGCTAAACGTAAGTAATGGGCTAAACTACCACCTAATATTAATGGTAAATAACCATAGGCAAGTTCTAAAAAAGGTTTGGGTTTAATTACATTGAAATTTTGATTTTTGAGATTTTTAATATAATAATTCAATCGATAAAATAACTGCATTAAACCATAAGCAGCAAAAGGAACAATTACAGGGATAATTAAAGCTAATAAAGATAATTCAGAATGCTGCCCAAAGTCAGTTAAATCTAATTGCAAATTCATTACTTGTTGTATTTCCGGTAAGCGATGCAGATACACTCCTCCTAAAAGCAGAAATAACAGCGCTACTTCATAACTACGAGGTACATGAGTTGTCCAAAGTTCCATACCGGGAGGACGTAAATTAAACTCAACCGAGCGATGAGGACAAGCTTTGAGACAAGTCATACATAAAACACAATCTCGGTTATCTTCTAACTGTGCGGGATGAGAATATAAAGGACAGCCATTTGTTTCCATGCCCTCACCTTTTTGTAGTCCACCTTTATAACATTGGTAAGTTGTACAAGTAGCCGAACAAATACCTTGTTGCGCTCTTAATTCGGTCATTGATAATTTAGCAAATAAGCCATTCATCCCGCCGATAGGACATAAATACCGACACCAAAAGCGTCTTTCAAATATAGCAGAGCAAATCATCGCTCCCGCAGTAATTAATAACAATAAACAAGCACTTAGATAAGCAGTATTTTCTAAATCCCAGAGTTCTTCCCAGAGAAAAATTAGAGTAAACATGACAAACAAAAACCATCCACCCCATTTTTCAGCTTGCTGTCGGGGCCAATTTTGCAGTTTGCGGGGAAACAACCACAATGATAATTTCTGCGTAACTTCACCGTAAATCATGAACGGACAGAAAGCGCACCAAATTCGACCTAAAAATGGAAAGAGAAACAAGAAAAAAGGCCACCACCAAGCCCAAAATAGATTGAGGGCAAAATTTTGATCTCGCGATTGCGGGCCGAGAAATAGAATACCAATAGTAACGGCAAAGGCTGGTAAAGTAAAACCATAGTTGATCCAATCGGGATACCAGGAACTACGAAGAAAGGTTCTCAACTTTGGATAAGCATTTAATAAATTGAAACGAAACCGTTTTTTCTTAGTATCAGCTGACCAAAAAATTTCTTCAGTTAATTCTTTGGCTCCATCAGCTTGGACTATAGCTCGTTCTACCAAGCTTTTTAATTCTTTCAAATTACCCGGAAAATCGTAGGACTGCAAGCGACGTAAGGCTTCCGGGGTTACTTTAGGTTTGCCAATACCTGCGGAGCGAGCATAAAGACTAATATAATATTCTACTTGGGCTTTAATATCCGACTTGCGTACTCGCACGGGTGGAACTTTGATGGTTTGATCAACCGCTCGCTGAATTAATGGTTGAGTTTGTTCTGAAATAATTAAAATCCGAGCTTTACTAGTATAAGCTTCAGCTTCGGGTTCACCTACACGAGTAGTAGGCTTATAACTACGAGTTTCGATAAATTTAGCTAACTTTGGTAATAACTCCGGTGGTGTTTCCTGGATATTATTCAGAACTAAAGTACCTTCCCCCAACCATGTAATTAAACCCGGTTTACCCCCAGCACGTCCGAATAAATCTGCACCGCTAAGCTGTAAAATACCGCAGTTTACCTTAATAATCGGCTGACAGCGAAAGTCAGAACCAAAATGGATTAAAGCCGCAATATTATCTTTTTCTAAACCAGGTTCGCCAAATATTAATATAGATTCGCGAGTATCAGCAGCTTCACGGATTTGTTCTCGCAACTTAACAGCATAACGACTTGTCCCCACAACTCCTCGTTGGGCTTTAGTGACTAAATAAGGACGCAAAGCAATTGAACGCTCTTGTTCATTGCTAAGTGCGGATGTGAGTTGTGCAACTTCTTGAGCTAATTGACGGGAAATAGCCGCTTGAATTTGGGGATATTGGGCGATTAATTTTTTAAATTTAGCCCCAGGTACTACCCAAAAACGGCATTCACTCAAAGTTGTAATAGAACACTTAGTCAACTCATCCAACACCAAGTCTTGCAAATTGACAACTGCACCAGGAAGTAATCCACAATTAAAAGTAAGGTTGTTTTTATCTTTACTATTGCTTTCGAGTTTACCTTCCAACAATATATAGAGGGCTTCAGGTGGAGTTGCTTCTGTAACTAAACGTTCGTTGGCTGGGATAACTTTTTCTTCAATAAGGTTGGCGATCGCGCTTATTGGTTCGGGATCGAGTATTCCCAAAGCGGTGCGCTCTTGTAGCCAGATTTCGGAAGTATTCATAATATTCCCCTCGATGCTGGAAGTTTCAGCGGATGGTTGGGCTGGATGAAAATTCTATCGGGATTTCAATAAAAATAAAGAATATCTGGCGGTTGAAACCGCTACTACACAGACAAAACCCGCCTGCGCGGGTTCTAAATTTATTAGTCCACGCAAGGTGGACTTTGCTTGTGTAGTCGCGGTTTCAACCGCCGGATAGAGTATTAAATAAGACATAAATTTGTGCTTTAGGAATCGTTAAAGCTTTAACCTTTCAAACCAATCGGGATGTACTTATTATTGACTTGTTATCATATTCAGTATTTGTAAAAATAACCCGAAATAACCCCACCCTTAACTGTAGCAGCTTGGGGGAAGGGAATAAATTAAAGGGTTTTTACCACAGTAATTTTATGAACCAGCGAAAACAGTCCAAAAGTCTTCAAGATATTGTTAAGCAACGTCAGCAAAAAAGTTTTGTTGGCAGAGAGGAACAAATCAACCTGTTTCGCGGCAATTTGGAATTATCTTTAGACAATGACCAACGTCGCTTCATTTTCAGTGTTTTTGGTCAAGGTGGAGTGGGAAAAACTACGCTGTTAGGACAGTACCGTAAAATTGCTGAAACGGTTAAGGTTGTTACTGCTTTAACTGACGATGAAGAAAGAAGTGTACCAGAAGCAATGGCAAGGTTAGCGCAGCATTTTGAGAAGCAAGGTCATAAACTGGATAAATTTGGCGAACGTTATAAAGTTTACCGTCAAAAAAAGCAAGAATTAGAATCTGACCCCGAAGCACCCCAAGGTTTTTCAGCGTTTTTAGGACAAGCTGTAGCTAAGGGTGGTTTGAAATTGGCGAAACAAGTACCTGTTGCAGGTGTAGCAATGGATTTTGTGGATGCAGATGCATTCGCTTCTCAAGCGGGAGAATGGACTTCTTTTGTGGCGAAAAAGTTGACGAATAAAGATGAAGTGCGTCTGGTACAGGAACCATTGGAAGTGCTGACACCGCTGTTTTTTAAAGAAATTGGGGAAATCGCCGATAATTCTGATATTGCTTTTTTCTTTGATACTTACGAACGCACCGATGATTTTTTGGATAGTTGGTTATTAGATATTTTTGACGGTCGTTATGGCGAAATACCCGCAAATATATTGTTTATTATTGCAGGTCGTCAGGAGTTAGATAAAAATCATTGGGCAAACTATGAGGGCTTAATTGCCCGTTTCCCTTTAGAACCTTTTACGGAAGAAGAAGCAAAACAATATTTAGCGCGAAAAGGTATTACCGACGACCAAGTAATTAAAGTAATTTTGAAACTTTCCGGATGCTTCCCTTTGCTGTTGGCAACTTTAGCAGCAGAAGTTCCCAACGACCCCAGTAAAATCGGCGACAGTAGCGGTACCGCCGTAGAACGATTTTTAAAATGGGTGGATGACCCCAAACGGCGAGAAGTGGCGTTAAATGCGGCAATACCTCTATGTATAAACGAGGATATTTTAAGGCAGTTACAAGGTGAAGAAGGGAAGGCATTGTTTAACTGGCTCAAAGAAATGCCCTTTGTTAACGAACGTCACGATGGTTGGGTATATCATGATGTCGTGAGAACGCAAATGTTGCGCTATAAGCGGCGATTATCGTTACAAGGTTGGGCGGAATTGCATCGGAAATTGGCGGAATACTACGATAATTTACGCCATAGTTTGCAGCTAGATGAAGATAAAGCGTGGCTTGATGAAACTTGGTTTAATCATACCTTGGACGTAACTTATCACCGATTATGTGAATCGTCACACAAGTATTTTTCTGTTGCTTTAAATGAATTTCTTCTGGCTCTGAACAATAAGCTTAAATTTGCTCAACGTTTTGCAGAAAGGATGTTACAGGCTGGAGAGAATACAGATAGTGCTGAGGTTAAGCGTTGGGCTGAAAAGTTAGTTGAGGGTTTGAAAGCTTATGAAGAAAAGCGGTATGAAAAAGCAGTTGAAATGTTTACCGCGCTTGTGGAGCATTCTGAAATTGAAGTTAAATGGCTACCAGTTGCTTTAAGTTGGCGGGGTTTAACTAATCGTAATATGGGGAATTACGAAGATGCTCTTAAAGATTTTGACCGTGCGATTGAAATTGACCCTAATAACAAACGGGCGATCGCACATCGGGGTATTACTTACCGTTTTATGAAACGCAACGAAGATGCACTTCAAGATTTTGACCGCGCAATTGAAATTGACCCCGATTACACTTGGGCGATCGCACAACGGGGTTTTACTTACCGCCAAATGAAGCGTTACGAAGATGCACTCAAAGATTTTGACCGTGCAATTGAAATTGACCCCAATGACGAATGGGCGATCGTACAACGGGGTATTACTTACCGCGAAATGAAGCGTTATGAAGATGCAATCAAAGACTTTGACCGTGCAATTGAAATTGACCCCAATTACAAATGGGCGATCGCACAACGAGGTTATACTTATCGTTGGATGAAACGTTACGAAGATGCCCTCAAGGATTTTAACCGTGCAATTGATATTGACTCCGATTACACTTGGGCTTTAGCACGTAGGGGTGAATACTATCTCATGCTAAAGCAATATGAAAAAGCTTTAGCAGATTTAAACCGTGCTGTTGAATTACAAGAAGATAGTTGGAACTTGTATTTACGCGCTTTAGTTTACAAAGCACTCAATCAATCAGCAAAAGCACAAATTGACCTTGCTAATGCAGTCGAATTCGCCAAACCAAAATATAACGAAAATCCTCAAGACTGGCAAAATACTTTAAATTTAGCTCTTTATTATTTGGCTGCTGATTATATTCCCATAGCAAAGCAACTGTATGAATTAGCGTTGTCTCAAAGTGCTTCACCAGGATATATCCGTGCAGCTATCCGCGATTTAGATGATTTTTTAACCGTTTTTCCAGAGCATACACAAGCTAAAGCTATGCGGATGTTGTTGGATTGTAACTCAGTCAACCGTCAATAATTGAGATTTACACAGTACCTCTCTATTTCTTTCCTCAGCGTTCCTCCGCGCTTACCTTTGTGTTCCTCTGCGTTTAATAAATTGCAATTTAGATTTAGCTTGGTGAAATGGTGCGTTACGCTGTGCTAACAGCAATTCCTAAATAAGTGGGTATGTAAAATTATTTGTGTCATTGCGTTAGCGTAGCGTGCCTGAAAGGCATACGAAGTGAAGCAATCCCAAACTACTGCGATTGCTTCGTTTCGCTCCGCTACACTCGCAATGACAATGTACAATTTATTTTGCGTGAGTACTTATATTAAAGACACCGAAATAAGCTTAAAAAGAAGAAACAAACAATCTAAAATCCAAAATATTTATTTACAACTGTAATTCAAACCCCGGTAAAACATCTTCTCCTGAAAGTGTTATCGGAATATTAATTACTTCTACTGGTTGATTTTGACGATAAATTTCAACTTGCTTATCTTGAGCATTAATTAACCAACCCAAACGCGCACCATTTTCTAAATACTCCTGCATTTTATCTTGAAGAGATTTTAAACGATCGCTTTCGGAACGAAGTTCAATCACAAAATCGGGTGCGAGCGGTGGAAATGTTTTACGTTATTCTAAACTTAAAGCTTCCCAACGTTCTAACTTCACCCAAGCTGCATCGGGAGAACGTTTTGCACCCGAAGGTAACTTAAATATAGTAGAAGAACTAAAAACTTTTCCAAGCTTGGTTTGACGATTCCAAATATTCAAATCGGTAATCAAATCAGCTTGTTGATTTCCGCTTTCCCCTCCCACTGGTGGCACAATGGACAAGGGGATGGGGAGATGGGG
>NZ_JADEWL010000191.1 GCF_015207665.1 Plectonema cf. radiosum LEGE 06105
CCCCCATCTCCTTATCCCCTTCCATCTCCCCCAAATTTCCATTCCCGTGGGACAATCAATATACAAATAATTGTAGAGAGGAAAACCCAGTAAATATGCACCTGAGTGAAATTACTCATCCGAATCAGTTGCACGGGTTATCGATTCGGCAACTACAGCAAATTGCTCGTCAAATTCGAGACAAACATTTACAAACGGTGGCTGCAACCGGAGGACATCTTGGCCCTGGGTTGGGTGTCGTTGAATTAACGTTGGGACTTTATCAAACTCTGGATTTAGATCGAGATAAAGTTATTTGGGATGTGGGACACCAAGCATATCCCCATAAATTGATTACAGGACGTTACAATCATTTCCATACCTTACGGCAGAAGGATGGAGTTGCAGGCTATTTAAAGCGCTGTGAGAATAAATTTGATCATTTTGGTGCCGGACACGCTTCTACTAGCATTTCAGCGGGGCTAGGAATGGCATTGGCACGAGATATCAAGGGAGAAAATTTTAAAGTCGCTGCGATTATCGGCGATGGAGCCTTGACTGGTGGTATGGCTTTGGAAGCTATCAATCACGCTGGGCATTTGCCTAATACTAATCTGTTAGTTGTCCTCAATGACAACGAAATGTCAATTTCTCCTAACGTCGGCGCAATTCCCCGTTATTTAAATAAAATGCGGTTGTCTCCGCCGATGCAGTTTATTAAGGATAATTTAGAGGAACAGGTTAAGCAGCTGCCTTTTGTCGGTGAGTCTCTGACACCGGAACTCGAACGCATCAAAGAAGGAATGAAGCGGTTAGCAGTTCCCAAGGTAGGAGCGGTGTTTGAAGAACTCGGCTTTACCTATATGGGACCTGTTGATGGTCATAATTTGGAAGATTTAATTGCGACTTTCAAGCAAGCGCATAAAATACCCGGACCAGTTTTAGTTCATGTGGCGACTACGAAGGGTAAGGGTTATGAAATCGCCGAAAAAGACAAAGTAGGCTATCATGCCCAAAGTCCGTTTAATTTAACAACGGGTAAAGCGATTCCTTCAAGTACCCCCAAACCACCTAAATACTCAAAAGTTTTTGCTCATACTTTAGTAAAACTTGCCGAACAAAACCCAAAAATCATCGGTATCACCGCTGCCATGGCGACAGGGACTTGTTTAGATAAATTGCAAGCGAAGTTACCCAAACAATATATAGACGTAGGAATCGCCGAGCAACACGCTGTTACTCTCGCGGCTGGATTAGCTGCTGAAGGGATGCGTCCTGTTGCCGATATTTATTCGACATTTTTACAGCGTGGCTATGACCAAATCATTCACGATGTTTGTATCCAAAATTTACCCGTATTTTTCTGTTTAGATCGAGCAGGAATTGTCGGTGATGATGGTCCCACCCATCAGGGAATGTACGATATTGCTTATATGCGCTGCATTCCCAATATGGTGATGATGGCACCCAAAGATGAAGCTGAACTTCAGCGGATGACAGTAACGGGTGTTAACTATACCAAAGGTCCGATTGCCATGCGTTTCCCTCGTGGTAATGGTTATGGTGTGCCGTTAATGGAAGAAGGTTGGGAACCTTTGGAAATTGGTAAAGGCGAAATTCTCCGTAACGGCGATGATGTATTAATGATCGGTTACGGTTCCATGGTAAATTCAACCTTACAAGCTGCGGAAATTCTCAGCGAACACGGTATCGAAGCCACCGTTATTAATGCTCGTTTCTGTAAGCCTTTGGATACGGAACTTATGTTCCCCCTCGCCAGAGAAATCAAGCGAGTTGTCACTTTAGAAGAAGGTTGTTTAATGGGTGGGTTTGGTTCTGCGGTTGCAGAAGCGCTATTAGATGCCGATATTTTAGTACCCATAAAGCGTTTCGGTGTACCGGATGTTTTAGTTGATCATGCTAAACCCGATGAAAGTAAGGCAGAATTAGGTTTAACTAGTCCCCAGATTGCTCAAAGAATTTTAAAAGCTTTCTTCAGCAATCAACCATCTGCTGTAGTTTAATTACAATAAATTGGTAATTGGGTATTGGGCATTGGGCATGGGAAATAGTTAGGAGTTAAGAGTGAGGAGTGAGGAGTTATAAAGCAAAATTCTAAACCCATTACCCATTACCAATTACCCATTACCAATTACCCATTCCCATCTCAAGGTAAGATGTCGCAAAATAATCTCGTATATCCTGTAATTTGGCAAAATAATTCGGTTTCTTTAATCGACCAAACTCGTTTACCTGCGGAATATTCCTACGTGGAAATTCACCGTAGTCAAGATATGGCTCAGGCAATCAAGACTATGATTGTCCGTGGTGCGCCTGCAATCGGAATTGCTGCTGCATATGGTATATATCTAGGAGCGCGGGAAAGTGAAACAAGTAACCGCGATGAGTTTATACAACACTTAGAACAAGTCGCCCAAATGCTGCGTGAGACTCGTCCGACAGCAGTTAATTTGTTTTGGGCAATTTCACGTATGCTCAAGGCTACTTATGAAACAATCGGTACTGTAGAAGAAATTAAACAAACTCTGCTTGAAACTGCCCACGCGATTCATAATGAAGACCTGCAAACTTGTCATAAAATTGGCGATCGCGGTTTGTCGGTTTTACCCGAAACTCCAGAAAAGTTGACTTTACTGACTCACTGTAATGCTGGTGGCTTGGCGACTGCGGGTTATGGTACGGCTTTGGGTGTAGTACGTTCGGCTTGGCGAGAAGGACGTTTGTCTAGACTGTTCGCAGATGAAACTCGTCCGAGATTGCAAGGTGCTAAACTCACTACCTGGGAATGTGTTCAAGAAGGTATTCCGGTAACTTTAATTACTGATAGTATGGCAGCGCACTGCATGAAACAAAATTTAATTCATGCTGTAGTTGTCGGTGCTGACAGAATTGCTGCAAATGGTGATGCTGCTAATAAAATTGGTACTTATAGTTTGGCAATTGTTGCCAAAGCTCATAATGTACCGTTTTTCGTGGCTGCACCTCTTTCTACAGTTGATTTTTCCATTACTGACGGTAGACAAATTCCGATTGAGGAACGTAATTCAGCGGAGATCTACCAAGTAGGAGAAACTATCCTGACTCCAGAAGGTGTGGATTACTATAATCCGGCTTTTGATGTGACTCCAGCAGAATTAATTACAGCAATTATTACGGAAGAGGGTGTATTAACACCGGCAGATTTGACAAAATATCAAAATAAGCAAATGGTTTAGTTATTGGTTTGAGTTTGCTGGCATCTACCTGAGAAATAATCGAATTGAAATTTACATTTTTTGTCGTTTTAAGAAGTTGGGTTTTTACAAGGATTATCTGTTTTTAGAGATATTTATCCTAAAAACCCGACTTCTTCTATTTATGATTATCGTTTTAAGAAATCGGGTTTTTACAAGTATTGTCTGTTGTTAGAGATATTTATCCTCAAAACCCGACTTCTTTAAATCAAACTTAACTTGAATTTAATTTACTTTAATTTAATTTAAACCAAAATATTTAGCAAATATATTTAACTGATAATAGTTTTTTAGAGCAGGATTGATCAAGGTAACAGAAGCTAAATTTAAAATTGTAAAAAGTAAATCAAACCATATATTTTACTCTTGTTTAATTATGACAAATTGTCGTACTAAGCATTTTTTGTGTTCAGATAAAAATACAGAACAAAAATTACTCCACAAACATTAAACTATAATGATTTTTGTGCAATTAAATACAGTGAATAAATATTACAAAACCTAACATATTATTGCTAATATTGAAGCGCAAGCATTTAGCGACTAGTTTGCTAAAAATGTAAAGAGAAATACAATGTTTGAGAATCTTCTTCCGGCTTTAAACGAGCATAACTTACCTTATCCAGATACCATTCATCCTATCGTGGTTCATTTCGTGATTGCGATGGTTTTGTTTGCTTTTTTGTGCGATGTAATAGGTTATTTTACCAAAAATTATCGGCTTTTTGAAGTAAGTTGGTGGAATATGTTTTTTGCGACAATTTCCATCTTTATTGCGATTATTTTTGGTCAGATTGAGGCGGGCTTAGCATTAGCTTATGATGCAGTTGAACCAGTACTGAATTTACATACCATAATCGGTTGGTCACTTTCAGGAATCATTGCTGCAATTACAAGTTGGCGGTATGTAATTCGTTTGCGCGATTCTAAAACTATACCAATTTCTTATTTAGGAGTAGGACTTCTTTTAACAATGTTAGTGTGTGTTCAGGTCTATCTTGGAGACAAGTTAGTTTGGGTGTATGGACTACATACAACTCCAGTGGTAGAAGCTATCAAAGAGGGGATTTTATAATGAATTCGGAACTTATTCAACAGTTAGATTTAGGAGCAAATGGATTACCTTATACTATCCCAATTCATCCTAATTTAGTGCATCTAACATTGGGATTATTTATTATTGCTATTGCTTTTGATATAGTTGGTGTATTTTTCACATTAGAAAAACCAGTCTTCAAATTTTTAGCGATTAAAGCTACTCGTTCGAGCTTTTTTGATGTGGGCTGGTATAATATGCTGGCTTCGGCAATCATTACATTTTTTACTGTTGCAGCAGGTTTCTACGAAATCATGTTAGCGCAAACCCAAACTGACGTAAAAAGTGCTTGGGGATTGGGAGCAATGGAAACAATGCTTTGGCATGGTGTTGGAGGTGTTGTATTATTAACGCTGATTGTGGGAATGACAGTATGGCGTGGATTTCAGCGCTATAAGTGGCGTAAGGATAGGGCTTTACAAGTCCAGTGGAGTTATTTAGCCGTTGGATTATTCATCATGTTTATTATGTATCTCCACGGAACATTAGGAGCGCATATGGCTGGTGAATTTGGTATACATAATACAGCAGATAATTTACTGCGATTGGGACAAGATCCTAATGCTTTATTGAAGTAAATAAACAGTTATCAGTTATCAGTGAACAGTTATCAGTTATCAGTTAACAGTTAACAGTTACCAACTAACCACTATCAACCATCAACTAACAACTATCAACTAACCACTAACAACTATCAACTAACAACTAACAATTAACAACTAACGACTAACAACTAACCACTCACAACTAACAACTAACAACTAACAACTAACAACTAACAACTAACAACTAACAACTAAGAACCATCAACTATTTCTTACTTATGAAAAGACGCGAGATTATATCAATAATTGTCAGTGCTATTATTCTAGCTGTTGTTAGTTTATGGATTGGACAACAAGCTTATTCTTGGCTTCCTCCACAAGCGGCAAGTGAATCTATATTGATAGATGATTTATTCAGCTTTTTAGTGACAATCGGTGCATTTATCTTTTTGGGAGTTACAACTGCGCTGTTGTATTCGGTTATTTTCAATCGTGCGGGTAAGTATGACGTTAGCGATGGTCCGCCGATCGAAGGTAATATCACTTTAGAAGTTATCTGGACGGCAATTCCATTTGTGTTGGTGATTTGGATTGGAGTTTATAGCTACCAAATTTATGACCAAATGTCAATTCTCGGTTCGATGCAACATCACCATATGTCTATGGGAATGAAATCGGCTAATGCCCAGCCAATTTCACAAGCATCAGAAACAGTGAAAAATCCTCCAAGAATAGAAGTCACAGCTAAACAATGGGCTTGGATTTTTGACTATCCTAAAGTGAATATTAGCAGTACCGAATTGCACTTACCAGTGAACGAGCGTGCTTATCTAACGCTGCAATCAGAGGATGTGATACATGGTTTCTATATTCCTGCATTTCGGGTAAAGCAAGATGTAATTCCCGGTGAAAAAATCAACTTTGAATTCACCCCCATCCTCGAAGGTAAATATAGATTGCGGGATTCACAGTATAGTGGGACTTATTTCGCTGCAATGCAGGCTGATGTTGTTGTAGAATCTGCTGAAAAATATCATCAGTGGTTAAAAGAAGCATCAAATCGTGAACCATCTCCCGCATTCAATCAAGCAGCGTCAGAATATAGCAGATTTACAGACAAAGCAATTAACAGTAATTGGGCAACAGTTAAGCCTGCTGAGCCTCCTGTAGTCAATTATCACAGTTAAAGGTTAGAGGTTAGAGGTCAAAGGTTAAAGGTTAAAGGTTAAAGGTTAAAGGTGTAATAACTCCAAACTCCAAACTCCTCACTCCTCACTCTTAACTCCTAACTCCTAACTCCTAACTCCTCAATTTCAATCCAAAATCCAAAATCTAAAATCCAAAATTGAAATGACTAGCACTCAAAGTGAAAAAACTGAAGTTGTCAGCGAACAACATCACCATCATCCTCCAACAACTTGGAAAACCTACTTTACTTTCAGTACCGACCATAAAGTAATTGGTATCCAATATATAGTTACTGCCTTCGTATTTTTTCTGATTGGTGGTATTTTCGCTATGATTATTCGCGGCGAATTAATTACCCCAGAATCTGACTTGGTAGACCGCACCGTTTATAACGCTATGTTTACCATGCACGGTACGGTAATGCTCTTTATGTGGACCTTTCCGGTACTGGCAGGTTTGGCTAACTACCTCGTACCTTTGATGATTGGAGCCAGAGATATGGCGTTCCCTCGTTTGAATGCTCTTGCCTTTTGGATGGTTCCTGTGTTTGGAATTATACTTATGGCCAGTTTCTTTGTTCCTGGGGGTCCTGCACAAGCTGGTTGGTGGTCTTATCCGCCTGTAAGTACCCAAAATCCTACGGGTCTTTTATTTAACGGACAGTTCCTGTGGCTGGTAGCTGTGGCATTATCGGGGGTATCTTCGATTTTGGGTGCGGTTAATATTGTTACCACTATTTTTAGGATGAGAGCGCCGGGAATGGGCTTTTTCAAAATGCCTGCTTATGTGTGGACGGTATTAAGCGCTCAGATGATTCAATTGTTTGGATTGCCTGCATTAACTGCCGGTGCGGTAATGCTGTTGTTTGACCTCAGCGTGGGAACTAGTTTCTTTGACCCGGCTAAGGGTGGAGACCCAGTTTTGTATCAGCATTTTTTCTGGTTTTATTCCCATCCTGCGGTCTACGTAATTATACTGCCTATTTTCGGGATTTTTTCCGAGATATTTCCGGTTTACGCTCGCAAGCCGCTATTTGGTTACAAAGTGGTAGCCGTTTCATCCTTGATTATCACTGGATTGAGTGCTGTGGTATGGGTTCACCATATGTTTGCTAGCGGTACTCCCGGTTGGATGCGGATGTTGTTTATGTTCTCCACAATGTTGATTTCTGTACCCACTGGAATCAAGGTATTTGCTTGGGTGGCAACTGTTTGGGGAGGTAAGTTACGGCTTGATACACCAATGTTATTTGCGTTGGGTGGATTAGTGATGTTTGTCTTTGCTGGTATCACTGGTATTATGCTGGCTGCGGTTCCTGTTGACATTCACGTTAATAATACTTACTTCGTTGTCGGACACTTCCATTATGTAATTTATGGCGCAACGGTAATGGGTATTTATGCTGCCTTATACCATTGGTTCCCCAAGATGACTGGAAGGATGTATTACGAAGGTTTGGGTAAGCTGCATTTCTGGTTAACCTTTATCGGTGCAAACCTCAACTTCTTCCCCATGCATCCCTTAGGATTGCAAGGAATGCCCCGTCGAGTCGCTTCCTACGATCCAGAATTTGCATTCTGGAATGTCATTGCGAGTATTGGCGGATTTATTTTAGGAATGTCTACGTTACCGTTTTTACTTAATATGATCAGTTCATGGGTTGATGGTAAGAAAGCATCAGATAATCCTTGGAGAGCAATTGGTTTAGAGTGGTTAGTTTCTTCACCACCACCTGTAGAAAACTTTGAAAAACAGCTACCAATTGTGATTGCTGAACCTTACGGTTATGGAAAATCAACACCTGAAGATTTAGTCGCTAACCCTGCTGATTTGAATTAAATAAGTTAACAGTAAAGAGTTCCCAGATTCTAACTGGAATTCACATCAGGGATAAATTGCGATCGCGATTTAATCTAGTTCTCAGATTCTAACTGGAATTCACATCAGGGATAAATTGCGATCGCGATTTAATCTAGTTCCCAGATTCTAGCTGGGAACTAATCACACAGAGCAAAAAAAATCCCCATAGAATCTATTATGAATACTACAAACGGGAATATGGCACAGGTTAAACAAGAAAATACATTGGATGAATTACAATTATCAAATAGTGCAATTTTAGCCGCACATGAACATGATGAAGAAGGCAACAGTATGTTTGGCTTCATTGTGTTTCTGCTCTCGGAAAGCGTGATTTTTTTAAGTTTTTTTGTGGGATATATAGTCTACAAAACAACGGCTATAGATTGGCTACCACCAGGAGTTGAAGGGTTAGAGGTTCGAGAACCTGCCATAAATACAGTAATTCTGGTTTCGAGTAGTTTTGTTATTTATTTTGCAGAAAGAGCTTTAAAAAATCATAACGTTTGGCTTTTTCGCCTATTCTGGTTATTAACAATGGCGATGGGAAGTTATTTTCTATATGGTCAAGCTGTTGAGTGGAATAGTCTGGAATTCAGTTTTACATCAGGTACATTCGGTGGAAGTTTTTATTTGTTAACTGGTTTCCATGGTTTACACGTTTTTAGTGGTGTTTTGTTGCAGTTAACTATGTTAATTCGTTCTTTTATACCTGGTAATTACGAAAAAGGTCATTTTGGTGTAGATGCAACTTCATTATTTTGGCACTTTGTCGATGTAATTTGGATTATTTTATTTCTACTTCTTTATATTTGGCAGTAAGAATAAGTTAAAGGTCAAAGGTGTAATAACTTATAACAACTATCAACCAACAACTAACAACTAACTCCTAACTCCTAACTCCTAACTCCTAACAACTAACTCCTAACAACTAACTCCTAACTCCTAACTCCTAACAACTAACAACTAACAACTAACAACCAACAATTAACTATGATTATTGATGACCAACATTACGATGTAATAATTATCGGTACTGGTGCTGGTGGAGGGACTTTAGCTCGTAAATTAGCTCCTACTGGAAAGAAAATTCTTGTTTTAGAACAAGGAGAATTTTTAGAAAAAGAAAGTTCGCAATTAGTTGATGTGGAGGTTTTTAAAAAAGAAAATTTCCATGCACCAGAACAATGGTATGAAGAAGAAGGTGACTTTTTCTATCCCCAAACAAGTTATTCTGTTGGTGGTAATACAAAAATTTATAGTGGTGTATTACAACGGATGCGGGAACAGGATTTTGAAAAAGTTCAGCATCAAGATGGTATTTCTCCAGAATGGGAAGTTAAATACAACGATTTTGAACCTTACTATACAGAAGCTGAAAAACTTTATCAAGTCCACGGTCAAACTGGTGATGATTTAACCGAACCTTCTCGTAGTCAAGGTTTCCCTTTTCCTGTAGTTGATAGCGAACCACAAGTTGAAGATATTTGTAATAGTATCTCCAAACAAGGATTACATCCAGCATATCTTCCTATTGGAATTGGAGAACAAGGACGAACTGATGCAGAAGATACTGGAATTTCTCCGGCAATTAAAACTTATGATAATGTGACACTAAAAACTTCTGCAAAAGTTGTATGTTTACACACCAACCCTTCAGGTAAAGAAGTTAAAGCTGTAGAAATAAGAATTGGAGAACAATCTTATTTGTTCATGGCAAATATTATTGTACTTTCTTGTGGTGCAATAAATTCCGCAGCATTACTATTACGTTCTGCGAATGAAAAACATCCCAAAGGACTTGCAAATAGTTCGGATTTAGTGGGACGTAATTTGATGAAACAATTGATGACGGTGTTGGTACAGCTTACTAACAACACTAATTCTGGATTGTTTCAAAGAACTCGCTATATTAATGATTTTTATTGGGGTGATGAAAATTTTGCTTACCCCATGGGTCATATTCAAAATTCTGGTGGTATTCTTCAAGATGTAATCTTCTCTGAATCACCACCACTTTTATCGGTTGTCGCTAAATTAATGCCAGAATTTGGCTTAAAACAATTAGCAAAACGTTCTATCGGTTGGTGGTTACAAAGTGAAGATTTACCAACACCTAAAAATCGCGTTCGTGTGGATAATTCCAAATTATATGTAGATTATAAAGCGAATAACACCGAAGCTCATGACCGTTTAATTTATCGTTGGATTGATGTACTCAAAGCTGTAGATGGAAATAAACAAAATATCTATCCTCGTGGTGAAACACCAATTCAAGTAGTAGCTCATCAATCTGGAACTTGTCGTTTTGGGGAAGATTCTAGAACTTCAGTTCTTAATCTTAATTGTCGCACTCACGATATAGATAATCTCTACGTTGTCGATAGTAGTTTCTTTCCTTCCATTTCTGCAACTAGTCCCGCTTTAACAGTTATTGCTAATGCTTTACGGGTAGGAG
>NZ_JADEWL010000192.1 GCF_015207665.1 Plectonema cf. radiosum LEGE 06105
GTCATACCGAAGACAGAGATTTGAACGCGGCTAAAAATATAGACCGATGGTTTGAGAATATTTATATTCCTGAACGGTCAGAAACGGTAAGTTCTACCGAAATAGCCTGCGGAGTAGAAAAACCTCTCAAGAGTCATCTTGAGACTACGTTGAAACAGGAAGTTAACACCAAAACTATTAATGTCGGCGCTAAGTCTAGACTTGGGTAGTTTTGGGTAAGTTTAATAGAACGGTACACAGGTTTACCAATTGATAATTTCAGATAAATAAAAATATGTAGAGACATCAAGGCAAAACCTAAAATCTCTACATAATATCAAAATTAATAGTTTTGTTATGACTTGGGAAGTTTGATAGGCTATGACAACTAGGAGATTAAGATTCCTAAGTTGCCAAGCTCGACAATTGCTATTACACCGTTGTCTACTCACTATCTTGTCATTGTAAGAGTGCGACGTTTAGTCACCATTTGATAGCCTTCAATGATGTCACCTTCTTCCCAAGTACTGAATTTATCAACGCCGATACCACATTCGTAACCGGAGTTGACTTCACGAGCATCTTCTTTCATCCGCTTGAGGGAATCAAGCACACCCTCAAATATCATGTTATTACCGCGACGTACTCGGACTTTGCAGTTACGAACCAGTTTACCGGATTGAACGTAGCAACCAGCAACAGCACCGCGTCCCACAGGGAACACTGCACGCACTTCTGCTTGTCCTAAAGGTTCCTCTACTAATTCTGGCTCCAGTAAACCTTCCAATGCATCTTGGATATCTTCTAAGAGTTTGTAGATGATGTTGTATTCTCGTACATCTACACCAGCTTCGTCTGCGGCTTGTCTTGCACCGCTGGCAAATGTGGTGTTGAAGCCAATAATTACCGCACCACTGGCTGCTGCAAGGTCAATATCTGTCTGGGTAATCTCCCCTGGAGCAGATAACAACATCCGAATGTGTACTTCGTTTTGGGGAATTTGTTTGAGCGCACCCAAAATAGCTTCGAGGGAACCCTGCACATCTGCTTTCAAGATTAAGTTGAGTTCTTTCAACTCCCCTTCTTGTGCTTGTGCTGAAATACTTGTTAAGGTTACACGTCCTCCCTGCATCAAGCGAGATTGGCGTATCTTCTCGGCTCGTTCGTTAGCAAGTAAACGTGCTTCTTTCTCATTGGTGAAGACTTGAAATTCGTCTCCTGCTGCCGGTACGTCATTTAAGCCTAATACCTCTACAGCAAAGGAAGGACTTGCAGCTTCTACTCGGTGACCTCTATCATCAACCATTGCCCGGACTTTTCCGAACACAGAACCGGCTACCAGGATATCTCCTACGTGTAAGGTTCCGTTCTGAATTAACAGGGTTGCCACCGCACCTTTTGCTTTATCCAAATGGGCTTCAATCACGGTTCCTTTTGCTGATCGATCTGGGTTCGCTTGCAGTTCTTCTACTTCCGATACCAGGACAATCATTTCTAAGAGCGTATCCAAGTTTTCTGCTTTGATGGCGCTCACGGGAACCATAATTGTATCGCCGCCCCATTCTTCTGGGACTAAAGAATACTGACCTAGCTCTTGCTTAACTCGATCTGGCTGTGCGGCTTCTTTGTCAATTTTGTTGATGGCAACAATAATCGGTACTCCGGCAGCTTTAGCGTGACTAATAGCTTCAACCGTTTGGGGACGAACGCCATCATCCGCAGCTACTACCAATATGGCAATATCTGTGACTCGCGCTCCCCTTGCCCGCATCGCTGTGAATGCTTCGTGACCGGGAGTATCTAAAAAGACAATTTGCTGCTGTTTGCCGTCATGTTCTATGTCTACGTGGTAAGCACCAATGTGCTGAGTAATACCTCCGGCTTCTCCGGAAGCGACCTTAGTTTTGCGAATCGAGTCGAGTAGGGTAGTTTTACCGTGGTCTACGTGACCCATAATAGTTACTACAGGCGGACGACGGTGGAGAAATTCCATATCTTCAAAGTCGAGCATCTCGGTAACTTTACGAGCTTCGGCTTCTGGTTCTGGAATCTCAACTTCTACTTCTAACTCATTTGCCACCATGATTACTGTCGAGGTATCAAGACTTTGGGTGATGCTAACCGCGATCGCCTTCATGAACAAGATTTTGACAATTTCTGTGTCCGGGGTTGCTAAAGCATCTGCCAGTTCTTGTACGGTCATCGGACCGCTAACCGTAAGTTTTTCGGGACGCAGCTCTTTGATTTCCGTTTCTGTATTGTTGCCACCGCTACCGCCGCGCCGACGATTTTGGTCGCGAGACCCGGATTTTTTAATTTTGCTTGGTGCGGCAGGAGTTGGTGCTGCTGCTGCTGGTCTGGAACTTTTTGGTTTGGGAGGACGAACGATCGCATTACTAACTGCTGCTGCGATGCTATCGGCTGCTTCATCTTCACTAAGTAGGTCTTCATCAAAATCGTCTTCAACCATTGGTTTCAGACGTTTATTCTTAACAACCTTACCCGCTTTGGCGGCTTCTTTGATTTCGTCGAGTGCTTCCTCTTGCTTAGAACGTTTTTTCTGACCTCTAGGCAAACGAGGCGGTGTTGGACGCTTGAGTTCAACTATGTCATCGACGACATCATTGTCTTTGTCGTCATCATCGATTGGGTCGATATTTTCTGATTTCGCCGCCGGTCTTAGTGGCGGTCTTAGTGGAGCCGATATGCTCGGAGGGGCTGATGAGTCTTGGCGTACTACTGTCTTCCTCGGACGTTGTACGTCATCGGAACTACCACCCGGCGACACTTTCCTGGGCTTTTGAGGTTTTTCGGTTTTTGATACTGGCGAAATCGTCGGACGCGCAGTTTTTGATACTGGTGCGTTCGACTGGTTCGATTGTTCTACTTTATCGGTAGTCGGCTTGTTCTGTTGTCGTTTTATTTTGTCTTTGTCTTTGTCTTTATCGCGATCGCGCTTGAGAACTGGTTTTTCGGCGACGCTATTATGCAAACCGGAATTGGGTTTTGCTGCCACGGGTCTACTAGGTGGAGCAGCCAACTCGGGCGCGCTTGGCATTTCCGGTTTAGATTTGGGTGAAACTAATTTTTCTGGTTTGCTCAAAGCAGTTTTATCTGATTCTGAGGAGGAAGTGGATGCTAAATTATCCGTATTTTCAACGAATAAAGAGTTATTTGATTTCTGAGACTGATTTTGAGAAGCGGGTGCAGTTGGTGCCACTGGTTCCATCGGCGAGACAGGAGATGTAAAAGGTCGGGGGGGCGCAGCCGGATTTGATGCGCTGTCTTGGGTTGGTAAATTACTAGAATTATTTGGTGGTTTTGGTTTGCTACGAATTTCCAAGATTTGTGGTTTACTAGGTGCAGAAGCATGGTTATGCTTATTTGTACCATGCTCTTTCGACAACGCTAAAGTAGACGTTAATTTTACTGCTTGCGAACGAATACGTTCGGCATCAGATTCTGAAATCGTGCTGCTATGACTTTTGACCGCAATATTAAGCTGGTCGCAAATTACTAGTAGCTCTTTGTTTTCCAAATTCAATTCCTTTGATAATTCGTAAATTCTGACTTTGCCGTTGTTCATCCACTCTTCCCCTATAATTTACAGTTTTAACGGATGGTTGCCAGCTTTTGCGACATCTCCATCCTTGAGTTACTGTGTAATGGCTACTATTTTCGGTTTGAAAAGAGTTTTCACCATTAGGAAAGAGAGATGTGACCGTTGGAAAGCTGGCATCTCTACGCTTGCACAATATTGGTTAACGCCTGATTGCGCCCAAGCATCAGCAAGTAAGTGCCGATATTTAGTTTTTTGTTTGGTTGATGTTTCTGTTGGGTTTAACACATGAAAGCCTACAATGACTAAGTTTTGCAAGTGTTTATCATATAACAGACCATGCGTCAATACTAATTTATAATTTTGGCACTGACCGTATGTTACTAAAAGATAATTTAATCAACAGTACTATCGAGCATAGTCGCATTCGTTAATATTATTCTGGAAAATAACCCCCTTATTTTAATTGCTTTGTGAAAAACGATTATTCTAGGGTATAGCTTTAAGGTAAGCGCTGCCACAATGTTGTATACAGTGTTTCTGGCACTGATGTACGCAAGGCTCGTCCTAATCTATTTTTTTTATGAGCCACGGTAAGGCAACTCGGATTTGGACAAATATAGGCTGAACGCCCCATGCCCTCATCTAATTGTACCTTTCCTGAAGGAAACACGCGGACAATCCGCCAAAACTCTTGTTTTAAACTGACTTTTCGACAACTAATACAACGCCTCCAATTCGGTTTCATTTTAACTGACTATTCGGCTTTAGCTATTGTGGTGAATTATTACGATTAATAAATACTTTGATTCTCGGACTCAAATTCTTCGGAAGCTTCATCTAATTCGGTTTCAAATTCTTCAGAATTAAATTGGCGATCGTCATGTTCTAATTTGTCAGATTGCAATTTCTGCTGTTCAAGTCTTTCAAGTTCTTCAAGTTCTTCAAGCTCATCAAGTTCTGCTGCGTGTTGCGCTCTTACATCTGAGAATTTGGCATCTTCTGCTTCAAAATCATACTTGGCTTTGTCTTTGATATCTATTTTCCAGCCTGTAAGTCTAGCAGCTAAACGAACATTTTGTCCTTCTTTGCCGATGGCTAAACTTAATTGATCTTCAGCTACAAGTACGTGAGTTTGGCGGGTTTCTGGGTCCATAAGTCGGACATCATCGACTCGTGCTGGACTCAAAGCGTTGGCAATATAAGTTGCCGGATCTGGGGACCAACGAATCACGTCAATTTTTTCGCCGCGTAATTCATTCACTACTACTTGAATTCGAGAACCCCGCGCTCCAATACAAGCACCAACTGGGTCTACATCTCGGTCTAAAGTATCTACAGCTATTTTTGTTCTCGGTCCGACGTAAGAAGATGGAGGATTGGCTTCGCGAGCTACGGCGACAATTCGGACAACTTCATCTTCAATTTCTGGAACTTCGTTGGCAAAAAGATATACTACCAAACCCGCGTCAGCACGAGAAACCAGTAATTGCGGACCTCGCTGTTGACCCCGCGACACTTTCTTGAGATACACTCGAAAATTTGTCCCAATCCGGTAGTTATCGTTGGGTAGTTGTTCCCGTTTGGGTAATTCGGCTTCTACTTCCGGCTGACCAAAACCACTGGTAACAGCCATGATTACTGATTGTCTTTCAAATCGCAGTACTCTTGTTTGTAGTACCGTTCCTTCTAAATCTTGGAATTCTTCTTGAATTAATTGTCGCTGCTGGTCGCGTAATTTTTGCGATAAGACTTGTTTGGTTTGCATCGCGGCCATGCGACCAAATTCTTTTTTATCGGGTGTTACGTCTACAACTACTTCTTGTCCTACCAATTGCGCCGCATCATCGCCAAATTCTTCTACTTCTTTAATAACGTCTTTCAGCGCAATTTGATGGTCGGAATTTGCAACTTCTTCAACTATAGTTTTTGTGGAAACAACGCGAAATCCTTCATCTTCAATATCTAATTCTACTTCAAAGTTGTCAAAGTAATCTTCATCAAACTGTTTGCGGTCTAAATTTTGAGCGCGACGATAACGTTCGTAACCCTTAAGCAGAGCTTCTCTAATTGCCGATTGTACTGCAAGACGCGGTAAGTTTCGCTCCTTACTTATACTTTCAATCAATTCTTTTAATCCAAGTAATTTAAGCATTGACATATATCGTTCGTTCTCCTTTAAAAAATCGCTACCGGGAACACCGGAATTAAAGACGAGAAATAGTCGGTGTGTTCACAAAACAGATATCTTGCTACAAATAAACAACTAATAGAACCATTAGATGCTCATTCTTTTGGCAAAAAACCGTTCTTCTTCACCGAGCCTAAAAGCAGTCTTGGTAGATAGTCTTCCCCAACTTAATCGCGTTCTTCGTCTAACTGCACGCTCTGTATATTCGAGCGCTTAATTTCGATTACACGACCTTTTTTATTTAAGTAAACGTTGTTTTCATCTCGGCTAACCAGTTTACCATTCCACTCAGAATGTCCTTGATGGGGTGAAGAAGTGTAAACCTTAACCGGGAATCCTTTAAAAGAGATGAATTCTCGGTCGGTCTTCAATTCCTGGGAAATACCAGGACTAGACACTTCTAATACATAGGCATCGGTCATAATTGCAGCTGCATCCAAATTTGCTTCTAAATTACGGCTCATGCGCTCGCAATCACTTAAACCAGTATCCTGCGTGGGATTACGGATATCAATTCGCAATACTGGTGGGCTTTGATTGGTATGAAAAACCACTTTCACGACCTCTAGTCCAAGGTCTTCTGCTACTGGTGTTGCTAAGTCAATTATTTGGGGAACTAAAGGATGAGTCATGTGGCAATTCCAACAAAAAAAGTGGGCTAGTACCCACTCCCTGCGATAAGGATATCTTCCAAGAAGTCTTGCAACGAACTCTAAGATAGCTCGTCTCTAATTTGAGTTTAGCGCATTTTTTCAAAATGCTTGCAGCAAAAAATCTCCGATTACCCATCTGTATTTTGATGCTGCACATCTATCAAAGATAAGTTCTGGTAGGGTGGTTTGTATCTGTCAATAAGGGAAGGGATACTTCTGTTTGCAGATTCCTAGTTTGTTCAAGGATTTGATCTACATCTTCTTCGGAAAGACGTTGAACATAATTAATTTTCATTTCTTCTAAGAAATCGATTAATAAGCTTTGTATTTCTGAGATTACTTGTTTTTTTTGAATTTCGGAGGTCATTGCTTCTGAGAAGCGTTTTACTAATTGGCTTGAGAGTTTGACGGAAACTGGATCTTCTGTTGCAGATACTAAAGCATGGTAGAGGTTTGTGGTAATTTGAGTCGCCAATTGTTCGCTTAACTGATGCTGCATTTGTCCTATTCCTGGCAGGTTGCGAAAATTGCTGTAGATTGGAGATTGGTTAAATGCGCTATTTATATTGTGCTGGAGCAGAGCAATTATTTCCGGTTGAATTTTTGGTAGTACTTGGTAAATAACTGCTTGTACGAAAATTCCTGCCAAGGCTTCTATTTCATTAATATTATTCAAGTCTACATAAGGACGCAATGTTTGACTTTGTTGTAACCAACGTGTTAAGTCTCCT
This sequence comes from Plectonema cf. radiosum LEGE 06105, assembly GCF_015207665.1. Taxonomy (GTDB): domain Bacteria; phylum Cyanobacteriota; class Cyanobacteriia; order Cyanobacteriales; family Nostocaceae; genus Rivularia; species Rivularia radiosa_A. The sequence continues at coordinate 7,114 of NZ_JADEWL010000192.1, forward strand.
TGTTTAATAGAATTTTGAGTTTGATTTATAACTCGTATAACTACGATTTGCGTTATTTCTTCAGCAAAATTAGCTACAATACCTTGTTGAATTTGATGTCTTAAACTGTGTAAATTTAATAACTCTACTTTTTCTAAACGGAATAAAACAGGTATGATTCGCAACCAACGCCAAAAAGGTAATACTAAAAATATATCGTACCAATGCCATAACACAGCATTGAACCAGTTAAACCCAGGATGACGACGTTTTATATAGTAACTACGCGCTAATAATTCAACTGTAAATAAAAGTACAAATGGTAAGTCAATTATCCAAAATTTATCTATAAATTCTCCGTTTTCGCCAATTTGTCGATAGTAGTTAGTCGCAATTAACGGTTTAATTTTACGGTTAAAAAAACTTATTTCTTGATTCCAACCTTGTTTTAATAAATACTCTTGATTCCAAAAAGTAATAAATGCGCGTTTTGAAGATTCATTATCAAGACGTTCGCGCATCCGATTTTTGATTTTTTCCAAAGTGCCGCTTTTTGAAACTCCTGCAAATGGATTGTTTTCAATCATTTCTACGCTCAAATCCCTTAATTCTTCTAGTTTGCTTGTTGATAGAGGTGAAGTTAATCCTGTTTGAGCGATTTGCTGTTCCAATTCTTCTACAGTTTTTAAATAATTTTCAGTTTCTCGATGAGGTTCAATTCCTTTGATTGGGTCGTATATTGTTTGGATTTGAGGTAAGTTACGTAAGTAAAAATCCCGCCACCCAATATAAGTTAAATTAAATAATACTAATCCTAAGTTTATTGTAGCTGTAAGCGCCATGAATCTTTCAAACCAAAGATTTCGCTTGTTGACAAGTTTTTTATTTTTCATTATTGTTCAGTGGTATTACATATTTTTAACTCGATATAGCGTATTTTATTCACTCATAACGAAGGATTCTATAATGTTTGTTACCAAGTAAATAAAATTTTAAAAGTATATTTTGTATCATTTAAACTGTTTCCTCGCTTCTAAATTTTTCAATTATTTATACAAGGCTTTAAAAATACATCTATAGGAAGATGACAAAATTATTTGTGGCGAAATATTTTGAATAATTAAAAAAAATTTAGATTAATCAAAAAATTATTAATAATAAGAAAAATTTTTGAGAAAAATACCTTAAATAAATTTAAAATGCAGCTAATGACTCGGAGTTTTAATCATGTGGTGTGAGTTTAGTAATAGAAGCATTAGTGTAGTAACCGTCTGTGTAATTGCAGGTAGTGTCGCTGTTTCAAGTACCGTAATGGCAGCTCGTCAGCGCAATTATACTCCACGGGAATTTCGTTCTGTCTTGTACGGATTGGGATACAACGTGGCAGTATCGGATGCACCTTTGACGGATGCTCAAACAAGAAAAGCAATTCGCGAATTTCAACAAGGATATAAGTTAGGAGTAGACGGTATCGCGGGACCAAAAACTCAGGATTTCGCCGCCGAAATTGTCAGAAGTCTCAAGTACAACTTAAATTTGGTCACTAATCCCGATCCTAAATTAGCTCTCGATCAATTTTACGGACCAACAACGCAAGAAGCAGTTAAACAATATCAAGAACAGTTACAGCTTGAACAAACTGGAATCGCTGACTTGGCTTTGCGGCAAAGACTTAATCAACAAGCGAAGCAGGAGACTCCAGAATCTGAACCGGAAGCAACCCCAACACCAGAAGTAACCCCATCACCAACAGCAACACCAGAAGTAACTCCAACTCCCGTATTTCCGGAAGCAACCCCAACACCAGAAGTAACCCCATCACCAACCCCAACACCAGAAGTAACCCCAACTCCCGTATTTCCGGAAGCAACCCCAACACCTACAGAATCACCCGACGATGACGAGGAAGGAACACTCGAACCAACCCCATCACCAACAGCAACACCAGAAGTAACCCCAACTCCTGTAATACCCACTGTAAACCCAATACCTACAGAAACGCCTTAAAGGTCAAAGGTTAGAGGTTAGAGGTTAAAGGTTAGAGGTTAAAAGTGTTGTAATAACTCCGGTGGTACTAACTCCTAACTCTTAACAACCAACAACCATCAACTATCAACCATCAAGCAACTCTGATCAGTTTTGTTCTTCCATCGGTCTACCTTTGGGAACTGGAAGAAGGGGACGACGGTCATCATAAGGCATTGGGATGTACTGTACCGAAGGTCTTCCTCCTTGCGGTTGCGGGTATAGTTCCATCAGGTCGTAGACGATTCGGGGCAATCCGGCTGTGACGGGTAGCCCCATTTCCGTTGCTTCTTCAACTGTTATTGGGTAATCGTGAGTAACTTGTCCAGTTGTCAAAGCTTCAATAATTTTTTCGATATCTTCTGGTTTAACTTTTTGCTTGGGGATAGAATCTTTAAGTAAAGTCCTGACGAAGCGCTGTACTTGATTCATGGCTTTGCGGGATAGGTCAGCCATAATTAAGGTTTGGTCGTCAACTTCACCAATAGGTTTATCTTCAACAACTTTAATGATACTCGCAGCAGGTAAATTACCAAGTTGAGGATCTACAGGTCCGAGAACAGCATTTGCATCCATTACAATTTCATCGGCTGCAAGGGCAAGCATTGTACCACCACTCATGGCATAGTGAGGCACGAAAACGGTCACTTTAGCTTGATGACGAATTAAAGCTCTGGCAATTTGTTCGGTTGCTAAAACCAAGCCACCAGGAGTGTGCAAAATCAAGTCTATAGGAACATCTGGTGGAGTCAGACGAATTGCTCGGAGAATTTTTTCGGAATCTTCGATGGTAATATAGCTCGAAATGGGTATACCCAAAAAACTAATAGACTCTTGACGGTGAATCAGCAGAATTACCCGACTTTTACGACTTTGTTGAAACTCATCGATACTACGGAAGCGGCGATACTCCATTTGACGACGCTGCCAAATTGGTTGTAATGAAGAAAGCAGCAGAAAAATCCCAAATATCTCAAAAATACCAAAACTCATAAAACAAATTGTTCAAATTTAACTGTTTACGTCCTACATTCTCACAACTTTTGGAAAATTGGATGTCTATCTAAAGACAGTTATCAGGAATTAAAGGAGTTGGGAGTTGGGAGTTAGGAGTTAGGAGTTGGGAGTTAGGAGTTAGGAGTTAGGAGTTAGGAGTTAGGAGTTAGGAGTTAGGAGTTAGGAGTTAGGAGTTAGGAGTTTGGAGTTAGGAGTTGGGAGTTAGGAGCTAGGAGTTGGGAGTTAGGAGTTGGGAGTTAGG
>NZ_JADEWL010000193.1 GCF_015207665.1 Plectonema cf. radiosum LEGE 06105
ATGTGTCACCAGCAAATACATTACGGGAAGCCTGCGTGATTTGCTTGAGCCGTGATACTTGGAAAACTTGTAAGTCCGGTTCTTAGGGGGGAAAGGGATAGCAATATCCCCGACCTACCCGACTAATACTTAGACCTCAAGACGATGCAGACCTGGCACTAAGGAAAGTCAGAGAATTTCTAGGACAAAAAGGAATGAATGTAAGTGAAGCAAAAACCAAGTTAACCGCTTCGACAGATGGATTTGAATTCTTAGGTTGGAGGTTTTACGTCCAACAAAATGGAAAGTTTAGAAGCATCCCTTCAGCGGATAACTTCAAAGCATTTCGTAAGAAAGTCAAGAAAATCGTTAAATGTTCTAACTATGGGGCAAAGGTGAAAGCTAAAAAGCTCGCACCAATAGTCAGAGGATGGAGACAATACCACAAGTACTGTAAATTAGACGGTTCCAGATTCAGCTTATACCATCTACAACACAGAACATTTAAGGTATTTAATAAGGAGAAGAAACAAGACCGCTACTCAAGTAAAAAATTACTAGATAAAGCGTTCCCATCAATTCCTTACTCCGAAAACCGTCACATCATGGTTAAAGGTAATAAATCACCATTTGACGGGAATTTAGTTTACTGGAGCAAACGCAAAAGTAAACTATACCACGACCTAACCTCAAAACTATTAATAAAACAATCCCATACGTGTGGTCACTGTGGCTTAAAGTTCATAGATGACGAATCTATACACTTACACCACATAGACGGCAACCATAACAACTGGAAACATAAAAACCTGACAGTTGTACATCAAAGTTGTCATCAATATATCCACATGAGCAAGAAAGGTGAGAAAGATTAGAAAGCTGTTAGGCGATTCCTATGAAAATGGAACTACCTCTGCATAACTAGCAGGAACAGTAAGTAAAATTGGACTCTAACTTTCTATTCATTCTAGTAGCCGGATGCGGTGAAAGCTGCACGTCCGGATATGAAGGAGAGGTGCGGGGCGTAATAGCTCCCATCGACTCTAACCTGATGGCTTGAAAACAAAACAATCGCAAGATTTGGCGAATCTAAACTTAACGAATATATCTCGCTCCTTAGATGGGCAAAATCAAGCACGTCAAAAAGAATCTGTTGGTCAAGGTTTTAGTAATCTAAGAACGGCTGCACAGTCAAGATTGTTTTAATTGAAGATGCACCCGTATGTTCTACTCAGTACTGAAATACGGACTTATCCTTTCTCAAGTTCAACCAGAAAATCCCGGTCAAGCAGCTTCCACAATTACGGAAGATGGGGTTGCTGCTAGCGAAGCTGTTGCACAATCAATCGATCAGCTTTGGGATGACGTTTTGGGTGGAGGGCTTTATAATGCGATCGCAAATCTCGGAATCTTCTTCGCAGTTGGCACTCTCCTGATTTTCATAGTCCAATGGACGAAGGAAATGATTGACGGTGATAGTTCCAAGGGATTTACCGAACTAATCTGGACAATCGTTGTCATAGTCTTACTTGCGAACAACGGTCAACAATTAATCGCTGTGACTAAAGGTTTACGAGGAATCATCAATCAAACCAACCAAACTCTCTTGGTTTCCACGTCTGCTTCTATCCAATTGCAAGAAGCTTATCAACTCTTAATGCTCAAAACGGGTAAAACAGACGCAATTGAATCGTTGATTAATCAATGTAATACCATTGCTGACCCAACGCAACAGACTGAGTGTTTGCAAAATGCAGCCCGACAAGCAAAGCAAATTGAAGCAGAAGCGGAACAAGATAACCGCCCATATTGGCTATCAAATGCCAGCGATTTTTTCAACACCAATATTTTTCAGTTAGCAGTACGTGGTTGGCTACTCGCACTTGCGGCAGCTTTCCAATGGATAATAGAGATTTGTATGTTATTGACTGCACTACTTGGACCATTGGCTGTTGGAGGTTCATTACTTCCTGTGGGTCAAAAAGCTATTTTTGCATGGTTAACGGGTTTCTTCTCAGTTGGAATGATAAAGCTTTGCTTCAATATTATTTCCGGTTTAGTTGCCACTATGGTCTTGAATGCTGACAATAACGACCCAATGATTTTTGCATTTGCAATTGGTCTTCTTGCACCAATTTTATCTGTAGTTTTAGCAGCAGGTGGTGGGTTAGCGGTTTTTAGAAGTTTTTCAAGTATTGCGAGTTTTGGTCTTTCTACTTTCGTAACAAGAATTGTTAGTAAATAGAAAAATATGACGAATCTAGATAATAATTTGAATTCAGATACTCCAAAAATAAAAAGATTACGGTTTTTAAATCGTGCTTCAAAAAACTTATCAACTGGCGATACTTTAGCATTATTCGCAATTGGAACTTTTGGATTACATCTGATTACATTTTTTATGCTTATATTACTTTACGGTTCCTATTCGCAATTAAATAAAAAACCACCTCCTTCTTTAGTGCAATTAGAGACAGGAGACGCAATAAAAGTTGCAGCGTTAGGAAATAGCGATCGCACTCCCCAAGTGGTATCTCGTTTTGTTTCCGACACTATGACTTTGATGATGAATTGGTCAGGAACATTACCACCGGACACCGTTGAAGAGAACGCTAAACCATTACAAGACAAGGGTGTGGATATTGGACAGCGTGAAGCAAGAGGAAATAAAGTACCATTAGGAGCGTGGCAAGCATCCTATGCATTATCGTCAGACTTCCGTAAAGAATTTTTACAAAAGCTTGCTTCAATGACACCGCAGGGAGTGTTTAAAGGTACAACCCAAGTCGTTCTAATTCCACTGTCTATTCAATCACCTACCAAAATTGAAGAAGGAAAATGGAAAGTAAAAATGATTGCAAATTTGAATGTATTTGACCAAACTAATAATTTAGGAGAGGTGATTCCGTTTAATAAAGAAATATTTGTTCGAGCAGTAGTTGCTCCCTCTTCACCTGTTAATACAAGTAATTTAGCTGAAGTAATTTATCAAGTACGCGCTAGTGGATTAGAAATTTATGCGATTCGAGATTTACAAGCGGAGAATTTATAATGAGTGAGCATTCAGTTGAGAATGACTTAAAAAAGTCAGATGAATCCGAAAGTGATTGGAATGAAGCAAGCTTTGCTAAACTACTTGGTTTTCATGATGGAAATCAAACACAAAATCAACCTGAATTCAGTGAAGAGGAGGAGATTAAACCAGAAGAAATACAGAATCAAACCGATGCTCCAAATCCAATTGCAACTCAAGAATTATTTGATGACCCTCAAGTAGGAAAAACTCAACAAAATTTTTACAGCAACCCTTTTGCTAAGTTTGGCGCTGTCGGTTTGGTAATGCTGGTTGTATTCGGTTCTGCTGCGACAGTTTTAAACAGCATTATGTCGGGTAGTCTTAAAACTGCACCAACAGCACAATACTCGAAACAATCCAAACCCAAAGTAGAAATTGCTGATAATCAAGAGGAAAATGAAACCGGAAAGTTAAAAGCAGAATTGGCACTATCAACTCAAGCAGAAAAAATCAAATCTGTAGAGCGTGCTAAAAGTCCTAAAACTACTGTCAGCAAACCCAAAGTTAAACCTAATAAGGAGCCGAATTTACCACCCGTAACTCGAACAACTCCAACAAGAGAACCGAACTTACCTGTTCGGACTCAAATAGTTTCAAGACAATTGCCTTTATCTCAAGTTCCTTATATACCCCGTCTTCAACCTCAAACTGTAAGATATAATTCTCCTCCAAGCACTCCAGCAGTAAGGCAATTCCAGCCAGTTGCAAACAAAGTAAGCAAACCAATTAGTACCCCTACCGAAGAAAAGGCTGACCCGATGGAAGAATGGTCTAGAATTAGTCGTTTAGGAAGCTATGGCAGCAGCACAATTACGACAAATATCGATGAGCAACACAAAGGTAGTACGATTGATACCGTAACAGTCGAACAACAAAAACCAGTAATTCCTTCAGCAACTTTGGTTTCAGCAGTCCAGACTACACAAACATTAAATACGGATGAATTAGAACCGCTTCATAGTGAAGAAGCCTCTATTATTGGATACCAAAACAATTATCAACTAACAGTAGGTACATTTGTTGATGGAAAACTATTAACCCCTTTAATTTGGAGTGAACATTTTACTAGCAATAATCCAAATCTAAAATCTAAAAATAACTCCAAAAGCGAAAAATTTGTCATAGAACTGCAACAACCATTAACTATGGGAGAAGGCTTAGTAGTTTTACCACCAGGTTCTCAAGTAGTAGCCCAAATTAATAACGTCGCTAGCGGAGGATTTGTTGAACTCCAAGCAACCCAGGTTTTGATCAATGGAGAAGAATATATCCTTCCGCCAAATTCAATTACGATTCGTGGCACTAATGGAAAACCTTTAATTGCATCTCGTTTGAACAGTAATAAGGGAGAAATTGCACGAAGAGATGCACAAATATTCGCTGTAGGCTCTCTGGCTAAAGTCGGTAAAGTTATTAACCAGCCTAAAGAAGAACAAATATCAACCAGCAGTGGATTTGGTGGTACTAATTCTTTTTCGTCTGTCAGAAGAAGTCGAGAAAATATTTTAGGAGCAGTTTTAGAAGGGGGATTTGAACCATTAACTCAGCAAATTCTCAGACGTAATCAGCAAGCATTACAAAAACTACAACAACAAGAAGATGTTTGGTATGTCAAAGCTGGTACTAACGTGCAGGTATTTGTTAATCAATCTTTTCAATTTTAGTTAGGGTATTAGTAATGAGTAAGCAATATTCAGTTATAAATCGCTTTATTCTTGTTTCTTATTTCACATTTTTTTTATTTGATTTATCACCAGTAATTGCAAGTGAAATAAAACAGAGTGTGAAGCAAATTCCCCAGGGAGTAGCTACTGGTCATAATTCCCAAAATATACCCAAAATTGAACTGTCCCCAGGATACGGGGTGAATATTTCATTTATCAAAAGTGGTGAAATTGTAGAAAAAGTTTGGTTGGATAATCCGGCGATCGCAACTCTCGATGTTGACGGCTGTTTATCTACAGAAGGAAGAAAATGTGAACAAGAAGGAGCAACAGTAATACACTTACGACGAATAAATCCGTTAAAAGTACCGCAGTTACCCAATTCAAATACAAGCTTACTAACTGTTATTGCAAAAGGTAAATCTGCAAGAAAGGTATATTTATTTAAAGTGGGAATAGAAAGCAAAACTCCCACTTATCATACTCTTGAAATCATCCCTGATAGCAAAATAACTTTAGAAGATACTCAGTTTTCTAACATCACAAATATTAATGAGTTACGGCAAATTAGTAAAGGCTTAAAAATTGTTAATACTAGAGGCTTGATTAGTAGAGAATCTCGCTTATGGTCAAGAATAGCGAACTTTTTAATTGAGGTAAGGATGGGGGAACCTGTAAACACTGCTGCTCGTAAAAGCGGTATTTCGATGCGGTTGGTTAATCGACTAATTGAAATCGGGAGTAATTCAGTTATGAGATAAATAAAAATAAAACTTCATTTATAATCGCTTTATTTATCAATAATTAAATATTTTCTATATCAAGATAATGAAATTACTAAAAAAACATTTGATATTTGCTTCCCGATTAAGTTTATCACTATTAATTTTTGGTGCTATTCTCATTACATGGCAGCAAAAATCGATATCTAATCCTTCTTCAGCACACTCCCGAATTCCTACGGTCGAATGGCAGAACACTCGCTTACCAGATTGGAATCAAATTACGTTTTCTAAAATGCCAGCGATTACCGCAGGAGGCTCATTCCAAGCACCAAATAATGTTACCTCTGAATTAGGATATGACCCATCTCGTAGTTGGAATGTAGGACAAACACCCGATTCATTTACGATGCTGGGTGATTTTCAGGACTCTTTTAAGCTTCAAGAATTTTCACTTGCTGATATTTCTCAAATTGCTAACTCAAATTTACAAGAAACTAATTTGGAGAGTTTCGGTGTAGTAAAATTTCAAACTTTAGATAGCTTGGTTAAGGCAATACCGGATTTGCAAAAATTTCCAATAGTAAATATCAAACCAATTCTAGATTTACTCTCACAAAATTTATCCCAGTCATTTAACATCAATCAAACTATCAGCAATTTACTCAATGAATCTCCCCATTTGGGTCAGTTGAATTTTGAATCTTTGGATTTAACATCTTACAATCTCGATTCAATTCCGGGATTATCTACAACTCCGATTGCTAGCTTTGATCAATGGCAAGGAGTTTACATTGATGAAGTACCCGGATTGAGCGATGTACCATTTTCTCAATTCCCAAATCCTGCTAACCCCGTAGGAATGGAAGTTGGGATAGTAGATATTGCCTTTGCAACCGATGAACAAAAACGAAATCGAACTATTTCAGGTAGTAACAAAGAAGGATTTGCAGTTCCTTGCGAGCAAGATTGCGCTCATATTGAATTATCTGGCTCTCCTGCTATTAAGGGTAAAGCTTGGATTAGCGGTAAATATCAGTTAGTTAAAGGTGGAAAAGGTATTCTTGGTTCGGTTAATAGTGGAAAAGAGCCAACTGGTAGAAATTTATTTGGTGATGCTTTTAAAGTTGCTGTGTGGGATGTCTCGGAAGTTGATGGAAAGATATCTCAATCGTTATTCTTCCGAGTTTGTATGCGGAATAATTTTATTGACTTGGGATGTACTCCGTATTTTATCGGTCCTGTTCCGTTTATGACTTATAAGGAAAAAGAAGCAATATTTTTGGGTCAGATTGATTCTAATAAAAATGGAATCTCTACTCCTACAGGTTTAAAAAGTAGTGGATTTACTTTCTATAATTCTCCAATTATTAACGGTGAGAAAGAAAACAACCTATCTAATTTAATGCCAGTTTTAAAAGAAGATTGCAAAAATGTTCATTCATCTGGTACTAATCGTGATGCTTTAAATTCTGCATTATCAAATGTAGAAAATAACTATAGCTTTGTGGGAAATTATGTTTGCGATAATTCTCTTAATTGTGGTAGAGCGCTTGGTGCAATGCATTTTATGTCTTCAAGTCCGGAAGTACGGAAGATTATCACTAGTAAACCAGGTGGAAAAGAGTTTTTAAAAAAGTTGGATGTAGGAGAAACAGTTACTTCTTTGGAGATGACACAGTATTTCTCACCGCAAGAACAGCACTCTTTAATGGAATCAGAAACCAGCAATTTACTGTCAATAGCATCGCAGCAAACTGACTCAAGCATAGGTAAACCTTTTACTGGAGATAGATTAGTTGAACGTGCGTCTCAAATGCATTTTGCAGGTACAAATATTCCAATTGATTCACAAGTTAGTGATTTAAGTAAAGGAATTTCAGTTAAAGAATATGGAAAAAATACTAATTATCAATACAAACAGAATTTAAAATCAATGGATTGTTTATAAAGAAGGCAGGAGGTATTAGTTTGTTCTTCTCGTTCAAGGAAGAAGACAAAAGCTTAATATGTCCTTCTTAATGAAAGTTAGAACCATAAATCAAAACTTGCTCTTCCAACTCCCTTCAGCAAAGCTGCCCTCTGCCACCTGCCTTTCTTAAAAGATTAATTATGCAATCAAATATCTATCGATTTTCAAAATTACCACTGAGTAAAAATAAAATCATCGCTTTATTTTTATTTATTATAGTGATGATTTTTACTGTATCGGCTTTACATACAAGTTTATCTAAAAATAGCCCTAGATTAACTTGGGAGAGTGCAGAAATAGTTGTACCACAATCTCTTTTAAAACAGGTTTTATCTCAAAAATCAACTCGCCATTTAGATATTTCATCAATCAAAGTGATGCAAATTTCATCCCACGATGCTGGAAATTTGTATATTTTTGATTATGGTTCTCCTCAACTTTGCGGTGCTACTGGGTGTTTATATTCCGTTTACAACGAGTCGGGTAAGGTACTTTTAGAATTTATTGCTAATCCCTATCTTCCCATAGCAGAAAAACTCGTTCAAGTTTCAGAAACCGTGAATCAAGGATTTCCTTGTTTAAATATTACTCAAATTACAGATACTGATAAATTATTATCACAAACTGAATTTTGTTATCAGCAAGGTAAATATATTCGCTTAAATCAAGATTTCGTATCTGGGGGAAAGCATGAATAACAATTTTCTCCAAGTACAACAACCGTTAACAACACCGCAAAATTCTCAGATTGATAAATTAGCTGATTTGATGAAATCTCAATCTGGATTAGTACTGTTGGGTTGTTTTGCTAGCATTGGTATTTTAAAATTAATTTCCGGAAGTAATCATAAGGGTAAAGTTGCTACTAGTTATTGGGGTGGTAGTCGAGAAAAATCCCAAGCAGCCAAAAAAGCTAAAAAGCAGATATCTAAGCCAACTCGCAATTATGTCGGATTGTATGTTGGAACTCCCCCGTACATCAAAACGGCTCTGCAAAAACAATGGTATTCTCGCGGTTTACTCAAAACTACACCAAAATTCACACAACGATGGCTTTCACCCAATTCAACTTTATATGTACCAGATGCTCAAAGGGGAATAGCTGTTATTGGTGCAGCTGGTTCTGGTAAAACTTTCTCTGTGATAGACCCCTTAATTCGTAGTGCATTCGACCAAGGGTTTCCCATGCTGCTCTACGATTTCAAGTTTCCAGCGCAAACCAAACGAGCTGTGGCTTATGCAATGAAGCGGGGTTACAGCGTGAGAATATTTGCACCAGGATTTGCTGAAAGTGAAACTTGTAATCCTTTAGATTTATTGAGAGATGAGGAAGATGCGATCGCAGCAGGACAACTTACACAAGTTATCTCACGCAACTTTGATAGAGGTGCAAACGCTAGCAGCGATAAATTCTTTGAGGAGGCTGGAGATTCTTTGGTGGAGGGGATTTTACTTGTTACCAAAGCTATTAAAACTTTAACTGGAGAGGAAAAATATTGCGATTTGATGATGGCACAAGCAATTTTATCCTTGCCAAATCTTGCAGCTAGACTCGAAGCAGCATCAAAGGAGAAATTGAAAGTTTGGACTTCTCGACCATTATCGCAGTTAATCAGCGTCAAAGATTCAGAAAAGACTGCTGCATCAATCATCGGTACAGCACAACGAATGTTTCAGCGCTTTCTCAAACGGGATTTTGTCGGTGCATTTTGCGGTCAAACAACGTTACCGCTTGATTTAGATGGTAAGCAACTAATTATTTTTGGTCTGGATAGAAACAATAGAGATATTGTTAGTCCTCTGCTTGCTGCTATTTTACACATGATTGTGACGCGAAATATCACCCGCACCGTACCGCGTACAGACCCTTTAATTGTAGCTTTGGATGAGTTACCGACGTTCTATTTACCAGCGCTTGTCAACTGGTTAAATGAAGGACGTGAGGATGGTTTTGTGGGTATTTTAGGTTATCAAAATATTGCTCAACTGGAGAAGGTTTACGGGAAAGAACTATCACGAGCAATTTTAGGAGGTACTGCAACCAAATTTATTTTCAATCCTCAAGACCCTGAATCTGCAAAGATTTTTAGCGATTACTTAGGAGAAATGGAAATCAAATTTAATTCTAAATCTCGAAGTATGGGGAAAGGTGGTGGTGGAAGCAGTAGCAACGAACATCATCAAAAGCGGCATTTATTGGAACCAGCACAGTTTGCCAAAATGGGTACGGGTAGAGCGGTAATTATCAATCCAGCTTACACCCGTGGTACAGAAGCATACGTCCCTTTGTTACACAAGTTGAAGGTTCCCGCTGCTGATATTGATGAGATGAATTGGTCGGAAAGTAAATGGGATTTTGTGCGTAAGAGACTAATTGAAAATAATGGCTTACAGGTAAGTGATACTCAACGCTCCGCACAGTTTTTAGAACGTAGAGAGTTGGCAGAGAAATTATTCCCTTTACCCACTGATGGTGGAGATTTAGCTTCTCCAGAAGAATTAAACAATATTTTTTAAAGTAAAACAAAATGATAGAGAAAGAAATTAATTCAAATCCAGAAGTTTTTTCCGTTTTATCGCAATATCCGAAATGGCTATCAATGATTATTGAAGCTATTGATAAACCAATTTTAGATAAAAGCTATTGTCCTGAAGTAATCGAAATATTTGACCAGCATGGTTTATTAGCTGGAAAAGTTCACGGATTATCTGCTTATGAATGCACTAGAAACACCCAACAAAAAAGTGATTTCAATGCTTGGTTAATTGATGGAGAATTAGCGGTATTTTACATTGGCTCGGAATTAGTGATTAATCGCCTAGAGGGGAGGCAGGGAGAAGGGGGCAGGGAGCAAGGGGGAGAAATATATATCTGTGTCTTATACACATCTGACGCTG
>NZ_JADEWL010000194.1 GCF_015207665.1 Plectonema cf. radiosum LEGE 06105
GTGGCAACAAGAGTATTAGTAAACTTGGCTGGTGGTGCGGATGAGGAAATTAATTTTAATCGTACTTTTAGATTACAAGCGGTTGATATTCCTTCTCCACAATCGAATGATAGTTCGGCATTAGAACAGCAATTATATGAAATTAGAAGTGCGGGTTTGGAAATAACTAAAATTTCTGAATTTACTGAAGAAAGGCAGAGTGAGGGAGTGAGGGAGTGAGAAAGTTATGAAACTAATAAATAGTGATTTTATATGAACAATAATCAAGAAAACTATGATTTGGAATCAGTCGATGATGAATTAACTTCTGAAGAAGAATTGGAAATATCGGGATATCAACCCGAACAAGTAGCTTTAATTGACCAAGAATTTTTAATTGAGCGAGATAACGAACAAGCAGAAGCGCAATCAGGAAGTGAAAATCCTTTAATTAGGTTTGCGATAGCGAAGCGCTGCTGCAAGCAGATCGCATCTCTACTAGTCGGTAGCGTTATGACTTCTGGCTGGATGATATGGTCAATTTTCTTTGCCCCTAAACCAGTTGTTAAAGCTCCTGTACTAGAATCAACACCACCTGTTTTAGCTTCAGAAAGCGACGAAGCAGCACGTCTCAAAGCTGAATTAGCGCTACGGAACCAAGCAAGTCGGAATGTTGAACAACCAGTAGAACAATCACCACCACCTCCACCAAAGCCAAATAAACCCGTGAGAACAGCTCGTAAACCAAAACCGAGTAAACCCAGAATCATTCGAGAAACAGTACCATCACCACCAAGAATTATTCGAGAAACAGTACCATCTCCACCAAAAATTATTCGAGAAAGAGTGCCAAACAATATACAACCAAAGAATACAGTTGTTAATCCTTCCCCCGCTCCCTCCCCAACAAAAAGTGAAAAAATAGACCCCTTCGAGTGTTGGAATCAACTTGCAACTTTAGGACAACAAACAACATCACTGGGTAACAAAAATTGGACACAAGATAATCAAACATTTGAACAAGCACAGTCATTACCAAATCAATCCGAAACTTCAGAAAGCAAAAATACGCCTGATAATTCGGAGAATGATGCATCTCCAATCCAAATTGCAAATGCTTCTAATAACGAACAAGATAAAGCTTCTGCTCTTTCAACAATTCCAAGTAATAAGTTAAATAGAAACCAGAGCGAAATTCCAACACCAGGGGAATTGGGTATTTTAAATCGAACCCCTACTAATTTTCAACAAGAAACTATTACCGCTTCTAATTCTCCAATTCAAGTACAAATAGGTACAAGCGCAGAAGCATCCGTTTTAGTACCAATAATTTGGAGTGAGGAAGATGAAAATCAGGAACGCTTTGCAATCGAATTACGGGAAGACGTTTTATCTATAGATAAACGTATTGCATTGTCAAAAGGAACTATTCTAATCACAGAAATCAATTCAGTTTCCAAGATTAATAAGCTTGTTAAGCAAACCGTTGTTGCAATCGTTTATAAAGACTCGTCCGGTCAAATTCAACAACAAACAATACCCCAAAATACAATTTTAGTTCGAGGGGAAAACAATAAACCTTTAACTGCAAAATCTATCTCCGATAAAAGTAGAGCTATCGCACAACAAGATATTTTAATCGGATTATTGGGTGCAGCAGGTCGCGCTGGGGAAGTATTCAATCAAAATCAAAGCCAATCTTCGACGGTGATTTCTAATGATGGTTTTAGTAGTCAGACATTTAACTCAAAAGCTAGTAAAGCAAATGTCTTAGCCGCAGCTGTAGAAGGATTTTTCAAACCTATGTCACAACGATTAAGTCAACGTGCGAATAAAGCGGATAGCGAAATTATGAATCATCCCGATGTTGCTATTGTACCTGTAGGTACGAAGGTTTTTGTGTTATTCAATGGCTTTTTTGAAATCTCTCGTTAAGAATCTCGAATTATGAAAACAAATATTTTGAAAAAATCAATCATCGCGTTTGGAATATCTACTATATTCTTAGCAACTCCATCCCATGCTCAGTCTGCGATATTAACAGTTAATGCCAGCGAAGCTAGAGGTCTGAACTCAAAAGCCATTGAAATAAAAGTTTGGACTGGTCGAGCGACTGCTGTTGATTTCTCTGGGGTAAACGAACGTATTACTCAAATTTTTCTAGCAGACCCTATTCACTTCACTTATGCTACTGACGTGCCTTTAGATAGTGGACAAGCCACAACTGTTTTTCTACGTAAAATACAGCCGTTAAAGTTTCCTAATTTAACTACAACGAATATAACAAATTTGTTCGTTAAGACTAAAAGCAGTGATGGAAAGACATATCTGTATACTTTCAACCTAAAAAAGAGTAGTAGCTCGCCGACTTACAGTGGTTTAAGCATATCTAATCAAACTCCCAATCCCCAAGGAATAGAACCGACCATAAAAGTTGATTCTTTCCGGAGAGCGACGATTAACGATATTGAACGTGGTTTGGTTTGTGCTATTCGTAAGGGTTATACTCCACCATCTGACCCTGTTGTTACTAAGGTTAGGGAATTCATTGCATTGGCTCGAAATATCTCCGATAAATCTTTAGTTGAAGTTGCTCAAACAACAAAAGTATCTTTACCTCTATTGACGGAATTGGGATTGCTAGGGATTGAAGACAGTTTGAAAAAACCGTTACCCAAACAATCTCAAGCGAATAATTAATTTCAACATTTAAATTAAAAATAATAATTGAGTGAACCAGTATTATCCTGCAATATTTTATCCACGTTTAATACTTAAATTTATTGCGGAGAATCCGACACCAAATTTTAAGCAACGTTTTTATACAATTGATAGTAAGCAAGTAAATTTATCAAATAAAGAAACCTATGACAGTGACTATGTTTTAAACAAAATATTTTACGCATTGATTTGTATCAATTTTTTTGTTTCGATTTATTTTTATTTTCTTGATTTATATCCCCTTTGGCTAATTCTTGCTGTATGGACTTTTGTCAACTTAGGCTGCTTATGCTTTATATCAAGCTTATCTAAACAACCAAGCAGAAAAAATATTTCCTCTAGAATTCAACTTAATACGAAAAAAGATAATATTACTGCAATGCGTCTACCGAAGCGTGAAGCAAAACGAAATCGCTCCTTACAAGGAAAAATATTACAACCCGACGGTAAGAGTGATGCTCCCGCAGGTGTTTCTGAAAAAACTTTTTATCAAATTACTAAGGGTATTTTTCCAAATATAGTTCAAGGACTAGCATTTCATAATCCAAAATTTCCTCACCCTTACTCAGCAGATTTTCTACTAGTACATAAAAGCGGTTTAAGCATTGATATCGAGATTGACGAACCTTATGTAGGTAACACGAAAGAACCACATCATTGTATTGACCAAGGAAAAGATAATAGAAGAAATAAATTTTTTACTCAAAATAATTGGGTCGTGATTCGCTTTAGTGAGAAGCAAGCTGTTAAATATCCGTATCGTTGTTGCAAAGTTATAGCTAAAGTTATTGCGAGAGTATCGGGTGATTATACATATATTAGTCAGTTGCGAGATGTACCATTATTGCCACCCGAACCAATGTGGACTATTAAGCAAGCGAAAAAGTGGGCTAGTGTTAATTACCGAAGGACTTATTTACCGTGAAAGAGGAGTGAGGGAGGGAGAGAGGGAGAGAGTGAGGGAAGTCCTGGTTCAAAGATACTAAAATAATTATGAATTTAAATGATTTACCATTACTATTTGACAGTAAACAAACTGTTGTTGCAATAGAAAGTCCTATTACGGAAAGATTTAAAATACTAGAGTTTATTCATGAATTAGCCCAAAATATTTGTTTACCTTTATACTTTTGGAATAAGGGTTATTCTGAATTACAACTTTTTAATAATAATCAGCAACTTATATTTACTCAATACCAATTTTTTTCAGGATTAAATTGGTTATTACAACACCCCGATGTACCAGGTATATTCCTAGTTGAAGGTGTCATTTCGCCGGATATCTTAACAGGTATGTTGTCCCAGCAAACAGAAATGGTGCTGAGTAACTTAGTTTATGACTTAAAAGCAAATTCTGTACCAAGATTTCTCGTATGTATGGAAAGCTATGTTGAACTTCCTCACTCGTTAGCACCTTTAATTCCAACATTAATTAATCCGTTACCTAGTCCATCAGATATTAAAAATCTTGTTCAAAACTTTTGTGATAAAAAATTTTCTACAAATAATATTAAATCTGAAACTTTAGTCCGTACTTGTTTGGGTTTACCGCTTGGTGAATTAGAAATGTTATTGAAACGTTTATCTCGATTTACTTATACCTTAGAAGAATTAATTGATGGGGTATTAGATTACAAGAAGAGCAAGCTAAAAGGTCAGGGTGTAGAGTTTATTAGCGAACCAGATGTACCTTCATCTGCCGGTTTGGATTTATTAGAAGAAATATTGGAACGTGCTGCTGTTCTACTTAAACCAGAAGCGAAACAACATAATCTTAGCTTTCCAAAAGGTATGATTCTTTGGGGACCACCAGGAACTGGGAAATCACTCAGCGCGAAATTAGCAGCGAA
This sequence comes from Plectonema cf. radiosum LEGE 06105, assembly GCF_015207665.1. GTDB lineage: Bacteria > Cyanobacteriota > Cyanobacteriia > Cyanobacteriales > Nostocaceae > Rivularia > Rivularia radiosa_A. The sequence continues at coordinate 4,551 of NZ_JADEWL010000194.1, forward strand.
AAAAATGGGTGTCCCAATGGTTGCTGCTGACTGGGCTGGTTTACGGGGCGCTACTGCATACGAATCAAGGAAGAATTTACGAGAGTTTTTACAATTTTGCGATGCGAATGGAGAACACGGTTTGGTTCTCTATTTTGATGACTTCGATAAAGGTTTTGCTGGTTTCGATTCTGACTCGGACGGTGGTGTATCTCGTCAATTAGCAGGGAAGTTGCTTACTTGGATGCAAGAGAGAACATCACAGGTATTAGTTATGGCTACCGTCAACAGATTAGAGCTTTTACCTCCAGAATTAATACGTCGTTTTGATGAGATTATTTTTGTAGACCTTCCTCATACTGGAGCAAGATATGAAATCTTTAAATTACATCTAGCTAAATATTTTCCTGGATTAGATTTTTGCGAGAAAGATTGGTTGCGCTTATTGAGAGAAACGAAACTACTGACTCCGGCTGAAATCGGGCTGATGGTGAGAAAAACGGCACAGGAGATATTTTATCGGAATGCACAGAAGTTTCCCACTTCTGAACTTGGGAAACAACCTTTAAATGTTAGCGTGAGGGATTTTTTGGAAGTGCGATACGCGAAGCGTCGCCCTTCGGGCTATCGCAATTTACCCCCAGCATGATTCGGGAAGAAGATAAAATCGTGGAGATTCGCAATAAAGCAGTTTATGCTCGTCCTGCTGCGTCACCAGATACAAGTAGGTGGGCTAAAGAACCTTCTTGCTTATTTGAGTGCTGAAAATAATAAGCTAATAATTCAAGTTCCAAACTCGGTAAACTGACGTATATATGGTTCATGGAATGCTAAAATAATATCAAGCTTTGGTACTCCCATTTCAACTAATTGATTAGCAATTCCAACTTCTGTACCATCGTGTTGAATCCAAATTTTCCCATCTTTAATATCAAGATGTAAAATACAACCAAAATCGCGTTTATTTCCACGCCAACCTACATAAAGTAGTTGATAATGGTCTTGCTTTTCATCAAAAATTGTTTGCACTTCATACTCTTCGTAATTTCGTGACATTGAAGCTCGTTTTTTTCGTTCTTCAAGAATACGTCGAATATATTGTCTATATTGTTCTACAGCCATTGATGAATAACCTCCTGTTCTACATCATAAATCATCAATCGTAATTGATATTTTTTAACTGCTGATATAATAAATTTGCGTTGAAAGAAAGTTTCGTAAACAGGTACTCTTACGGCTAAATAAAGTAAACGTTCTGGTTCAATTTTTTCTAAGGCATCCCGATAATTTAAAAATTGACCTAAAGCTGTATGAAATTCGGAAACATTTGAGGGGCTGATAAAACTTTTGATTTCCACCGCTATTTTTTGTCCTTCTCGTTCTGCTCCTAAAAGGTCTTCGGCAGCTAAATCAATTTCAAAATCCACATCATCTACATTAATTTCATAAGGGTCAGCCGTGATTTTCCAGCCGTCTTTTTGTAAGGCATTTTTTACAATATAATGAAATCTATCTTTTGCCATAGGAACTCACTATACTTAAAGTTGGGCTAGTGAAAGGTAGATAATACATAATATTACTTTAAATTCATATTTTAACTTAAGGTTTACCTTGACTGTAATATCAGGATATATCTTACAAGTACGGTAGCTTCTTCAGATACAAGTCGTTGGGCTGAAGAACCAGATGTTTTATTTGGGAGTTAAAAACACTAAATAAGGGTACTTTAAATAATATTATATTTTCTAATCTCGTTCAACAATCCCTACTAAAACAAGCATTAATGCTTCCAAATCATCGGGTAGGGAATAAAGTTTAATATATAAAGGTAATGCGTTTAGCTTCAACATCAAGTAAACCAAAACGCCAAACATCTCCAATTGTTACAGCCCCATATTGAAATGGCTGTTCTTCTACTTGAGACAAAGCGATTAATTCTACAGCCATTTGTGTGAATCCTCTAGTTATATCATCCTTCTTTGCTTCCACAACTAAAAGGCTTTGGCTTGAACGTAATAAATAATCTAAGTTTCCTTTTAACCATTTGCTTACTGCTAAGGGATACTCAATACGCAACTGACAATCACAATAATAAGTAGCAACTTCTAATAATAATGGTGCAACAAGTGTTTCGCGACGAGCAGTTTCACTTGTTAGACTAACACGAGGCAAAGTTCGTTCAATACGGTCCTTTAAATCAGCAATTCTATCAAGAGGCTTTTGGGTTTTGGGTAAGGATAATTTAGCCCGAACCAGGTTATATCCAAATTCCGCTAAAATTTCTTCTGGCTCGTAAATCATTTCAAAATACGAGCGGAATGTGTATTCCTTACTTTCCTGGAGAATTAGGGATTTGGACATAGTTTTACCGTGCTTAGCTGTTTTGTTTTTTTGACATCATCTTTATTTTATATTCTAATAGCTCACTAGAAAATATATTTAACTAAATATGTATAGTTGATAGTTAAAAATATCGAGATATCACTATTGTGATAGACAAACTTACGTTAATAGTCAAGCACATTGATAACAATATTTGATTGATAATTATAGAGAAATATCTTAAAATATATTAATGAAGATTTCTCAATTTATCACTTTAAAAGTTCTCCCCATTTTGTTAGCTTCTATCAGCATTTACTCAAACCCATCTTCGGCACAAAGCCAAACCAATCTACCTACCCGTACTCTGCCCTTAGAAGGAAATATTGTCTTATTACCTGACTGGCAAAGAATTTCATTTAAACAAATGCCAGCAATACAAAATGGTGGTTCAATAAAAGTTAACGGATTAGCTCGTAAATGGAATGCCGGGGATACTCCAGATGAATATCTGACTTTAGGCGATATTGAGGAAGCATTGAAACCTCAATTATTTAGCCTTAGCAATATTACTGATAATAATAACCTCGATACCTTAACGTTAGATAAATTCCCATTATTAGGAGAACAAACTGTTCAAAATTTAGTAGAAGTAATACCAAACTTAGGACAAACTAATGCAGCTAAAATACTACCTATCGCTACACTTTTAAAAACCGAATCTCCTCAAAAAAATATCAATACCTCTCTAACAAACCTTTTATCCCAAAATCCTACTTTAGGGAATCTTAAACTCAATCAAATTGATTTATCAACATACACAATTTCTGACATCCCCAACCTTAGTGCAGTACAACTATCAAATTTCAAAGGTTGGGAAAATACCTTGATCAAAGACATTCCAGGATTAAACGCTGTACCTCTAACTTCTTTTCCTCTTCCCTTAACCGAATTAGGTAACAAGATTGCCAGAATTGATTTCATCTGGGGTACGGCAGAAAAACGTCGTCAGCGCACGGTATCTGGTTCTGATGTAGCAGGCTTTTCCGTCCCCTGTGAAGGAGAAAATTGTCCGCACATCGAACTTGATGATTTAGAAAATTCAGGACGCAACATTAGAGGTAACTTTGAAGGAAGCTCTTGGATTAGCGGAAAATATCAAAAGGTAGAAGGTGGTTGGGGTTGCTTGAAATCCGTAAATGGAGGTAAGGAGCCTACTGGAAGATTGCCTTATGGAAGCGCTTTTAAAGTAGTAGTTATGGAACCCGACGAGAAAACTGATACTGTTGACACCGCTTTATTCTTTCGTTTCAAAAATGCCTGTGGTGCAACACCATATTTTATTGGTCCCGTTCCGTTTTTTACTTACGAAGTTAATGCACCTATTTTTATCGGAGACTGAAGATGGAGGAGTGAGGGAGTGAGGGAGTGAGAGAGGGAGAGCGGGATATGAGTAATAGTTTGTCTTCTAGAATTGTACGCTTTCTTATCTATTTTAATTTTAGTTTAGGAATTGTCTTACTAATAATGACCTTATTTATAAAAGGTTTTAATAATAGTTTTTAAGCCAAGTTACTATATTTATATATGAAACAATATTTATTATCCAAAATTACTAATAATAAAACAGTCATTGAACAAAAATCAAGCGGAATAAAATCAAGCCTTGATATTAACGGACTATTTAAAACTTTCGCTAATCCCGAAGGTTTAGCAATGATAGGAATATTAGTATTCTTATTTATATTAAGTCAATTTTCTAGTGGTAAAAAGGGCAAGATTTCTACAGGAAAAGTAGTAGGGATAGGTGAAAAACTTGCAGCAACCAACCTGGCTCTCAAACAAATTGAAGAACGCAAACACAACAAAGTAACTTTCTGGTGTGGTTCTCCCCGCTACTGGTTCTCTGGTAGATTCAGAAAATTTGGAGCAGCACTTCAAACCTTCCTTGGAGCATCCCCAACCGTTTGGATTCCCCATGCGGAACGTTCTACCCTTGTGCTTGGCGCTCCCGGTTCCGGTAAAACCTTTGGCACAATTGACCGTATGGCAGAAAGCTGCATGATGCAAGGTTTCCCCCTAATTGTCTACGACAAAAAAGGCGACCAGATGAAATTACTTGCACCGCTCGCTGCACGCTACGGTTACGATGTGCGAATATTTGCCCCTGGTGAACCATACAGTGAAGTTATTAACCCGCTTGATTTCATGGAGAATCAAGAAGATGCGGTGAGTGCAGCGCAAATTGCGAGCGTAATTAACGCAAATGCTGGTGGTAGTGGTAAAGGAGACGAGTTTTTCTCAAAAGCTGCTGACTTACTCGCTAAAGCATTAATCCAACTGGCGAAGGGTAGTGATTGTCCAGATTTAGCCACCGTTTACTGCATCCAATCCATCGATGATTTTATCAACAAGTTACACGCAGCAGTAGAAGCAGGTACGATTTCTCGTTGGGTTGCTGCTTCGTTTCAACAATACCTCAAAGCAAAAGACAGCGAGAAAACTATTGCGAGTATAGACACAACCACAGTAGGTATATTTTCTGCTTTTATCCAGCGATCGCTTCTTTCTTCTTTCATCGGTAAAAGTACTATTTCTACCAAACTATCAGGAAAGCAAATCCTGATATTCAAATTAGATGACCCCAGACGCGATGTTGTCGGACCATTACTCGCCTTACTCACTTCACATGACTATTGTGAGCAATCTATGTACCCAAAGGAAAGACCCATTAGGAATATTTATCGACGAATTACCATCGCTGTACCTCAAAGCATTACCTCAGTGGATTAACGAGTACAGAAGTAATGGAGCTTGTTTTGTATTAGGTGTCCAATCTTTAGAACAACTAGCGAACGCATACGGTGACAACTTAGCAACCGCTATAATCAGCGCTTGCAGTACTAAAATCCTCTACAACCCAGCAAATTACTCAACTGCGGACAAGTTTTCTTCGGGCTACGGACATAAGGAATTTATTGTTAAGAATAAGTCTATCAGTGACTCCAAGGAAGGACGGACTATTACTTGGACTGATAATTTACAGACAATGCCGATTCTTACCGCAGATGAAATTATGCGCTTTCCTCAAGGGAAATGTGTAATTACCAATCCAGGTTATACGTCTGTTGGTGAAGGCTCGATTCCTTATCCCATAACTATTCCTATTCCTAAATTAGATATACAACGAATAAATAGAAGCGAACAACTTTGGTCACAACAGGTTTATCCAAGATTAATTATGCGTTCCCCGATGGTTGATGTTAGTCATTTAGATGAAGCTATAGATTTGAGAGAAAGAAT
>NZ_JADEWL010000024.1 GCF_015207665.1 Plectonema cf. radiosum LEGE 06105
GAAGATAATTCTTATTTTTAACTCCTAACTCCTAACTCCTAACTCCTAACTCCTAACTCCTAACTCCTAACTCCTAACTCCTAACTCCTAACTCATAACTCCTAACTCCTAACTCATAACTCCTAATTCCTAACTCCTAACTTTTATTCAATTAGTGCGTATTCGGACTGAGATTCTTCGACTACTGGTTTTTGTCCCCGCAGTACGGAGTTACCGCTAAATAATTGCCGCTGGTCGATTGGTGATGGATTTAACCAATCGGATTCCTGTATTTGACCACTTTGGCTGTATGCTGCGAGGGCGTTTTCGTAACAGGTGGCTCGGACGTGGGCTTCTGGAATCCCTCTTTCTATCATTAATTGAGCGGTTTTTGGTACGGCTAAGGGGTCACTTACTCCCCAGTCGGCGCTGCTGTCTACGATGATTCGTTCGCAACCGTATTGACGCACAACTTCCACCATGCGAGCGTTACCCATTTTAGTATTGGGGTAAATTGTAAACGCTGCCCAAAAACCCCTATCTAATACTTCTTTGACGGTTTCTTCGTTATTGTGGTCTACAATCACTTTTGATGGTTCTAACCCATGTTCGATACATACATCCATACTGTGACTCGTACCCGCTTTTTTATCGCGGTGTGGTGTATGAATCATCACTAACATATCTAATTCTTTTGCTAACTCTAGCTGCAAGCGAAAATACTTATCTTCCGCAGGTGTCATATCGTCGTAACCGATTTCACCAATAGCAACTACACCTTCCTTACAAGCGTACAAAGGTAGTAATTCCATTACCTGTTCGGCTAAAGGTTCGTTATTAGCTTCCTTCGAGTTCAAACCAATAGTGCAATAATGTTTAATGCCAAACTGCGATGCTCGAAAGCGTTCCCAGCCCACCAAGCTGCTGAAATAATCTTGAAAAGAACCAATATTAGTCCGGGGTTGTCCCATCCAGAAAGCAGGTTCAATCACCGCAACAATACCCGCATTACGCATTTTTTCGTAATCATCGGTAGTGCGGGAACTCATGTGAATATGTGGATCTATATACATAATTTGATAGTTGATGGTTGATGGTTGATAGTTGATGGTTGATGGTTGATAGTTGATGGTTGATGGTTGATAGTTGAGTGAGGAGTTAGGAGGATGGAAGTTGAATCTTCTATAGTCGTTCCAATTAATTTTCGTAGTGGAAGCGTCTCGCTCCCTGGTAGTAGCTAGCGAGCAAGATGCTCGCACTACAAAAAATATTTAACTTAGCAAAACTAATGCAATTGAGTACTAGTTACGAGAGAGCTTTTTAAGTGAGACTAAAAATATTTTATTAATTCATCACTACTAACTCCTAACTCCTAACTCCTAACTCCTAACATTCTTCCAAGTCAGCCTTCCTGCTTGAATATCAGCTTTTAATTCTGGATATTGAGCAAGAATATCTTGCGCTTGGGGTAGGGGACATTCAGCACAAGCTAAAGCAGCAGCTGTTCGCTCAAGTAGTTTCTGTTGCCCTTTTCCGTTTGAATAAGGTTGAGTGTGAGATTCTGTTAAAATACGCTCTAAATCTGTTAATATTTCATCGTTGGCAAATTTTCCGACGCATCGCCACAATTCGGGTGATACGTCGCGTCCGGCTGCCCAACGTTCGTGAGCGTAATCAACTAACATTCTTGCTAGTTCTGGGTTTGCTCGTTCGTCGAGTCCTTGAATTAAATGCAATGGACTACCGACAAACAAGGCTTTTAAGACCATCTGATTCCAAGCTAGATTGTCTAAATATTCTGCTGGATAAGGATTTTGCAAAGCAACGGCATTGAAAACCGCTGTCATATTACTCCGGATTCCTTCAGCAGCCCGATCGCGAAGCGCTGCTCCAAGCAGATCGCAAAGTTGTTCGGGATGAGCAAGCAAGGGTAATGCTTGATATAGTGCTACTAATTCACCCATATCCGCAGCGGCAAATACTTGGTCTAATGTCCGCAAATATTGTTCTACATCTTTGAACTGTAAATTTAATACCAGTAAAACTCTGGCGGCTTGGTCTACAGTCCAATTAGCAGGAAACCAGTTATTGCAAATATTAGAGGCTGATTCTAACTCTTCAACAGTTGGCTGTATATCCTTTTTACCCGTATAACGAGGTACCGCACTAAAAGCGGTAAAAAATACCCGCGTCGCTGCACCATCCCTTATTAACTGTCGCTTTTCGTTCAACCAATTAACAGCCTCAGTATTGACTAGTCGGGACACCCAGCGATAAAGTAAATCTTCGGCGCTAATATTTTGTGTTTTTATAAAACTTGTTGCCAAAGTCATTATTTTATATGGTAATAAAATTTTTCTTGCTCTTTTGATTGATTCCGCTTTGTAGAGACGTAGCACTGCTACGTCTCAAAATCTAGCTGAATAACGTTAAATCCTAATTAAGCAGATTGTTGCTTGTTCTTTCTCATTTTAGTCGCAACACCACCAAGTGCAAATACTCCTAGACCTAATAAGGCTGTAGGTTCAGGAACCTTCTTGGAATCTTCATCACGGTTTACATTCAATACCTGTACGCGACCTTGGAAAAAGTCACCTACATAAAGTTTGCCATCGTTTAGTGATGTACCCGCAGTCCAGTTAAATCTACCTGGTGTAAGGTCTAATGGGTCGCCAAAAGGAGGTTCACCAAGTTGAGGGGGAGCAACAGGTTGACCTTCTTCATTAAGAGCAGGTTCGCCATAAGCAGTTAAGAAGTTACCTTGTCTGTCAAATACCTGCACGCGGCTGTTGATCGAGTCAGCTACATAAATATTTTCTTGGTCGTCAACTTCAACACCAATCGGCTGATTAAATTGACCTTCCCCGGTACCTTGTTCCCCAAAGACCAAGAGGGGTTCTCCTTCGGGAGTGAGTACCTGAACACGGTTATTAAATTGGTCGGTAACAAAAAAGTTTCCGCTGGTTGGAGATATTCTTACACCTGCTGGACCTTGGAATTGTCCTGGTTCTGTACCAGCACTACCAATACTACCGAGCAACTCGCCATCCTCGGTAAATTTAAGAATGCGATCGTTACTGAAATCTCCTACATATACATTGTTAGTTTCATCGAATGTGATTCCAGATGGCCCAAAGAAAGCTCTACCTTCAATAAGACCGCCAAATAAACCTTCGCCAAAGCTATTGACAAAGTTACCTTTTGAATCGTAAACATTGACACGATTGTTAAAAACATCACCTACATAAAGGTTTCCGTTTTTAGGGCTAAATTCTAGAGCTGAAGGTTCGTCAAATTCTCCAGGTCCGGTTCCACCGCTACCAACTGCGCCAATATATTCACCACTAGGGTTATATATCTCAACTTTATTACCAAGCTCTGGATTGAAAGAGCCATCTGGATTAAGACCACGACCGTTGGATACATAAACATTTCCAGTATCGTCCTGTACGGTTATACCTTGGGGAACGAAAAGCTCTCCCGGACCGAATCCTGGCGAACCAATTTGGCTATCGTATGTTAAGTTGATTGCTTTAGCTTCGGCGGTAGCTGCCAAAACCATAAATCCTGCACTTACAAAGGCTAATGATATATTTTTGACTAATTTCATCAATGAACTCCCGGTAGGGGTGGGTTAATACGTCCAGGTTTAAACCTAAAACTCTCAAAGCAAATAGCTTTTTTTATACTTGTCTAGTCCTAAGTAATTTTGAAATACACAATTAGCGATAAAGTAAATCTTCAGCAGTAATATTTTGGATTTCTGTAGAAATTAAATTCTTTTTGTTCCTGATGTAGAGACGTAGCATTGCTACGTCTTAAAATCTACCTTAATACGGTTAAATCCTAAATTAAGCAGATTGTTGCTTATTCTTTCTCAATTTAGTAGCAGCAGCACCAAGGGCAAATACTCCTAAACCTAACATTGTTGCAGGTTCGGGTACTTTCTTGGAATCTCTACCTTCTACATTTAATACCTGTACGCGACCAGTGAAGAAATCACCCACATAAACTTTGCTATCGTTGTAGCTTAAGCCACCACTCCAGTTAAATTTACCTGGTTCTAAGTCAGCAGGATTAGTAGCAAAAGGTAATTCTCCAGGTGCGGGGGGACCGGCATTTTCTACAGGTTCACCAAATACGGCTAAGAAATTACCATCCTTATCGAATACCTGAACGCGGCTGTTTTGCGAGTCAGCAACGTAAATATTCTCGAATTCATCTACGTCAATACCGATTGGCTCGTTAAATTGTCCCAATTCAGTACCTTCAGTACCAAAAGCAAACAAAGGATTAGCTTTGGAGTCGAGTACCTGAATCCGGTTATTAAATTGGTCGTTGATGTAAATATTGCCTGTATTTTGAGATATAGCTAGACCGGCAGGTCCATCAAACTGTCCCGGTGCGTTACCCAAACCACCATAGGTTTTAACTAATTCGCCATCTCTACCGTAAACCTTTACTACGTCAGCACTAAAATCAGTGACGTGCAAATTGCCTTCTCTGTCAAAATCTATACCACCGGGTCCGAAGAACAAATCGCCAGGTCCTTGACCACTGAATGAACCAAAGGAGGTCACAAATTCTCCAGTTTGGGGATTATATACGTCAATTTCGCTGTTAAAAACGTCAGCTACGTATAAGTTGCCAGAGATAGTGTCAAACTTCAAATCTCCTGGTTCGTCTATACCCGCTCCTTTTTGCCCTGTAACACCAGTTCCAATAGCCCGGAGATAAGTACCATCAGGACTAAATACATCAACTCTGTTGCCAACATTAGGAAGAAAACCAGCTCCTCCTGGTGTTGGGTCAAAACCGCGACCGTTACTTACATAGATATTTCCATCTGCATTGTTATAAGCAACACCTTGGGGAACGAAAAGCTGTCCGGGACCAAACCCCGGTTCGCCAATTTGGGTATCGAAAGTCAAATTTACTGCTTTAGCTTCGGCTGTTGCTGCCAAAACCATGAATCCCGCACTCGCAAAGGCTAATGATAAATTTGTGACAAACTTCATTGTTGAAAATCCTGATAGTGCTAGTTATACTTTTGATTAGGTAATGCGTCCGGGTCTAGACCTGGAAATCTTAACAGCAAGTTGCTATGCCATTTTAATGAGACAGCAAGTTGCTGTTTTTACTTGGATTCTAAGTATTCAGTCATCGTTTACGAAATTTTTGTAGTGGGAGCATCTTGCTGCCTGCTAGAGCTTTGTGCTAAAGCATCTTGCTGCCTGCTAGCGACCAAGATGGTCGCACTACTGTGACAGCGACTAAGATGCTCCCTGCTAGCGACCAAGATGGTCGCACTACTGTGAGATGATAACTGTTAAAGAACTTCTACGTTGTCCAAGATTTCTTCTAGCTTGTCTTCTTGACGCTTACGCTTGGCATATTTAGAAGCTGCACCAGCGGCTGCAATTCCTAATAAACCAAGCATGGAAGCAGGCTCAGGAACTTTTGTGGGGTTGTCAACTCCACTCTTTAAGTCAATCTTGACTAATTGACCTTGTTCTGCTAAACGAGCGCGGTTTGCAGTATACAAAGCACCATCACGATAAGTTAAACCAGAAGCTGCTTCTAAGCCGTTACCGTTCCAAATGGTTTCGCGAGTTCCATCTGCGTTCACTTTGATAATCGAACTGCTGATATCACCAATTACTTCCCCACCTTGCAGAATGTTTTTCCATTCTGAGGTGTTCATGTGTTGCAGTACGTACAAGTTGCCTTCTTCGTCGTATGCGGTACCAGTTAACTGAGTAAAGCCATCACCATCATTGGTGATTGTCTCTTGGATATTCAAATCTTCCCCAACTGAATATAAACGCGCTCTACCTTCTGGATAAGGGAAGTAGGAGTATTCAGCTACCGTAAAGCCTCCATTGGGAGACTCAACAATACCTGTAGGTACCGATTGGAAGGTGATAGGAAAATCTTGGCTTGCTTCTTCTCCTTGTGGAGGACCGCTAGGTACTTCCGTATCGTCACCTTGACCATTGATTGCTGGAAGTCCAGGTGCGTCAGATGGAATGTCTCCTGGGGGTTCAAAGCTAGGAAATTCAAGTTCGCTTTGGCTGACTGGTAGGATGGGGAATGCGGCTACATTTTGAATTCCGCTACCATCAAGTGCTGCTTTCCAGATGACGTTTGCACCACCATCTACGACGTAAGCAAAATCGTCTTTAATGGTCATTGCGTAAGGATTGGTAATGATGTCAGTACCATCTGGATTAAAGTCCACTTCATACTGAGCAAAATCCGCAACTTCTCTTCCTAAAGCACCATTTACTAGGTCAACTTCAAATAGTTTTCCCAGGGTAGGAGTTTGTAAAATTGGTCCGCTGTTGGAAGGGTCTCCAGCATAACCCATTAATAAATAACCGTTTCCTTTGCCATCAAATTTGAAGTCAGCAGGACCTGCTGCTTGTTCCCCAAAGGGTGTTAATGCTAAGGACGCAAGGTCTGAAATAACTGTTTGTTTGCTACCGTCGGTACCGATTTTGAGTAAAGAACCAGTGCTACCCGCACACAAAGGAATAAATTGTGAACTTGGTGATGGAACGCATCTTCCATCTGTTCCATCTCCACCTCTACCGCTGGTTGTCAGGTAGATATTTCCTTTAGAATCAAAGTCAAAATTACGAGGATTATCCAGACCATCCGCTAATACTGACAGCGAGGCTGCTTGTGCAGCTGTGGTTCCAAAAATTGAGGCAATACTTACAGTAAAAAGTGTCAGAGCAATTGACTTGAACTTCATAATTTGTGAAATTGATTAGTAATTTATGGAATAAATGCGGTTCCCTGAAGAACAGCCCCAATTATTGGGATATGAAAATCAAGCATATTGTGAAACACTTGGCGGTGTCGGTTTCCGTCCCGCCAAAGTGTTGAACCCGGAGGGTTAGCTTGAAACTTGTTTTCCGGTGGATATCACAATCTAATCGCGGCTTAAAATTACTTAAGCCATAACGTGCTATTAAATGTGACGGGAAATCTTTTGCGGATTCTCAACTCGGATTACCTGTCCCTTACCCGGACGACCACCTCGATTGATGATATAAAAATCACCATCAGGTCCGATTGTGAACGCAGATGGCATCTCTAATCCATCACCCTCGATTAGCGTTGTACGTTCGCCGTTCGGAGCAATTTTAATCAATGCTCCCTCTGGTTTTCCTTTCCATCCTGATTGATTCATATGTTGTAAAACATACAAATTACCTTCAGCATCAAAAGCTAAATCTATTAATTGCGTAAATCCATCAGCGAAAATCTCTAATTCGCCACGTGCATCAATTCGATAGATTCTCGCGCCACCTTCTGGAAAGGGAAAGCCAGTAAATTCACAAACGTAATCAGCACCATCCGCACCTTTAACTACATCCGTGGGTACCGATTGAATCGGTAGTTGGGAGGGTGGCGCTTGAGGATAAGCACTAGGAGGTGGTACGTGTCCCCGGTCAAAATTCTCTGCTTTTTTACCAGGAAATATGGGATTGGTTAATATCCGATTGGGAATCTTAGCAATTTTCTCTAAATTGCTACCATCAGTATTTATGCTGAAGAGGCTATTTGCGCCTGCATCAACTACTACCAATTTATTATTGTTTACGTAGAAAGACAAGGGATTACTGACAACTTCACAATCCCTTGACAAAATCTTATTAGTAACTTCATAATAAGAGATATCAGCAATGCTTGACCAAGTGCTTGTACTCAAATCACAAGTAATTACTCTTCCTAGGTCAGTATCGCCGAGGGTATCACGCAAAGCTGGATTCGCTGCCAAGCCTAACAAAACGTAAGCTTTGCCGTTTGCATCAAACTTAATATCATGAGGACCAGCAGCACCTGTACCGTCTGCAAAAGCCACAGAAGGTAATCCCGTCAAAACACGTTTAGTAGTGCCATTCTCAACTTTGGTAATAGCACCACTCAGACCGTAACTTAAATTTCCCTGACCGCTAGGAGAAGGAATAGAGGCTCCATCTCCACCAATTCCTGCTTCTGCAATATAAAGATTACCATCGGGGGCAAATGTTAACCCTTTGGGATTATCAAGATTGGAAGCAAGTATTTTAAAAGATGTATTTGTAAGTTGTTGTACAGTCATTCGATTTTAGATTTTAGATTTTAGATTTACCAAACAAGACTTTTATTAAAAACTAAAAAGCGAATAGCAATAAAATAGGTTTGATTTCCTCATATAATTGGCTAAAGTTATACCTGTGAAAAATAGTAAATAAACACCCTGTTAAATAGCTTTAAAATTTAGAATTCAATTAAGAGATTTTGGATTTACTTTATTGCATTAATTTTAGAATAAAGCCTTGAGACTTATAACTTTTAAGGATGAAAAGCTGAAAAAATATTTCAATCCAAAATCCAAAATCTAAAATCTAAAATTCTATTGCGGAATATAGCTCATTCCTCGATTAAAGCTTTCCAAATTACCAGCTTTGCTTTCTAACATTCGTTTGATGTTCATGCTTTCAGCCCCCAAATCTTCCATTTGCAGCTTGCCATGAATTTGCGATTTATCTGCTTTCCAAAAACTGATTCTGTGCATAATAAAACCGCGTGCTTCTGGATCAGCAAAAGCATAGGAACATGGAATTAATAACATGGGAGTCCGCTGATAAAATTCGTGTTCTGGATAGTAAAATTCTTGTTCGAGTAAATAATATTTACTCAAACCATGTAACTGTACCCTTGCTTTTACCGTTTGATTGTATTCATCGAGAAACTCACCCTCTGACTGGGAAACATCGCCATTAGGTCTGAGCATATGCGCCCAATCATCCATATTCCGCAAATCTTGCAAAAATTCGATACCCATTTCAATGGGAGCATCGACATATATAGTGTCAGTATCTATAAAATACTTTCCTTTGGCAGCTGAGGTTAAACCAGCTTTTCGCTCTAAATTTGCTTTGAGCGATCGCGATTCAGAAGTATGGACATTATGAATACCTTGCATAATCATCCCAGTTTGCCGTTTGGGATCAACAAAACTCAACCAGTGGAAATAGACTCCTTTTTCGTCTGTTCCTGGTTCTATATAATCGGTAGGGAAAAGTAGAACTGGGTAAACTTGGTAATATTTTTGATATTCCAAACCACAATGCCACTCAATGCCGTAAAATTTGGGATTGTCCAGTTTTTTAACGTGATAATAAAGATTTTCGTGATAACCAGAAGCTGTTCCCAGCCAAGTATCTTCGTCAATCTGTTCTATCATTCGACTAAATAACGTCCATTCATCCAGATTCTTCAAACTACAAAGATAGTCAAAAGCTGTCTTTGGTGAAGTCGCAATATAAGCAGATGTCGCAAATGTGTTTTTTTCCATAATCACCCTTTTACAGTTAACAATTATCAGTTACCAGTTATCAATTACTTAGCTTTTACCGTTTGTTGAACCAGCAGTTACTAAAACCTTTTTCATATTTTTAGCATTAGCAATTCTTTCTTCTGCTAACTGTTTGGAAGCTGCATCTGTGGTAATTTGCTGCTTTTCGGCTCGGTCAAAAATATCTAGCAAAGTATTATAAATATTTCTTACTTGCTTAAAGGCTTTCTCTTCGTTATAACCAATCATTTCGTTATAAACGTTGATTAATCCTCCGGCATTAATGACATAATCGGGAGCATACAAAATGCCTTTTTCTACAAGCATCATTCCGTCTGCTTTTTCTTCTCCAAGCTGATTATTCGCAGCACCAGCAATTACACTCGCTTTGATTTGGGGAATTGTTTCGCTATTAAGAATTCCACCCAAAGCACAAGGAGATAATACATCTACATCAAGTCCGTAGATTTCTGAAGGTTCAACTACAGTCGCACCAAACAGACGTTGAATTTCCTCGGTTCTCTCTTTGCTAATATCAGTCACAAAAAGTTTTGCGCCATTTTCATGTAAATGACGGCAAACATTTGTACCGACATTTCCTAAACCTTGAACCGCTACTTTTAATCCTTGTAAATTAGAAGTTTTCAAGCGAAATTCCACTGCCGCTTTTAAACCTAAAAAGACTCCCCATCCAGTTATAGGAGCAGGTCCCCCGGACTTTTCTTCAACACCTACAACATAGCTGGTTTCTCTGCTAATTTTTCGGACATCTTCCGGGGTCATATTAACATCTTGACCCGTAATAAAACGTCCGTTCAAACTATTGACAAAACGCCCATAAGCATATAAAAGTTCGTCGGTTTTATATGCAGGGTTGCCAATAATTACGGCTTTACCTCCACCAACGGGAATATCAGCACAAGCGGCTTTATAAGTCATACCCCGACTTAAACGTAAAGCATCTTTTAAAGCGGCTGCTTCATTGACATAAGGCAACATTCGTGTTGCACCCATCGCGGGCCCTAAACTCGTATCGTGAATCGCAATTATTGCTTTGATATCTGGGTCTTTACCATTACAAAACAATACTTGCTCGTGTCCCATTTCGGTGACGTTTTCAAAAAGATTCAATCTAGCTGCTCTCCTTATTAGAGGTTAAATCATAACTCCGGTAAAGACGTAGCAATGCTACGTCTCTACAACTCTGTTAAATATTCGGGAATGATGCTTGTACTTTTGGCTTACTCTCAGAAGTCGATTTGATTCCTTGAGCCGCTAGACCTTTATTACGTCCTTTGGAAGGAGCTGGTCTATCTGGATCGATCAGAACATCTATTACTATCGGGCCTGTTGCTGCGATCGCCATTTCTAGCGCTGCTGTAATTTCAGATTCTTTGGTAACGCGGATACCTTTGGCTCCCATTCCTCTGGCAATCATTTCAAAATCTGTCTGAGGGATGATTGCATCTGCACCAGTCATACCCAACATTTTCATGCCTTGATGACACATATTGTACCGAGCGTCGTTGAGGACAATCCATATTGCCGGAATCTGATATTTAACTGCTGTGCTGATTTCGTTGTTCATCAACATGGCTCCGTCTCCCACAATCGCAACAGCTTTACCGTTACGAACTTGGGCTGCACCGACAACACCTGTGACTGCGTGTCCCATGGCTCCGACTCCGGTGCTAACTCGGTAACGATTGGTTTGACCAAATCGCAATAGATTTGTTGACCAAGTAAAGGAGTTACCGCATTCAGCCATTACAACCGCATCGCTACCCTCTACAATTACTTTTTGAATCGCTTCCATCAAAACTTCTGGTCTAATGGGTGATTCTTTTCCAGGTTCCACTGGGGAACGTTCCGGTTTGGGTAATGATGAAGGTTGAAGGGATTTGACTCGATTTAATGCTTCGACATCGGTTTCTAGCTGACGCAACAATTGCTGTACAAAAGTTTTAATGTCTGATTGAATTCCCAAAGTCTTTGCATGAGGATAAGCTACTCCCGGTACGCTGGGATCAATATCAACATGAATGAAACCTTGTGCGGGAACCATTTCTTGATTCCAAAATGATGTCGGTTCGCTCAAACGACTTCCCAACACCAAGGTACGGATGGGAGCTTGTTCCTGCATATAAGTCATTACCGAACCATGACCACCCAAACCTGTCACTCCAACGAATTGGGGATGGTTTTCGGGGAAAATTCCTTTACCCCTGGGTGAACACATTACCGCTGCTCCAGTTTTTTCCGCAAGCTGACGAATTTCGTCGGCTGCATCACGCGCTCCAAATCCCAACCAAATGGCGAATGTACCTTGTGAAAGTAGATCGGCAACCTTTGCGATCGCGTTTTCATCAGCTGCTACCAAAGAACAGCTAACACCTTGTGCTGGTAATCGAACATCGCTCATAGCCATGTTCTGCACAGCGGTAGGTATGCTCAAGTGAGCGACATAACCCCCAGGCTGGGCAAATCCCAAAGCAAGTTTACGAAATATTTGCGGTAATTGAGCAGCAGATTCCACTGTGCTAGCATAATTAAACACTGTACCCGTGGTGAATATACCACTACTGGGCAAGGTGTCGGTACTGGTTTCCTGAATTGCCCACCGTCCCCGTTGTGCTGCGGAAGTGCAAGCTGACAGCAAAATCACTTTTGCACCTTCGCCACGCGCAGCGAATAACCCGGTTAAGGCGTTGGTTATACCAGGTCCTGCTGTGGTAAATACCACCGTAGGACTACCGCTGGCAAAATAAGCTTCTGTTGCGGCAAATGCTGCTCCAGCCTCGTGGCGGAAATTTAACACTTCTACACTACTGTTGGATAAAGCGCCCCACAATGATGCCATAGCACCTCCGGAAACGCCGTAGGCGGATTTTATCCCTAAGTTTTCAAACATTTGCGCTACTGCGTCAGCAACCGTCATATTCTCGTTGCTTTCGTCAATGCGTTTACTTGCAGATGCCTCTAGATAACTTTGATGAAGAACTTCCTTCGGCTGTAAACTCACAGGAGAAGATGTTCTAGTAAAATTTTTAACCATTATTTAAATATACGCTCCCTCAATGAGGTTCCGGTGTAACTAACTATTTACGACTTACGACTTCTCGGATGCTCTTCCAATTACAGTCAAAACTTCTTATGGTTGTACTTCTGAACTATTTCCTTATAACTTCACACCCAGCTATACAAACACTGGGAATGGTTAATTACCACTTTTGCTGTCAATAAAAAAATTTTAACTGGAGAAGCAAAACAACCAAGACTCTGTGTTTATACAAGACAGAGTACATAAATCTTATAGATAGCTGCAATGAAAAATCTTTTGATTGGCTTGGCAATTCTTTTGTTTTTCTTTACATTAATCCTTGATATCCCGGACTTATAGTGACTATTGATACTTGCTTAACTCCAACAAACTGTGTATATCGGTAATTTACAAGTATTATTTAGTACAGAAAACCAGATGATCATCGTAAAATACTGTTTTTAAGTAGTTCAAAATACTTAAAACAATCAAAAGCATACTTACGATAATTGAGTATTACATAGTATCAACCATGACAAAAACTCTTGAGTCCGCAAAAATTCGTTAATATAACTTAATCTATCTCTAAGGATAGATGCGGATATAATTTTCAGTAATAATTCTAATCTGCAAATACTTCTAGTGATAGATGCTCTGGGAATCGGCTTTATAGTTAAATCTTTGAAAGAATAATGAGAGAATAAACTAACTGGTCAAAAGAAATTAGCCACTATTTATCACAAAGAGGTCAAAATTATTTCTATATAATACCCGAATCACTCCGTAATTTTGGCATTTTTATCACTAGCTTGACTCTATTTTATACTTCCTCTTCCGTAAATGCTATTTGTTTCTACGCTGCAACTAAGTTTCAACATTATGCCGGTAATGCTTTCATTTAAGTAGTACAATAAGGCTTGTTAACACAAAAAAAGATTGTATTTTTGTCCTTATCTAACCTGTTCTTGGGCAATTTTAAAATATTGCACTACCTTCTATTCTGGTTGTTTTTAAGAGCTTGTTTGTTTATTATTCATAATATATTAGTTTGATTGCAATCAGCTTATTTGTAAATAGCTAAATAATTCAGTGGCTCATGGAATGTAGCTAATTATACGTGGAGCTCTAATTTTGAAATCTTAAGGATAAAAACATAATTTTTTTTGTAAAGTTATATTAATTTCTTAATTTTTTTGATAAGTTATTTAAAGTAAAAATATTTAGTAAACTTATCGCCAAACAATTTTATGTCTAAAAATCCAAGTAATAATGCTTATCAATGCTAAAAACTTATCCAGGGATAACTTAGAATTGCTCAAACTTGATGACAACCTTTCGGGGATAGCAATTAAACCTTTAAAGCGTGAAACCAGTACAAGCCGAAAGTAACTTTGAACAAAACTACTATGATTATCGAACCCAACTCTAGATTCAGATTGGAGCTGCAAGAAGAGTTGAAATTAGCTCAAATATTAATTAATCATGCGAAAGATGCTGCTTTTTGCTTAGAAGAAAATGGGGAGTTTGTTTACGTTAATAATGCTACTTGTTCGCTTTTCGGGTATTCCCGTTCGGAAGTGCTTTCGATGACGTTACAAGAAGTGGATGTTAATTGGGAACAACACAAATGGCTAGAACAATGGGAATTACTCAAACAACAAGGTTCGATCAGCTTTAAAAGTTGCTATCGGAACAAAGCAGGTAAAGTATTTCCCGTTGAAATTAGTTTCGTGATGGAAGAATTGCAAGGAAAGCTGATTTGCTGCGGTTATGCTTGTGAGTTAAGCAGCGAATTGCCGCAATTCACGGTAGAATCTCCCAATATTCAAAATCATGTCCAGCAAAAAATCGTTGAATATCAGAAAATAGATGAGCAATTAAAAAACTCTCTATCTTTATTGACTTCAACCTTGGAATGTACCGCAAATGGCATACTTGCGATCAACTTTGAAGGAAAGATACTTTACTACAATCAGAAGTTCATAGATATGTGGCATCTTCCATCTGACGTGAGGATGTCAAGGAACTGTACTAAAGCCAAAGCTTTTTTTGAAAGTCAAGTCAAAGACGTAGAAATATTTCGTTCGCATATTTGGGAATTTCCTACAAAGTCCGATTCCGAGACTTATGATTTGTTAGATTTAAAAGATGGAAGAATATTTGCACATTATTCAGAACCTTATAGATTAAATGGTAGTATTATTGGTAGAGTGTGGAGTATCTGGGATATTACCGAGTCAAGGCAAACAGAAGAAGCTCTCAAACTGAATGAAGCAAGATTCCGTACTTTAGCTCAGAATACGGAAGCTGGTATTTTTTTAATTCAGGAGAATCACATTTGTTATGCAAATCCAGCAGCAGAAATGCTTACAGGCTATTCAATTAAAGAATTAGTTCATAATAGCTTTGATTTTGAGCAAATAGTTAAAGTCAAACAGTGCAGACAGGTACGCGAGCAAGATGGGGTAGCGAGTTGTCGATACCAAGAAATGCAAATTTTGACAAAACAAGGTATTTTGCGCTGGTTAGCTTGCACCATCGAGCAACTCGATGGAGTACTTGACTTTGCTGGAAAGCGAGTGAGAATGATTACGGCCATCGATATTACCGATTATAAGCAAGCCGAATCGGAACTTCGTCAAACATTAGAACAAGCAAGAAAATTAAGCGAACTCAGACAGCGTTTTGTTTCGATGCTTTGCCATCAGTTTCGTACTCCCCTCAACGTTGTTTCTTTCTCATCTGATCTGCTCACACGCAATTTTCATCAATGGAGTGAGGAGAAAAACCACTCTTATCTCGACTTAATTAAAGATGCTGTAGAGCAAATTAGCGAATTGCTTGATGAAATTTTGTTATTTGGTAAAGCTGAAGCAGATAAATTAAAGTGCCAGCCAAGACCATTAGATTTAAAGCAATTCTGTCGAGACATTATAGCACAGATGCATTTGGCATCAGGCAAGCAAAAAGTAATTAACTTTATCAGCGATGGTGAATGTGCCAGCGTTAGTGTAGACCCTAAATTATTACATCATATTTTAACAAACTTAATTTCTAATGCTCTTAAATACTCCGTGGGTAAGACTCCCGTAACTTTAGAACTTATGTGTAGAGAGGATAATGTGGTTTTTATGATTAAAGATGAAGGAATTGGGATTCCATCTGTAGATCAGCAACAAATATTTGAGCCTTTTTATCGAGGCAGCAATATTGACAGTATACCTGGTACCGGCTTGGGTTTATCGATTGTCAAAACTCTTGCAGATTTACACGGATGTGAAATTTCCTTGTCAAGTGAAGTGGGTGTTGGAACTACTTTTACTCTCAAAGTCCCATTAAACAAGCATTGAATTTTAAGTTGAATTTTAGGTTGAATTTAAAACCGATCGCTCTCCATATAAAATATAAAATTTTTGATCGTTGCTTATTAATAACTAAATTTGAATATTTGTTTTATCACTAACCAATTATATAGTCAATCAATTTCCATAAATTCCCATAAATTCTCATATATATTAGATTCCCTTTTTACTCGGCATTTAGTTTCAATTGTAAATTCTCTCATTATTGTAAATAACCATCATGGATGTAATTTCAAAAAAAATTCTGGTCATTGAAGATGATACTCGTACCCGTAATATGTATTTAGATGGTCTTGAAACTGAAGGTTTTGAGATGATCAGCGCTAAAAATGGTACTGCGGGAATTAGAGAAGCTCTTTTTCATTTACCCGACTTAATAATTTGTGATATCCTAATGCCAGATATGGATGGCTACACCGTTTTAGAAAAACTCCGCCAAAATCCACTTACATCAATTATTCCCTTTATTTTTCTGACTGGTAGGGGTAGTAAAGAAGATTTCCGTAGAGGTATGGAGTGTGGTGCTGATGACTATCTCACTAAACCTGCGACATTAGAGCAATTGTTAAGGGCGATCGCCATTAGGCTAGAGAGAAAACAGACCTTATTTAGTTATTGCTACTCCAAGTATAATAATATTTCACCATCGCGACTCAATGAAACCGCAGCATCAGACGAAGAACAATCGATTTTTCCTGTTGTTCCTCAGTTAAAAGAAGTTTTTGATTTTATTGAAGCCAACTATCATAAAGGAATCACCTTAAGCGATGTAGCTGATGCAGTTGGTTATTCTGCGGCATATCTAACTAATAGAGTCGCAAAAATAACCGGAGAAACGGTAAACTGTTGGATTGTCAAGCGTCGAATGGCAGCTGCACGTAGCTTACTCAAAAATACTAGCCAAAACATCGAAGAAATTGCTACAACTGTTGGTTATCAAAATGCCTGTCATTTTTCCCGACAATTTCGCCAACACCATGATATACCTCCCCAAAGCTGGAGGAAAAAGCATCAACTCATTGAACGCTACCCCGTGGAAGTATAGCACTTCACCACATTAATTATGAGGGGTCATTTATTCGTAGTGGGAGCGTCTCGCTCCCTGCTGATCACAACCCAGCCCCTCGCTCCCTGGTAGTAACATTGCAGACACCTTAAGCGAACTATCTGCACTATATAGTTATTTAGCTTTTGGCGTTGCTGATTTAATAGACATTTGGTGGAAATTAATTATGCGTCATCCAGAAACCTTGTAGAGACGCGAAATTTCGCGTCTCTACATTCTTTTTCGGAGATGTCTAATGTATGAACACGATTCGTCATCTCTTGTAGAGACGCTCATAGTATCGCCTCTCTACATTTTTAATTCGTACCACGATTCAGCAGCATCTAGCTTTTTAATACTTGCATTTGTAAGTATTATTTTTGTATTTATTTACCTGAGAATACTTAGGTATAATTCTTGAGAACTTAATCAAAACTTTATAAAAACGTCATTAAATTAAAATAAATTTGATTATTTTGTTCAGTAAAAAGATATATGTTATACGTAAATGTAGATAATCCTGATTAAAATTTATATTATGACAAGATAAAAAAAGTCGAGGTAAAAGATATTTTAATAAGTAGGACAACTAAAATAGCATTTTACAAAAGTTGAGTTCATTAAAGCCTGTTTAATAATTAATGCTTAACTTTAGAACAGTTGTCTATATTAAGAGGTGACATTTTTAATCAAAAAACGATTTACTATGTAAGTGAAAAATTGATTAATACAAAGTAATTCATAGTTATTTCAACCATCAACTTGATATACAAGTTTTTCTCCAATTATCTGGATTATTAACCCAATTAATCAATTATTTTTCGTCACAAATCAACTTGTTTCTCATTGATGCGATATTTTTTACAGGTCTTTTTGTATCTGTGATTATACTCTGTAAAAAGAAAATATGTTATGTGCTGTAGAACTGAAACTAATTGGTTTTTATCATCCTCTGAGATAGAGAAATCCAGTTTGATTGTTGAATAAAATTAATGGGATTACCCCTGGGTATGATATTGCTATGATAGAAAACTCTCTGCAATCAATCCTTCAATTCGTAAACTATACAAGTCGGGTTTTTATCAAATTTGTCAGCTTGTTACAGATACTGATTCTCAAATAAATAATTTTGTTTTGGAAAATAATAATTTAAGGTTATTGATTTATTGATTAGACAAATAATTGCTAAAAATAAATTAACATCTTGCTTGATAAAATTAATCACCAAATTGATAAAAACAAACTAAACTAGCAGTAAAATCTTCAAAACCTCAAATCCTCCAACTATATAGTCATGAAAAAATCCCATTTAAAAATGAATCGTCTGCAAGAAGTTTTAGTTACTGGTTTAATCGGAGAACTTCCTGGGATTGCTTTAGGACCAAAATTAAGAAAGTTAATATATCCAACTATATTAGCTCAAATGGGTAAATCAGTTTACATCCAAAATGGTGTTGAACTTTTAGGTGCTTGCAATATAAAACTTGGGAGTGGAGTACATCTTTTTAAAGGAGTTCGTATAGATGGTTTGGGACATGAAAACAATCAAATTATTATAAAAGAAGGAGTTGCTGTTGAACGTAACGTTGATATTGGAGCCTTAGACAACACACAAGTATATATTGACAAAGGTACATTTATTGGTGTAGGTGTTTGTATTGCTGGACCAGGAAACATTAAGATTGGTAAACGTTGTTTAATTGCAGCTCATAGTGGAATCTTTGGTAATAACCATATCTATGCAGATCCATTAAAATGCATTGCCGATCAAGGAGTGATTCGTAAAGGAATTACCATCGAAGATGATTGCTGGTTGGGACATAATGTCACGGTAACAGATGGAGTAACTATTGGTAAAGGTAGTGTTATTGGTGCGGGTGCGGTAGTTACTAAAGATATTCCTGCTTATTCAATCGCTGTGGGTATACCAGCACGAGTTATTAAAACTCGTCTTCTCAAAGAATCGATAAATCCTCAAGAGTTGCAAGTAATGTCAGCTAATTCTAGATAAAATCGCGACTCAGCTAGGGACAAGTTCTAATTTCATCGCCACAGAGTAAGTTTTAAAATTAGTTCGAGCATTGCAGCTTTGTTACACAAAATCAGGGAAATATAATTATGAATCGTAAGCAAATTCCAGCAAAATTGAAGCGGTTACAAGAAATAGTTTTAATCGTCCTGTTAACAAATATTCCTACAAAATTTATCGGTTCTAGATTACGAACTTTTTTCTATCGCAGTATCTTCAGAAGCTTGGGTAAACAAGTTTATTTACAAGATAGCGTTGAATTTATTAATACTAATTGTATAGAAATTGGCAATGGAGTACAAATTTTGCGAGGTGCAAATATCAATGCTATAGGACATCCTAACAATAAAATTTCTATTGGTGATGGGGTACAAATTCAACAGGGTGTTGATATTAGAGCATTGAATGATACTCATATCAAAATTGCAGAAAACACATTTATCGGTCCTTATGTTTGTATCGCTGGATCGGGAAACATTCAAATAGGTAAAGGTTGTTTAATTGCAGCCCATTCGGGATTGTTTGCCAACAACCATAATTTTACAGACCCATTTGAATATATTGCCAAACAAGGTATTACTCGTAAAGGAATTATTATAGAAGATGACTGCTGGCTCGGACATAATGTAACGGTAATAGATGGAGTGACTATAGGTAAAGGTTGCGTGATTGGTGCTGGTTCAGTGGTAACAAAAGATATCCCTCCTTATTCCGTAGCCGTAGGTACTCCAGCAAAAGTTGTAAAAAGCCGTATTCAACAGAAGGAACTGGTGAATCTGAATTGAGATGGGAAAAAGTATACCCGACAACTGGAAGTGCGGGGCTATACAAGCAAAGCCCAGCGGAGGTGGTTAAGTGGATATTCATACAGAAAAAGTATTAGAAGTCGGATTTCGTCACAGTTACTCGACTTCTTTGCTCAAGAAACATATTTATTTAAATCAACGTCGAAAAACAACAAAGCCGCCGATTACACTTGGATTTGTCACAAGTAAGTGGTAAGCGTTGAGTGAGGGATTGATTTTCCCACTACTACTCACTACTACTTCCAACTTCCTTCTTGTTTGTGAGAAATGGGGGTAAAGTGCCAAACTTCGATCTAAGAAAATAATTGTAGGGTATCTATCATTATATATTCTCCAAAAATAGGTCTATTTTGGGTAATATAAAGAAGTTATCTTTTCTGCAACAGCAGATACTAAAAAGAACTTTTTCGATTAGCCCTGTGGAGAAATTGCTATGTTGAGTTTAAAAATCGCTGTTTATGTTGTTGTTGGGTTATTTTTAGCTACATTTATCTTTGGATTTTTGTCAAATGACCCAGCTCGTAACCCCGGACGTAATGATTTTGAATAAATATAGTCCCTTTCGTCCATAATCCCTGCTATATTGGCAGAGGTTAGTATTAATACCAAGGACACGTCGAAAGAATCGTCAGTAATTGTTTTTTAACTATTTTCTTTCGTAAACGTGTCCTTTTTTGGGCGGAATCTGCTCGTAGGCTAAGTAGAAGGCTTTAGTTAGAAGTTTATTTTTAAATTTGTTTGGAAATTTCTTTAGAAAATTTTCTAAATATTTTATGCTTCTAACTTGTTTATTAACTGTTCTTTAGCTTGCCTTAAAGACTGTTTGTTGGCTTATATAATGCGTAAGTATGCTTCATCCAGTTCTACCGCCCGAATTACCACATTTTCTCGAAACACCAGCCGTAGTAGATGTCTCTGTAAATACTAGTAGCACAAAAATTAGTACTTTACCCCAACAATCTTCTACAAGAAAACCGATTTTTCACGGGCAAGATAATTCTTACCCACCCGAATCTTTTGGGAAAACCCAAAATCCATCGAAAACTGCTATACCCGAAACTATTCTCCCACCGGAATTTTCACCAGTTACTGTCTCTAGAGATGCAGCATCTTTAGGGAAAAATTTGAGTATTGGCTATCAATTGGAGACTTTTGAAGCTGAAGCTGTTACTCAAACGGTGAACAAAGGTAAGAATTTATCTCAACCTCAAGCAGAATCTATTACTAAAAATTTAACTAAAGCACCGCAGAAAATTGCTAACAACAAACCTACGAAAATAGAATTTTATTCTCAAAATACAAACTCGACAACAGCACCAGCGACAATAGAATTCAAATCACGTTCTCAGGTACAAGCTCAAGAAGAAACTATACCCGAACCGCAACCAGAAACAAACACTCAGCCAACCGACGAGCAACAACCACCATCACAACCACCATCACAACCACCATCACAACCACCAGCGGAAACCAGAAGAGTAATTGAAATTCTTGCAGATAGGCAGATTTACGATGAAAATCGTCGGGTTGTCACGGCTGAAGGTAATGTAGTAGTAAGATTTGATGGGTCTGTAGTAGATGCCGATAGTTTACAGGTCAATATAGATAACTTAGTTGCAGTGGGTGAAGGAAACGTTGCAGTCACCAGAGGGGAGCAAGTTTTAAGAGGAAATCGGTTTACATACAATTTTATTCAAGATACCGGGGATTTAGAAGGGGGAAGCGGCGAAATTAACTTAGCCCAAGCCCCAGAAGATTTTTCTTTCACTTCACCAGAAGTAGCAGCTGGTGGCGTACCTCGTCGTCCTCTGAGCGATAGAATTAGAAGAAATCAACCTTTAACTGGTATTGGTAGTCCTGGAGGGATTGGGGTTCAACTGGGTGGTAGAGATGCTCGAAATTTACCATCGGCTCAACCAACTGGAGGTGAAGTTAGACGTGTCCGGTTTGAAGCCGCACGAGTCGATTTTTATCCCAGAGGTTGGCAAGCAAGAGATGTCCGTATTACTAATGATCCCTTTTCTCCCCCAGAATTAGAGTTACGTGCAGACTCAGTTACTTTAAATCAAATTTCCCCTCGCCAAGATAAATTAAGATTAAGACGACCCCGTTTAGTCTTTGACCAAGGCTTAACTTTAGGTATACCAGGTTATACAAGGACTATTGATCGTAATCAGCGCGATGCTACTCCCGCTCCAGTTTCCATCGGTTTCGATGGTGACGAACGTGGTGGTTTATACCTAGAACGCTCCTTTCAAGTATTAGATACACCCCAGCTAAGTTGGAAAGTTACACCCCAATTTTTTGCTCAACAAGCCATACAAAATAATAACGGCAACTTTCCGGCATTATTCGGTTTGAAATCAAGCTTGAATGCTACCTTGAACGAGCGATCGCAAATTAATGCATCCACATCTTTAACAAGTCTGGATTTAACAGAATTAGAAGACAATTTACGTGGCAGCGTGCGATACAACTATTTATTAGGCAATATTCAAAATCCCTATCAAGCAACAATAGAATACAGCTACCGCGATCGCCTTTATAACGGTAGTCTTGGTTTTCAAACTGTACAAAGCAGCTTCGGTGGAGTTATTATTTCTCCAAATATACCTTTAGGTAAAACTGGTTTAAACTTGAGGTATCAAGCAGGCGCTCAACAAATCAGTGCTAATACTGACCGTCAAGACTTACTCGATATAAATCGCAGCAATGACCGAATTTCCCTCGGACGCTTACAAGCCAGCGCTACCATTGGTGGAGGTATCACTCTTTGGCAGGGTAAGCCTTTACCAGCAACCAGAGAAGAAGGATTAAAATATACAGCTAATGTCGTAGTTCCCTACGTCCAAACATTTGGTTCAATAACTGGAACTGGTAGTTATTACAGCAACGGCGAGAACCAAAATACCCTAGTAGGTACAATTGGATTGCAAGGACAATTCGGTCATTTTTCCAAACCATTTTTAGATTATACCGGCTTCAATATCAGTTATTCCCAAGGTACAAACGACGGATTATCACCTTTCTTATTCGACCGCTATGTTGATAATAAAGTTTTAAGCGCTGGTATTACCCAACAACTTTACGGACCATTTCGTTTCGGATTTCAAACAAGCATCAATTTAGATACTAGTGAACGTACTAGCACTGATTATATTTTAGAATACAGCCGCCGTACTTACGGTATTAGCCTGCGTTATAATCCCGTATTAGAATTAGGTGGTATAAGTTTTCGGATCAGCGACTTTAACTGGAGTGGTGGAACTGACCCATTTTCCGATGATACAGGAGGAGTTAAACCTGTTGTGGGAGGAGTTGAACAACGGTAATGGGGTATTACAAGACAACTGTTCGGCTACCAAAGAGCGAGACGCGGACACACGAAATTTATTACCCAGCATAATTAACGTAGTGGAGTACTAGTACTCCACCACATTAATTTTGAGGAGTTAAAATACCTCTTCGTAGGTTGGGTTAAGCGTTGGCGAAGCCTGTCCGACAGGACATAGCGCAACCCAACGCGGGTGCCGAGGCTCCACTACGTTTTGCTTCGCAACGCTTGCGCGAACAGCCCAACCTACAATATTACATTGATTACCCCTCATAACTTATGTGACAGACTACTAGTACTTGACCACATTAATTTTGAGGAGTTAAAATACCTCTTCGTAGGTTGGGTTAAGCGTTGGCGAAGCCTGTCCGACAGGACATAGCGCAACCCAACGCGGGTGCCGAGGCTCCACTACATTTTGCTTCGCAACGCTTGCGCGAACAGCCCAACCTACAATATTACATTGATTACCCCTCATAACTTATGTGGTGGACTACTAGTAGTCCTTTGCATTAATTTTGACTGGTTCGTTTATTGCCGAAACCATGTAGAGACGCGAAATTTCGCGTCTCTACAACCCCTTAAAATTAATGTGATGGAGTACTAGTTTATAAATGTTTATTTCCCACAAGCAATAAATTTAATTAGTTAAATTTTGGTAATATTGTAACCTTAACAATATAAGACAATTGTACTGATGTGACAAAAAGGCATATTGCTACATTGCAACAGATTGTATTTTAATTTCGCTTACTCCTCACGCTCATGACAACAACCATTGACTTTTTAAGTCACCTTAACCCCCATCAACGTCGCGCTGTCGAGCATTTTTGCGGTCCCTTGCTAGTTGTTGCTGGTGCGGGTTCTGGTAAAACACGAGCCTTGACTTATCGCATTGCTCATTTAATTGTCGAACATAAAGTTAATCCTGAAAATATTTTGGCGGTTACTTTCACCAATAAAGCCGCACGGGAGATGAAAGAACGGATTCAAAAATTATTTGCCGAACAAATGGCAATGATTGAGTTTGGCAAACGTTACGATTTACTATCAGAATACGAGCAAGTAAAGCTAAGGTCGAAAGTTTATAAACATATTATTAAAGATTTATGGTGCGGTACTTTTCATAGTTTACTTTCTCGGATTCTTCGCTTGGATATTGAAAAATACCAAGATGAAAAAGGACGCACTTGGAAGCGTAATTTTTCGATTTTTGACGAATCTGATGCTCAAAGTTTGGTTAAGGAAATTGTTACCAAACAGTTAAATCTCAGCGATAAAAAATTTAATCCTCGTTCCGTTCGCTACGCCATCAGTAATGCGAAAAATCAAGGTTTATCGCCGCAAGAATATGAGAAAGAAGAACCAAATTATAAAGGAAGAGTAATTGCAGAAGTTTATAATTGCTATCAAGATAAATTAGCTGAAAACAACGCCCTGGATTTTGACGATTTGATTTTGGTTCCGGTAAGATTGTTTCAGCAAAATGAACAGGTTTTGGGTTATTGGCATCATAAATTCCGTCACATTTTGGTAGATGAGTATCAGGATACAAACCGCACTCAATATCAATTGATTAGCTTATTATCTACCTACGGAGACAATAAAAGTCAGTGGAATTGGCAAAACCGTTCTGTGTTTGTAGTCGGCGATGCTGACCAATCAATCTATTCTTTTAGAATGGCTGACTTTACTATTCTGCTCGACTTTCAGCAAGACTTTGGTGATGGTTTAGAGGATGATGATACCCGTTCCATGGTCAAATTAGAAGAAAACTATCGTTCCTGTGAAAATATTCTGCAAGCTGCGAACTACTTAATTGAAAATAATACTCAGCGGATTGATAAAGTACTTAAAGCAACTAGAGGTCAAGGCGAACAAATTTTTTATTTTAAAGCAGATGATGAAGTAGCTGAAGCTGACTTTGTAATTAAGAAAATTTGTGCTTTAGAGAAAGAAAATCCCAATTTAAATTGGGGAAGTTTTGCGATTCTTTATCGTACTAACGCTCAATCTCGCCCCTTTGAAGATGTTTTAGTGCGGAATTCCATTCCCTATACTGTTGTTGGTGGATTAAAGTTTTACGATCGCAAAGAAATTAAAGATGTTTTGGCTTATTTAAGGGCGATCGCCAACCCCGCAGATAATTTAAGTTTATTAAGAGTAATCAATACACCCCGACGCGGGATTGGTAAAGCCACCATCGATAATTTAACAAACGCTGCTCAAGAATTGGGTATAACCATGTGGGAAATACTCAGTGACGAGACATCAGTTAATACCTTAGCAGGACGTTCGTCAAAATCGGTAAATAATTTTGCGAAGATGATTGGACGCTTGCAGCAACAAGCTGAAAATACTAGTGCATCAGAAATATTGCAAATTATTTTAGATGAATCCGGTTACGTCCAAGATTTGCACAACCAAGGAAACGACGAAGCAGAAGATAGAATACGCAACGTCGGAGAACTTTACAATGCTGTCCGTCAATATGAAGAAGAAGCAGAACAAGATGCTTCCCTGCAAGGATTTCTCGCAAGTACCGCTTTGAGTTCCGATTTAGATAATTTAAAAGACGGACAAAGCGCGGTATCTTTAATGACATTGCATTCTTCTAAAGGATTGGAATTTCCTGTAGTCTTCTTAGTCGGGTTAGAGCAAGGATTATTTCCCAACTATCGTTCTATAGATGACCCAGCAGCTTTAGAAGAAGAACGTCGTTTATGTTACGTCGGTATTACTCGCGCTCAAGAAAGGTTATTTTTGTCTCACGCACGAGAACGCAGGCTGTATGGAACCCGCGAACCCGCAGTCCGATCGCAGTTTCTTGATGAATTACCCAAGGAATTATTAGCTACTGAATATCCTCGTAGTGTTACTTATACAAATAATGGCGGTCGTAGTTCTGCTAGTTACGATAATGGTTTTGATAATACAAGTAATGATACAGCAACCCCAAACTTCAATTGGCAAGTTGGCGATCGAGTAATGCATAAATCATTTGGAGCAGGTGAAATAACTCATATTTTTGGAGGAGGAAACAAACTTTCTGTAGCCATTAAATTTCCCGGTTTAGGTCAAAAAATCATCGACCCCAGAGTTGCTAAGTTACAAAAAATGGAGTAGTTTCAACTATCAACTATCAATTAAAAATTGTTTATTGATAACTGATAACTGATAACTGATAACTGATAACTGTTAACTGTCTCGTCTTACTCTTTCCCAATTCTTAGCTTGCTGAATTTGTTCATCGGTGAAATTTTTAGCTTGGGAAAAGTCTGCTATATCCAAGTTAGCATTTTTGAAATTAGTTCCTTTGAGATTGGCTCTAAAAAGGTTTGCTCCTTCAAGATGGGCATTATCGAAATCAGCATTTTCTAAATTTGCTGCTTCCAAATTAGCTCTATAAAGGTCGGCAAATTGC
The DNA here is from genome assembly GCF_015207665.1 of Plectonema cf. radiosum LEGE 06105. Classification (GTDB taxonomy): domain Bacteria; phylum Cyanobacteriota; class Cyanobacteriia; order Cyanobacteriales; family Nostocaceae; genus Rivularia; species Rivularia radiosa_A. Next base: position 26,375 of record NZ_JADEWL010000024.1, read on the forward strand.
AGATTTGCTGATGTTAGGTTTGTCAATTTTAAATTAGCTTTTTGCAAATCGGCTTTTTGTAAATTAGCTCCGACTAACTTAGCTGATTGCAAATTCGCTCTGTAAAGGTCTGCTACTTGTAAATTGGCTCGATGCAAATCGGCTCTATAAAGACGAGCTTCTCTAAGAAAAGCGACTCGAAGATTAGCATCTAAGAGGTCAGCTTCTTCAAGATTACTGTATCGGAGGTCTGCTGCTTCCAAATTAGCTGCTTTCAGATTTGCTTTTACCAGATTTGCTTTTTGCAGATTAGCTCTTTGAAGTTTGGCACAACTGAGGTCAGCTTTTTCTAAGTTAGCTTCTTGAAAATTTGTGACTATAACTTCTTCAAATTCGGTTACTTCTCTTAAATCTGCTGCGATAAAACTCGCATTTTTCAGGTTAGCTTTTTTAAAATTAGCTCCTTTGAGGTTCGCTTCTTGGAAAGTCGCAGCTTCAAGATTAGCTTCTTGAAAATTCGCTTGCTGTAGTCTAGCGCCACGGAAATAAGCTTGTTGTAAATTTGCCCCTTGTAAGTTAGCTCTTTGCAGATTAGCTACTTTTAAATTGGCTCCTTGAAGATTAGCTCCTTGTAAATTAGCTTCTTCCAAAGTAACTTCTAATAAGTCAGCTTTTTGAAGATTACTATGTCGTAAATCCGCTTGTTGATGAAATTCAGCTTCTTTAAAATCTACCCCTTCTAAGTTCGCTTTTTCAAAGTTAGCTCCTTGTAATTTAGCTCCCCAAAGATTTGCTCCTTGTAAATTAGCTTGTCTTAAAATAGCCCCTTGTAAGTTAGCTTCCTTCAAATTAGCTTTTTGCAGATGAGCTTCACTCAAGTTAACTTGTTGCAAATCAAATTTACTTAAGTCTCGACCTTCAACTATTTTATTAACCAACTCCCAAACTAATTTCCATTTTTCGTCGAGTTGAGTTTCAGCACTAATTTGACTACTTTTTAAATTCACTCCTTCCAAAGCAGCATTACGAAAATCAACACCACAAAGGTTTGCATCTCTAAGATTAACTTGCTTAAGATTGGTATTGACCATTACAGCTTCCCAAAGATAAGCTCCTTTGAGATTTGCACCTTCTAAGTTAGCTCCTTGAAGATTTGCTGCTTCCAGATTTACTCCTTCTAAAATAGCCCCTTGCAAATTGGTTTCTACCAAGTTTGCTTTCGACAAATTAGCGTTAAATAAATTTGCTTCTTGTAAATCAAATGTACTCAAATTGCGATTTTCAAGAGGCTGATTTACAATTTCCCAAACTAGTCTCCACTTCTCATCTAATAAAGTATCACTGTTGATTTGAGTAAATTTAAAATTTACCCTTTCTAAAGCTGTTTTTTGCAAATTAGTCCCGCGTAAATCCGCTCTTCTAAAAGATGCTGAGCGCAGATTTGAACCATAAAGGTTAGCTTTACATAAATCCGCTTCAAAAAAGTCAACTGCTTCTAAATCAGCAGACTTTAGAGTCGCACCTTGAAGATTTGCTTCTTGAAAACTTGCGTTTTTCAAACAAGCTTGATCAAAAATCGCTCCTTGAAGACTTGCACTAACAAAAGTCGCTCCTTCAAGATTCGCATTTGTAAAATCTTTACCTCGCAAATCTTGATGGTCGAAGTTTTTATCAGCTAAGTCTTGACCTTTATAGGAGAAAGGTTGAGAATTATCGCCTAACATATCTCAGTAATAGATAAGCCTACATCGACATTTTGATACATAATCCCAATAAAATCAGCCAGTGTTGAATACAAAATGATTAAAGGTTAGGAGTTGTAGCATTTTTGGATTATTTATTAGCACTATTTTCTTTTTGTCAAGTACTATCATTAAATCGCTCTTAACCTCTATTTCTCTAGGTTGATGCGTAATTTCGTCGCTTTAGATACAATTTAAAAGTAAGGAGCGCGAGGAGAATGTTCGTGGTGCTATCAAAAGGTTTTGAGATTGAGATATATACTGGTACCCCTCAAGGTGATATCGTTGGTCTCTCTGACAAAATTACATCTGAATTGGATGGATTCATGCGGGAACCGGATAGCCGGAATGTAGAATACGTAACCGCTCCATTTTTCGATTATGAACAGCTTTTATGCGGTTTATTGTGTCCTCGTTTGAAGTTAAGAAAATATCTTCAAAAACTAGGTAATTATACTTTAATTCCCGGAAGTACTTTGTCATTGGGAGGAAGCGATAAATTCTTGCGTTCTGACCCCAACAGTGCCTATCACGAATATATCGAACAAACTTACGGAACCAAAGTGGTTACTGCCAGCGTTCATATTAATGTAGGTATTAGTGACCCCGAAATATTGATGCGGGCTTGTCGCGTTATTCGTTTGGAAGCACCTTTGTATCTCGCTTTAAGCGCTTCATCTCCCTTCTTAGATGGCAAAGCTAGCGGATACCATTCCACCCGCTGGGGTCTTTTCCCGCAAACTCCTTCATATGTGCCTTTATTTACAAGCCATGCAGACCATATTAATTGGGTAGAACAACAGCTAGAATCCGGGACAATGCAAAACGTGCGACATTTATGGACATCCGTTCGACCAAATGGCGATCGCCGTCCTTACGATCTAAATCGTCTAGAATTGCGAATTTGTGATTTAGTCACCGATCCCATAGCATTGTTAGCCATTTCAGCTTTATTAGAAGCCCGTTTGTTACAAGTAATTGATAATCCTAACCTCGATCCCTTGATCAAAAGTAGCTTCTCTCCCGAAGAATTAATCGCAATTACAACCCAAAATGAAATTGCTTGTGCAACCTCTAGCTTGGATGCTCAATTAATTCATTGGGCTGACGGAAGAACTATTAAAGCCAGAGATTGGATTAGCGAGCTTGATGAAAGTGCAACGGCGATCGCCAAACAATATGGCTTTAGATGTTTCCTCTCACCGCTACAAAAAATCCTTCGTGAGGGAAATCAAGCTCAAAGATGGCTACAACTTCACAGTTTGGGAGTTAGCAGTCGCAACGTGATTACCCAAGCTATTAGCTCAATTCGAGAACGAGAGTTAGAACTAGAGGATAAATTGTGTTCCTCTTTAGTGGCTTAACACCACTCCCTATTTTCTTGAAAAAAATGGTATGCTCTTTTGTCGGAAAGATGACAATCGACTTCCTCAAAACTTTACTATTTTTTTATATTGTCTTTAAAGACTCTTCATACAAGGATTTTAGAAGTGTTTTTATTAGTTTTATTTTTTTTATCTATTGTTGTCTTGAGAGAGTGATTAATAAAAACTATATGTGTCTTCTATCGTAAGATGGTCTTGAAAAAACAAACACATTGTGCTTTAAAATATTTTTTGCTCAATTGCCAATGCCACAAATAGTTTTAGTTCATCCGCAAATCCCTCCAAATACAGGTAATATTGCTCGGACTTGTGCGGCTACAGGCACCGAATTGCACTTAGTTGGTCCTTTAGGATTTGAAATCAGCGATCGTTATTTAAAGCGAGCAGGCTTGGATTATTGGCCTTATGTAAAGCTACACCATCACGAATCTCTAGAAGCATTCAAAGCCTTGTATCAGCAGCGGGGAGGAAGGCTGCTAGGATTCAGTGTTAGGGGTAGTTTAAATTACGTTAATTTTGAGTATCAAGCAAATGACTGGCTGCTATTTGGTAGTGAAACCACCGGCTTACCTAGCGATGTGTTATCGGATTGTGATGCGACTCTTTATATTCCGATGAAAGAACAAAATGTCCGGAGTTTAAATCTATCTGTAAGCGTTGCTGTGAGCTTATTTGAAGCCCGACGTAGATTAGGATACTTAGAGTAATTTTTGCTTACGAATTTAGCTAAATATTGATTGGGGTATTTTACTTGAGTATTTATGCTTTGCAATCTAAAAAAATTGATTTTATTGAGTTTTTCTCCGACTAAATACTTAATTATTATTTTAAAAAATGTTTTAAATAGCACTTGATTCGTGATGAGATTTGTGATAGTTGGTTGAAAATACTTACGTATCAAGGCATTGAAAGATAAGAAATTTGTATATAAAATTTGAAGTTTTGCCCAAATTGAATTATAGATTTTTGTTAATTGGAATTATCCCGATAATTTGATTTAGTGCGGGTAAAGTTTGTCATAACAAGCAATTGAGCTTCTATTCTCCTGCTTGAGATTGTTTTTGCAGCGTAAATGTACTTGCGAATAAATACGGTTGTACTTTATGGAAAAATCAACGTAAAGTCTCGGTTGGGAAGATGGAATAAAATGCGATCCCTGGTTGATTTCTTCAGCAAGAGATATGCTTATTCCAGAAAATTTGACATTGGACTGGGACAAGAATTCAAATATGATGTTTTCTTGAAGCAGACGTAAATGTTAAATATAACCGTATCGAGGAAAACCAAATTTTGGGTGTGGGCAGTAGAACAGACAAGTAAGCACAAAAATTTTAATTTTACTAGTACAGTGTTAACTTGTCTAAAACAGAGAACCGGGTTAATCTTGCGTAAGTATCTCTGGTAAATGTGATCTCGATCTATTATTCTGAGTGATCTAGATCATTGACTACTGGATTAAAAATCGAGATCGGTTAAGCGCTAGTGATCATAGGAGGTCGTCTTTGAAACGAGCATTGAAGAAGAAAATGAAAACTGTGTTAGAAAGTACCATTAACAGTAGTGATGCTTCCATGGATCACAGTAGCGTAGTTACTCCACAAGTAAAAAATCGGATGCCAAAAGCCGCAATGATCGGCTTGGCAATCTCGATGGGAGCAACCAGTCTTTTCGTGACTCGACAAAGCGACCAAGCCCTAGCAGCAGAACCTGTAGGCAATCAAAATACTGCTTCTACAATTCCTGCTGCATCTGATGAAGTGAAGTTTGCTCCCACACACAAGCAGTCGTTTAATGCTATCTCTAACGAGATTGGGGCTAAAATCCCTGCCGTAGTGGAACCAACAGCAATTTCACCTGTAAAGGGGCTTGGAGCTAAATGGGAAGTTGCTTCTAGTCTGAAGTCTGCTCGGTTTGCGACACAAACACCCAGCTTAAGTTTAACTGCGGCTAAGAATAATACAAATTATTCCGCACCGCAAGTGGTCGAAGCACAGGTTTTTCCTGAAGCAAGTACCACCACAGTGGGCAGTGTTTCTAATAACAGTTTTACAAACTCTACACAAAGCTTGGATGCTAGTGGAGCTGTAACAACCTCGAAAACTGAGCTTGAAGCTCAGCAAAAGTTCGCCCTTGAGCGTTTAAAACAAAAATCGAACCGCTTAAAAGCAAGTTTAAATCAACTGCGTTCGACTCCTGTTGAGGATGTCAAGGAAGTTGCACTGACTACTCAGTCGGCAATTCAAGTTGAAGAAACATCAACTGTCAACGCCGATCTAAGTGCTAGCCAAAACAAACTTGTATCAAGATTAAAACCGCAAACGGTTCCAGAGCAAGCACAACCGGCAGTTACAGTACCAACACCAGTTGTACCAACTGTAACAGCACCAAAAGTCATTGCTGCCGCACATCTGGTTAAGTCTGGAGATACCCTAGCTAAAATTGCTGACAATTACGGGACTTCAGTTTCTCAACTGGCTAAGACAAATCATTTGTCTGATCCCAACCAACTACAAATCGATCAACAGCTAATTGTTCCTGTTGCTCAAACTCCTAACCTTCGGATAGCAACTAACTCAGGAAACATAACTTCTTCAACACAAGAAGTTTCAGTCCAAGTTGATAGTTCCGATGAAAATGTAAGTTCTTTTGGTGTAGGTGGTGACACTCCCATCCCAACAGTATTTACAGAAATGCAACTGGCTGATAAACGTAATGTTTTAGCCAACAACGTTTCCAGAAATGACCGTCTTCGCAGCTTAAAAGAAGAAATCGAAAGATTACGGGAAAAATACCGCACCCAAGAATCTGGTGTAGTTATACCACAGATCGATCAAAATACAAATTCCGTATCTGTTCCCGTTAACAGACCTCAATCAGCTTCTATACCTATTCCGATTACAACACCTACAACTGGCAAAGCTGCGGTACCAATTCGCGTTGCTAGACCAAATACAGCATCAGTTCCGATTTCCGTTCCGACACCGAACCAAGACATTAACCCCAATTTTTCCCGCGACAGGGGTATTAGAGTAGCGACACCTCCCGCAAGCTTCAATGATCGTTCTCAATCTTCCTCCGTCGTACAAACAACAGTATCTCCACAGCTACCCCCATTAGCAGCAGTTGATAGATACTTGCCCAAACCTATTGACGAATCAATAGCACCTGAAACAGGTTATATATGGCCCGCTAAAGGTGTCTTCACTTCTGGCTACGGTCCTCGTTGGGGAAGAATGCACAGAGGTATTGATATCGCTGCTCCCACAGGTACTCCCATTCATGCAGCTGCTGCTGGTGTAGTTGCATCTGCTGGTTGGAACCGGGGTGGTTATGGTAATTTAGTTGATATCCGTCATGCTGATGGCACCTTGACTCGCTATGCTCATAATAGCAAAATCTTGGTAAGCAAAGGTCAGCAGGTAGAACAGGGTCAGAAAATTTCCTTAATGGGTAGCACTGGCTTCAGTACTGGTCCTCACCTGCATTTTGAAATCCGTAAAGGTGGCACACAAGCAGTTAACCCTGTAGCTTTCCTTCCACCTCGCAAATAATTTCTATTTTCTATTTCTGTAGCATCTAGATAATTGTCTTGGAAGATTGAGGGAGTATGTCTCCCTCTTTTGCTTTTTCTGGGGATTAGGTAATAGGTAATAGGTAATCGGTAATCGGTAATCGGTAATAGGTCAAAGACCGTCTTGCAATAAACAAAACTACTTAGGAAGAAATTAGTTTATTCAGATGCTAGCCAAGATTTTAGTTTTATGATATATATAGTATCTAGTGAAAGTAAATCTATCTTGGCTCAGTAGCTCAGTTGGTTAGAGTAGGGGACTCATAAGCCCTTGGTCGTGCGTTCGAGTCGCACCTGAGCCATCCATCTAGACCTCCGAGGTACTCCCGCCACAGCGCAGCTTGGCGGTGAGGGAGATAGGAGGGCTAATTGAGTGGGGTTCAACACCCCCGAAATTAGCAGATTGGAGAATGCTGGTTCTCAACATATTTTTTAAGTTGTTCAATGGTTACACCTCCAGAAGATGCGACGAAATAAGCGCCACTCCAAAACACGGGTTTGAAATATACACTCTTCAACTGCTCCGCAAAATCCTTACGGATTAATCGACTAGATACAGTTTTGAGATTGTTAACTAACTTGCTCACTTCAACATCCGGTGGATAGTTAATCAGCAAATGTACATGGTCTTGTTCGCCGTTAAACTCGCGCAATTGACTTCGCCACTTAGTGCAGGTTGATTCAAATATTTCTTGCAGCCTAACTAGCATTGCCTTGTTGATTACCTTTTTGCGGTACTTGGTTACAAGCACTAAATGAATATTGAGGTCGTAAACGTTTCGGTAGCCTTTATTTAAAGTCATGGCGGTAAGTGATATAATATCTATATGCTACTTACCTACCAGTACAAACTCAATCCCACAAATGACCAGGCGGCAACTATGGCGCTCTGGGGTGAGTTGTTACGTCGGCATTGGAACTATGCACTAGGGCAAAGGCTGGACTGGTTACGTCGTACCCGCCAATCAATCGACCGTTGCAGTATAGTAAGTGAGCCAATTGGGGAGATTCCAGAAAAAGTAGATTATTGCACTCAAGCATCGGGGTTACGCCAAACAAAAGAACTGTTTTCGGAATATAAAAACATCTATGCTGATTGCCAACAGCAAAATCTAATGCGGTTGGATAAAGCGTGGAAAAAGTGGCGCAACGTTTACGGGGGAAGCTTCCCCCGCAAAGCTTGCTTGTTTATACCAGACTCGAAAGGCAAGAGAGGAGGTAAGCCACGCTTTAAGAAACAAGGTGATATTTGCTCATTTACCTTCCCCAGAGTCAACTGTCCTAAAGCTGGAGCGCATTTAAACGGCAACGTCCTCAAGCTCTCCAAGATTGGCGAGATTGAAGTAATACTGCACCGTCCAATTCCTGATGGGTTTGTAATTAAGCAATGCACCTTAGTCAAGAAAGCTGATGGCTGGTATGCAAGCTTCGCTTTGGAAGATGGCACTGTTCCAAATCCCTTGCCGATTGATGAAATAAAGTCTGCTACTGGCATAGATGTAGGTTTAGAAAAGTTTTTAACAACGGCGGACGGTAAAAGTATTGAAATCCCGCAGCATTACCGCAAAGGGCAAGCTGCTTTAGGTCGCGCACAAAGGCAACTTGCCCGCAAGGAAAAAGGGTCGAATAACTATAAAAAGCAGGCAAATATTGTGGCGCGGCATCACCTTCATGTTGCTCGTCAGCGCAAAGAATTTCACTATGCTCTCAGTCATTGGCTGACTAAAACTTATGACTTGATTGGTTTTGAGAACTTGACAATCATTGGCTTGGCAAGAACCCGACTTGCTAAATCGATTTTGGACGCTGGGTGGCGAAGCTTCCTGACTATCTTGCAAGCAGTTGCGGTAAAACGCGGCAAGCATACAGTTGGAATTGACCCACGCGGCACGAGTATTGAGTGTTCCAGTTGCGGGGAAAGGGTAGAGAAACAACTGAGCGATAGAGTTCATAATTGTAGCTGTGGGCTAGTAATCGATAGGGACTGGAACTCTGGAATTAACATCTTAAATCGAGTAATTAGGACGGTTGGACTACCGTTTTCTGGCTGCGGAGGCTTAGGGGATACCCAGCCCGTGAAACAGCAAGTCTCATTTGTAAATCTGAGAAGCCCCCGTCAGAGCGTACTCGCTTGACGGTGGGAGTTGTCACTATTCAAGCATTAAAAGCCCGTTCACCAACTAAATTTTTAATGTTTGTTAGCTTATGGTGACCGCTAGGTCATAGCCCCCGGTTTTATCCGTGGATTAGACATAGGCGAAGCCCCTAAATTTTATTTATGGGGCATTAATTACGTAGCTTGCGTGGCGCGAATGCACCATATTACGTAGCGAAGCGTCACCCGGAGGGTGATATTACGAATTATACTCACCAAGGGCTTTTGTTTTGATTCGGTCTTTTTGGGTATTTGATTGCCGTTATGAACCAAAGTATGAAGGCGGTCAAAGCTCGTTTTGTTGTGTAGGAGTATGGCAAAGGTTGACTAATTCTAACTTTTAACCTCATCTTTATAATGCCGAATCACTTCAGCAACTGACCAAGCTTGAGCAACTGCTCCCTTGGGAGCGTGCGGTTGATCGCCGTCAAAAATTTCCGAAATAGAACCAATACAACCATCTAGCAAAAAATGATGCATTAGAGGTTCCCAATCAAAGGGTAATGGTTCATTTTTATGAAAACGCTGCCAAGCACGAATAAAAGGACCAATCAGCCAACTCCAAACAGTTCCTTGATGATAAGCGCGATCGCGAGTTGCTGAATCACCTGTATATTTACCTGTATATTCTGGGTCTGAAGGCTCAAGAGAACGAAGACCGTAGGGAGTCAGTAAGGTTTTTGAAGCTCGTTCTAGCACTTGATATCCTTGTTGAGCAGAAAAACCACAATGGCTCAGTGAAAGCGCTAAAACTGCATTTGGTCTAATTTGAGAATTGCGACGGTCATCTGGTTCAATAGTGTCGTATAAATAAGCAGCTTTGGGATTCCAGAATTTTTGCAGCGACTTTTTTACCTGCTGTGCTTGCTGAGTATATCTTTGCGCTTGCTTAGCTAAAACTACTCCCTCTCGATCATTTGCTTGTTCGCTTAAAACTTCTGCCCATCGCGAAGCCCAACACAAAGCAGAATACCACAAAGCATTTATTTCCACTGGCTTACCACGACGAGGAGTAACTGGTACACCTTCAACCACCGCATCCATCCAAGTCAGAGCCACACCACTAGCATCCCAACTTAATAAACCATCAGTAGAATCAACATTAATTTTGTAGTTAGTTCCACCTACAAATGCTTTATAAATATTACGTATAATCGGATATTGTTCCGCTAAAAATTGCCAATCTTGGGTAGCTTCCAAGTAAATTCCCAAAGTTTCAATCCACCACAATGTTGCGTCTATACTGTTGTAAAAAGGTTCTCCCCCAACATCGGGAAAAGCATTAGGAATCAACCCTTGACGACAGTAATGTCCGAAAGTTCGCAAAAGCCCTTTAGCTATTTCAAAACGTCCCGTTACTATCGTTAAACCCGGTAAAGCAATCAAAGTATCCCGTCCCCAGTCATTAAACCAATGGTATCCAGCAATCGCAGTTGGACCGGCAATCGAAGCTCGATAAACGATGAATTGGTCGCTTGCCCGTAATAGTTTTTCCCAGATCACAGATTTTGAAGGAAGAAGAGAAGAGGAGGACGAATTTTCTACCTTGTCTTGTTGTCTACGGACACTTTCTTCAACCCAGGAAACCCCCCCACGCAAGTTTTCTCCCCTTGTCTCCTTGTCCTTGATTTCCCATCCAAAAATTTGCGATAACCTTTTTTGCTCTACTAGGACTTCTCGATTAAAAGTTTCCCAGTCCAGAGCAACATTTGATTCATCTGGAACACCTAGCTTAGCCTCCACTGTTACCGTATCTCCCGGTTCAAGAAAAATACTTAAGTAACCCGGACTGTAAAGGTCTTCTTTGTCTGCTAATCCTCGTCGTGTTTCTTCTGGTAAGCCATAATTCCAGTACCACATACCGCTCGATTCATAACTACCTTTACTCCATCGTAAATGCCAAGGTATACCTAATTCTCCGCCATTATTTGCTTGCAAACAAAGTTGTTCCTTTTCACCCAATTGCCAAAACTCTAATTGAGAACTATATTTTTGCTGATGATGAAAATCGCGATCGCCAATTAGTAACCGCAGCTTCAAAACCGCAGCATCTTTACCTTCATAGCAATATTTAATCAATACACGATGGGAAAATGCCTTTTGATCGGGTACTTTTAAAGAATCAGCTTCTACCTCGGCTTCTAAGCCGTAAGGCATGAGTATTTCTCTGCTCAATTGCCAGTGTTGTTCACCCCAAATCCATTGGGGAATTGGGTTAATCTCAAAAGAGCGTAGCAACTTGTAGCCTTGTGGCTCTATTTCACCACTAGCCCAAAAATTATTCCCTAATGCCATCACTCCATCAGCTAGTTCCAAGCTGGCTTCTAGATGCGACATTAGCAAAGTACGCCCAGAAGGTGGGTTGGTTGCAGCAAATAACCAACCGTGATAACTGCGAGTGCGAACATCGCAAACTGTACCACTTGCGAAACTTCCCAAGCCATTAGTCAACAACCATTCTCGAATATCTAAATCTCCCATTGCCTACTCAAAATCGTTATGAGTATGATATTATTTGTAACAGTTCGTAATTAAATAATCAAAGCGTGGATCGGTGAATTTAATCAAAAACCACCATTACCACGCTTCAAAAGTATAGCTTCAAGGAGAATTAGTATAATGCCCCTTACTTATGCAACAGAAGGATGCCTACGTGTAGGTCAACCGGCTCCAGATTTTACAGCTACAGCCGTAGTAGAACAAGAATTTAAAACAGTAAAACTATCCGACTATCGTGGTAAGTATACCGTTTTATTTTTCTATCCTCTAGACTTTACCTTTGTTTGTCCCACAGAAATAACGGCATTTAGCGACAGTTACGACAAGTTTAAGAATCTTAACACAGAGATACTCGGTGTTTCAGTTGATAGCGAATTTTCCCATCTAGCATGGATTCAAACAGACCGTAAGGCTGGTGGAGTCGGCGACCTGAATTATCCATTAGTATCGGATATCAAAAAAGAAATTAGCGCTGCTTACAACGTCCTAGACCCAGAAGCAGGAGTTGCTTTGCGCGGTTTATTTATTATAGATAAAGATGGTGTAATTCAGCACGCTACCATTAACAACTTGTCTTTTGGTCGCAGTGTAGAAGAAACATTGCGGACATTGCAAGCAATTCAATATGTCCAATCTCACCCCGATGAAGTTTGTCCTGCGGGTTGGCAACCTGGAGATCAAACCATGAACCCCGATCCAGTCAAATCCAAAGTATATTTTTCAGCGGTTTAAGTCCCATTGTTTAATTAAAGTGTGTTTAATGGTAACTTGATTGCAATTAATCACACTTTAATTAATTAGTGGTATCAATGAATAATTCAACTAAAAAATGTACACAGACTAATGGGGATATAAATACAAGGCTTTAATCCACGTCTATCTGTGTTTTTTCTTGTGATTTTTTTTGAGAGTATACATATTAAATAGGTATTAAAATGTTAACTTCAACTGATTTTAGTGGTTTATTTAACGAACGTTTTTTACAAAACTTTTTGCCAATTCCGGCTACAAATAGTTTGCAATTGGGACAGTTAACACCTCAATTTCAACTACCGGATATAACTAGTGGTAGCTTGATTAAATTATCCGATTATAGAGACAAGCAACCCGTAATATTGGCATTAACTAGAATTTTTACTGAAAAGCAATATTGCCCCTTTTGTTTTCCTCATATCAAAGCTTTGAATGAAAATTACGAGCAATTTAAGCATCGTGGTGTAGAAGTTTTAATGATTAGTAGCACAGACGAACGTCAAAGTCAAATCGTTGTCAAAGATTTGAATTTAAAAATGCCGTTGCTCAGCGACCCTAGTTGTCAAGTATTTCGCAATTATGAAGTTGGACAAGCATTAGGTGCGCCTTTGCCTGCACAATTTATTTTAGATAAACAAGGAAAACTAATTTATAAGCATTTATTTTCCTTTTTAGACCATAATGCTAGCATCGAAACATTGCTTTCTTATATTGAAAAAATTTGATAAGAATAGTATTGTGTTTATAATTAAGGAAACTGTAAAACTTGGATTTTTCGTGGGGTTAGAAGTCGGGTTTTTATAACCATTGTCTGTAATCACAAATATTTATCCTAAAAGCCCGACTTCTGTGCTAGTTGTCGAATTGACCTTAATTCATAATTCATAATTATTGTGACTCATTTAGAAGTCGGGTTTTTATAACCATTGTCTGTAGTCACAGAGATTTATCCTAAAAGCCCGACTTCTGTGCTAATTGTCGAATTGACCTTAATTTATAATTCATAATTCATAAAACATAATTACAATTATTACAATTATTACAATTATTACAATTTAACTTGGTGTAAATTACTGCGGGGATTGAAAGTACGGATATCTCGGATTTTTTCATAATATTCCCGTTCTTCCTGGCTGATATCTTTAGGTGTCGCGATCGCAATCTTGACTAATTGGTCAGTGCGATCGCCTTTTGGGTTGCGCCAGCCTTTATTACGTAAGCGTAACGATTGACCAGCACGCACTCCAGGTGGAAGTTTAACATCAACCATACCGTCAGGAGTTGGGACTTGAATTGTTGCTCCTAATACAGCTTCATCAGGAGTAATTAATACTTCACATAGCAAATTATCGCCATCAAATTTGAAAAATGGATGAGTTCCAAGTTCAACTACTAAATATAAATCGCCACGTCTTTGATTGAGAGAGCTAAGGGGACCTTTACCTTTGACTCGTAAGCGACTACCAGGTTTTGCACCAGCAGGTATGCGAACATCAATAGTTTCACCACCCAAGTTAAACCGCTTTTGTACACCATTAAAAGCTTCTGAGTAAGTTAAAGTAATCGTGGCTTCGCTATCTTGAGCCGTAGCACTACCCGTATCTTGGAAACCACCAAAGTCATTAAATCCACCAAAACCACCCGTACCACCAGGAGAAGTCCGGTAGGAATAACTTTGTCTTCCTCCAGGGTTTCCACCAGCAAAACGTCCTAATAATTCATTAATAAAATCATCAAAACTACCATATTGACCAAAATCAAAGCCATTCATATCAACACCAGCAGCACCACCAGGAAAGCCCTGTCCGGCTTGTTTCCAATATTGACCAAACTGGTCATACTTTTGACGCTTGTCAGGGTCTGATAATACTTCGTATGCTTCGTTTACTTGCTTAAAACGCTCCTCAGCATCCTTATTACCTTGGTTCACGTCGGGATGATATTTGCGGGCTAATTTACGAAAAGCTTTTTTAATGTCTTCTTGAGTAGCGCTTTTATTTACTCCTAAAATCTGATAATAATCTTTAAAGTCGGTTGCAGCCATGTACTAGCCTCCTGTGTGATATTTCCTGAATATTTTTTAATGTATTTATCGAGCCAATACAACGCAAAAACTATAATTGCGGACATTCGGACTCTGACTTTAAATTAACAAATATTAAATAATTGCCAAGTGCGGTTCTTGCTATTCAAGAGCAGGGAAATTTCCGTACTCAAAGAGAGTAGGGAGTCGCGGGAGGATAAGTAGTTTTGATTTCCAAAATTTGCAATGATCTATTTTCTGGAGTTACCTATTCTTCCTGTTTAATGTTAAATAACAAGACTTACGCACTCGTGACAAAAATTAGGTATTTAAGACAGAGGAGCATTGCTTATCTTTCAAATAAATAAATTAAAAGATGCGTAAGTCCTGATTATCTAAATGATTGGTGATTATTGATTAAATCACTGTTCCGTCGGCAATCACGGCATTTTTAAGTACCACTATAATACCGCTACGGATATAAAAGCCTTGACTTTCACGGTCGGCTTCTTGAACATTATCTTTGTTGATAATTTGTACATCACAGCCGATGTGAGCATTTTTGTCAATAATCGCACGGCGAACAGTGGTGTTTGCTCCGATACCTAAACTAGCAGGACCTTCGCTACAGTCTGACTGACGTTCAGCATAAGGCTCGTAAAAATCCGACCCCATAATCAACGTATCTTCGATATTGCATCCAGATTCAATACGCGATCGCACTCCCAAAACCGAATTGACAATTCGGCAATCTTTGAGTATGCAACCTTCTCCAATCATTGATTGTGCTATCTGGCAATTTAATAGCTTAGAGGGGGGTAAATAGCGAGAACGAGTGTAAATCGGGGCTTCTTCATCGTAGAAACTAAAAGGAGGTCGTGGTTGCTGAGTTAATGCTAGGTTGGAATTGAAAAATGCTTCAATGGTTCCAATGTCTTCCCAATAATCATCGAACAAGAAAGCTTGAACGTTGTAACCATCTAGTGCAGCAGGAAGAATTTCCTTACCGAAATCAGTTTGGTCTTTTGATTGTTTTAACAATTTGAGTAAAACATTTCTTTTGAAGACATAAATTCCCATTGAGGCAATGTATGGCTTTTCTTTGGCTTGTTCTTCATCCAAACCAAGTACAGTTGTATCAACAGCCATTTTCTTTAAAGCTTCACCCTTGGGTTTTTCACTAAAATCAATGATTCTGCCAGTATCATCAATTTTCATCAAACCAAAGTCAGAAGCACGACGTTCTTCGATCGGAATCACTGATAAAGTGACATCAGCTCCAGTTTCCCGATGACGTTCGACAAACTCACGGTAATCCATCCGATAGAGGTGATCGCCCGATAGAATCAGATATTCCTCTACATCCCATTCTTCAAACAGCCAGAGATACTGACGCACCGCATCGGCTGTACCTTGAAACCAATTTGAATTATCTAAAGTTTGCTGTGCTGCGAGGACTTCTACAAAACCTTCAGTAAAACCAGCAAAGCTGTAAGTGCGAGCCAAGTGACGGTTTAGGGAAGCGGAATTGAACTGCGTCAACACATAAATTTTAAATATTTCTGAATTTATACAGTTACTGACCGGAATATCTATCAAACGGTACTTTCCAGCTAATGGTACTGCTGGTTTAGCACGGAACTTTGTCAACGGATAAAGACGGGTACCCGCACCACCACCAAGAATAATACCTAAAACTTTTTTCATTTATATTTCTCCAGACTGCCTATCTGCTCTCACTAATCAGTTTAGGACTGTGTGTGGCAGCTCGCACAGGGGGAATTAAAGATTAAGGTAAGTTAATAAAAACACGATATTTACTATATTGGTAGTTAAGAATAAAATTTTCAGGTATCAATTGATGTTGATACTCAAATTTCTCGACCAACTACATCCTTATTATCCTAACCCGCACTAACCAAACGCAATTCCTGAGAAAGCCTCAGATACTGCACCCAAGGCTGTTCCGAAAGTTCAGAAACTGCATTTAGCGATAATGTTGCCGTATACACATCTTTTCCGGGCGCGATACCATTGACACCAAAACTTTCTAAGACAGCAGTTGCCCTAGAGTCCAGAACTGGTTGAGTATGAATAAAAACTACCAAACAATATTCTGATGGATCTTTAATTTTTTTCAGTGCCAATATCAAAGCGGTATCTAGCTTAGTAAAGTTCATAAACTGTTTAAATCAAGAAGGGGCAAGTAATAATAATCTTAGTTGCCCCTTCTTCAGCCTATCAAGTATAAACTTAATTCCAATCCATCCTTGAGTAGAGTTAGGAGTTAAGAGTTAGTTTCTCCTCATGCCCAATACCCAATACCTACAGTTGAACTTAAATTTACAGGTTTTCGGTATTAATTAAGCCAAATCCCCACTTATTATCAAATGTTCCTTTTTCTTTCCCAGGGATAGAAGAATTTTTCCGTAGCAATTCTTTGATTGCTTCAGGGTCGAGTTTGGGGTTACGCTGCAATAGTAATGCGACTAAGCCAGTCACGAAGGGTGTTGCCATACTGGTACCCGCTAATGCCACAAACTTAGAATTAATAATCATTGACCGATCTAAATTGGCATCGCTAGAAAGGGCTGAAATAATCATTGCTCCTGGTGCAGCAATATCTGGTTTGCGATCGCCATTTCTTAAGGGACCTTCACTGCTAAATTCTGAAATTGTATCTGGCTCTAAACCCATTTTTCGTTCTTTGCCATCAATATCTGTATATTCAGCTTTAGAAGTATAAGAAGCAACTGTAATCGTACTGCTGGCGCATCCGGGAGAACCAATTTTTACTGAATCAGCAATACTTTTACCTGTAAAAAACACTGAATTTGTATCATCTAAAGTCCAAACGTCTACGCGAGTTTCTTTTGAAGCCGGATTGCGTAACCGTAATTGCCACACTCCACCAGGTACAGGCTGATTAAATTGTCCTTGACCAGTACCGCGAATTTGCACGAAGAAATTATAATCGCCGTTGATTGGGTCTTTACCCGGTGTGACTATTTCTACTCGTGCATCCGACAGGTTGTATTCTTTTGCCGGATTATCGTCAGTAATTACTGGTTGGAAAGGAGTAACAAAACCATTAGGACTCCGCACTGAAACTTCTAGTTCGGAATCTCTGGAGTACCACCCGTTTAACCACACTATACCTACTTGATTTAGCGGTGCAGAAAAACGCATGGTACTCGTTTTGCCTTGACAAACATTGGTTTGACCGTGAATATTGTCGTTACCTTCGTTACCCGCAGCAGTGCAAACAATCCTTCCCGGACCAGTTTCGGCGTTGATAATTTTAGAGAGAGAATCGCTACCATCATGACCGTCTGCGTGTCCACCCAAGCTCAAATTTACTACAGCCGGAAGTCCCATGTCGCTAGCAACCCGGAATACATACCGAACAGCATCGGCGATATGAGCATCCTGTAAATCGGTTTTTACAATCACAAATTCCGCTTGTGGTGCAACACCGCAAAATTTCGCATCAGAACCACCTGCAATACCCGCAACGTGAGTACCGTGTCCGTCAGTATCCAGAGACATGGCAAGTTGTTCGCCAGTCAGTTCGGCACCGTAGGTACCTTCTGCAACTCCTTTTCCCGATAATGTTTGGTCCCAAATACGTAAAATACGTCCGTCGAAGGCAGGATGTTCCGAATCAATACCGCTGTCTATTATTCCGATGACTACACCTTTACCGCTAAGTTGGGAGTTTTTTTGCTGAAATTTGGGTAATGTCACTTTTTCTGGTGCAACATCCATCCGCCGATACAATCTTCGCGATGGTTTGATACGCTCAACTGCTGGTTCTTCGGATAAACGGTCTAAACTTTCCATAGGCAAGAATGCGGTTCTCACTCGACCTCTATTTTGATTGATTTGAATGCCATATTGTGATAAGTGGCTTAAGTCAGCTTGTTCGTCACAGTAAATAAAAACTACAGTCCGAATTGGTTTTAAGGCACTTCTCGGCGAAATTATACCCAGGGAGCGTGTGTGAATTGTTAATGATTCGTCTCCTTCTCTGTGATAGTCTTCGTAAGCTAGCAATATTCCCGGAGAAAGTTTTTCGTGTCTCATATTAACCTCTACTTAACTTTAAGTGCTGCAAGATTTTACCAGGATAAGTCGTTTAAAATACAATGGCTACAAGTATTTTTTTGACCTTTAATTGCTTAATGAGAACATAGTTATATTTTTCTGCAATCAAATTATTTATTTTGCAACTATATCTCGATCCTTGATAAGAATCTATGCCCAGAAATACAGTGCTTTGTTTGTCAATTACAGATAATCGAAATAAAATTAAAAAAATAGCGCCATACATTTGATGCGCGTTAATATAGGTTTGTTTAATTCTTGGCGATAGACAAATGTAGGAATACTACGTCTGTTACAAAGCTGGGGCAATGTAATGTGTAAAAAATTTTTATTATTCAAAGTGATAGTTGCATTATTTGAGTAGTGCCGTATTATTTTGGGTTTGCTGGAAGTGAGCAAACAGCAGAATTGAAACTCAAGCGTACTAAATATTACTGGCTATTTCCAAGAGCTATAATCATGTCTTCAAACTTTATCCTCATTAATACTCTAAAAGTCTTACCTCAAGAGAATTTCTAAAGACAGAAAATTATTTATTTCAAATCATCTAATTCCGTATTTTCTCTGTATTCACTAGTATAAGTGATTTGTTATACTTTTTATTGATGATTGTAATTAAGTTATTTGAGGCTGATTTTAAATTTAGCAAAAGCGCACTCTTTAGGGAGAAGTTTATCTGGTTAAAATGTTAAATTATGCTTAATTTTTTGAAAATAAATTAGTGTAACTACTCATTACCCGCATTTCTCACAAACAAGAAGGAAGTTGGAAGTAGTAGTGATTAGTGAGTAGTGAGTAGTGGGAAAATCAATCCGCCATTCAACGCTTACCACTTACTTGTGAGAAATCCATGATTAAACCTAGACAATTAATTTGTAACCTATCAAGTAGCACTCTATTAAAATCAGTTTTGCGGGAAATTTAGTGAAGATTAGGTATCTTATTTAAGTTATTAGAAAATGTCCAGTTGAGAGTGATTTGAATTGATGGTAGAGTAATTTTTTTCAAAAAAGCTAAATATTGATTAAGATGGAATCTCGTTAATTGTTATGAAAAATCAAATTGAATAACCAAAGGTTTGCGAATATAGTTAAACAAAAGAGTTCAGGTAGATTGAGGATGATATTTTTTATCATTTCTCTTTCTTTTTTGCGGAGTTAAAATCATATCCATAATTGTCTTTACGATATTTTTTTATCTCTAAACAAATTTAATACAATCTTAGCAATGGAAACTACAAATACTTCATAATATGGCATAAGCTGGCATATAAGTCCGAGATATTTTGATTCTATAAAATTTCAGGAGTTGACAGTAAAACACAATTAAATTTAATTGACTAAAAGTTTTATTTGATTGTTCCTATAAGTATAAATATCAAGTATTTTCTGCCATTACTAAAGTCCCATAATTCTACTAATGGTTAGTTTACTTTCCTGCTTGGGAGCTAGAGAAGGTGTGTTCGTGTATGACCAAATATAAATTGCAAACACTACTCAAGCAACAAACGGTAAATCGACATATTTGCTGTCGAATTTACCCAAAAGAATTACAGCTTTGCAAAGATAGATTTTACGGAATTTCTGATATTTGTGAAGAGATATTGTTGAAAATAGATAATTCGGAAAGATGGACATTTTTAAATTCAATTTGGAGTGAATTGACTGGATTCACGGTACCCGAAAGTATTGGTAATAGTTTTCTAGATGATGTTCATCCCGGCGAGTATCAAGGCAATTTAAAATTATTTCAAATTGTGAAAGCACAACAAATAGAAGAAAGTGCATACAAAACTCGTTATAGAACTAAGAGCGACGATGTTTGTATTGTAAAAATTCATAATAAACTTTTAATTGATAATCAAAGTCAGATGATTGGCACTTTTGGTAAGCTCAAATTAGTTGATTTTGAAAACCAGTCAGAATCTCATAAAAAAGAGCAGCATCAAGTCGATAATCAATATCATGGAGAAGTTATTTTAGGGACTCATCGAAAGTTCCTCGAAGCACTTGTTAATCTAGAAACTGCTTTACAGACTTTTGATGGCAGCGATGAATCTTATAAGGAAATTTTGTCCATTTTAGGATTAACTTATCAACCTAGTCGAGTTTACATATTTGAAAATCATCGCTCTAAAAATGGTGATTTATTAATTCATCAGAAAGCTGAATGGTGTAACACAACGATTGCATCTAAACTCGAGCAAAAAAATTCCCAAAATAAACCAATTGCAGAAATTCTTCCTCATTGGGAAAAGATATTAGCACGGGGTAATGCTGTTTGGGGTACCTTGGGGGAATGTGGTTTTGAAGAACAAAAGTTTCTCGAAGCAAGAGGAGTAGTTTCTATCTTACTTTTACCTATGATCATTAAAGGCGAATTTATTGGTTTTATAGGGTTGGATGATTGTCTAGTAAATAGAGTTTGGCAATCAACAGAAATTGCTTTTTTACAAGCTACAGTAGGTGCTATTTGTCTAGCTCATCAAAATTTCTTAACTAAAAAAGACCTGTTTAAAACTATTAAAGAGTCTCAAATTCTCAACTTACAATTAGAAGATAAAATTAATCTGTGTACCGCTGAGCTACAAAAAGAACAGAGGAAACGCCAGGGTATAGAAAAGAAATTAGAAGAATCGGTGTCTTTACAAAAAGCCACTTTAGAAACTACTGCTGATGGTATTTTACTTGTAGACAGTCAAGGGTTTATTGCTGGTTACAATCATCAGCTTTTAGAGATGTGGGATATTCCTCAATCGCTGATCAAATCAGGTAATTATGCACAGGTATTAGAATTTGCTACCAGTCATCTAAAAGACCCTCAAGAATATATAATTTCTGTAAATCAGCTACTGGGTTATCCCGGTGCTGAAATTGATGATTTAATTGAATTGAAGGATGGTAGAGTATTTGAACGTTATTCTCAACCGCAGTATATTGGTGGTAAAATTGTCGGTAGAGTATGGAGTTTTCGAGATATCAGCGAACGTTTTCAAGCAGAAGCGACAATTAATCATCAAGCTACCCATGACCTTTTAACCAATTTACCCAATCGAATGCAGTTTAATCTAAGACTGCTGGAATCTTTAATTAAAGCTAATCAAAGTAATAGTAAATTAGCTGTATGTTTTTTGGATTTAGATCGATTCAAAACTATTAACGAAACATTAGGTCATGGGATTGGTGATAAGTTGTTAAAAAGTGTTGCTCATCGTTTAAATAAATGTTTACGTTCCCGTGATATAGTTGCTCGCTGGGGAGGTGATGAGTTCACTTTATTACTATCTGACATCAATGGTGTGCGGGATGCTGCTAGTCTTGCAGAAGAAGTTTTAACCGCTTTGAAACCAGGATTTTTGATCGATAATCATCTTTTACATATCAGCGCTAGCATTGGAATTGCTGTTTATCCCAATCATGGAAAAGATGGAGAAACTTTAATTAAAAATGCCGACGCTGCATTAAATAGAGCCAAATTACAAGGAAGAAACCACTATCAAATTTATAACTCGGCTATTAATTCTCAAGCTTCAGAATTACTGAGTTTAGAAAATAGTTTACATTACGCTTTAGAGAGAAATGAATTGAGGTTGTATTACCAACCTCAAGTTGATATTACTACAGGAGAAATTTGTAAGTTTGAAGCTTTATTACGTTGGGAACATCCTAAATATGGATTAATTTCTCCGAGTAAATTTATTCCCATTGCTGAAGAAACTGGATTAATTATACCTATTAGCGAATGGGTTTTAAGAACTGCTTGCGTTCAAAATAAAATTTGGCAAAATCTTTTGGGATTATCATCTGTGGGAGTTGCTGTTAACTTATCTGCAAGACAATTTCAGCAATTGAATTTAGTTAACACAGTCCGACGTATATTAACAGAAACAAAACTATCTCCTCAATATTTAGAGTTGGAAATTACTGAAAGCGCTGCAATGCAAAATGTTGAATTTAGTAAAGAAATTTTAACTCAGTTGCATGATATGGGTGTTTCCATCTCGATAGATGATTTTGGAACCGGATATTGCTCGTTTAATTATCTCAAACAGTTCCCCATCCACTGTTTAAAAATTGATCGCTCTTTTGTGCGAGATTTAACTAACGATACTAATGATGCCGCTATTATTACAGCAATGATTGCTTTAGCACATGGGCTGAATCTTTCTGTTGTTGCTGAAGGTGTAGAAACTGAGGAACAACGCAATTTGTTAAGAATTTTGGAATGTGAATTAATTCAGGGAAATCTTTTTAGCCCTGCTGTTTGCGCTCAACAAGCTACAGAATTATTATTAAAATCTCATTCCCGATTAATTAATACTTCTGTTTTAGTTGCTTAAAAGTAAATAGTGAGGAGTTAGTACCACCGGAGTACCCCTGAAGACGGTGTACTCAAAAAAATGGTACATTTACCTCTTTAAGCCTTTGGGCTTCTTCGGGTAAACTTAGGTTGTTGATAAATTTCCATTCAACATCAGGAATTGCGATCGTCATTCCCGTATAAGTGGTTTGAATTTCCTCAACTAAATAGTAATTGGAAATATCCGCATCAATTTTTTCGTGTCCATGAACGCTACGCAATGCTGCTTTAATTACAGACAAAATATTGTAGGCAACTAATGCCATACAAAAGCTGAATAGAGCGGCTCTGGGATAACCTAAAGTCTTAATTTCACATTTATCGTTACCTTGTAAACTCATAATCTCATGTTTGACCAACTCGTTTGTTGTTTATTTTTCGCCCTTTGACGATTACTATTGATATAAATCTTTGTAGAATAAGGATTTTAGCTTTTTATCAAATCGCTGTAATACCCCTGCCTCAACGCTTCGTAGGCAGGGGATGTAAAGCGGTCAAAAACGAAACACCTTCTGACCAAAATTGAGCGTAAGCGAAATTAGGGAAGAAGGTAGTTGAGTTTTTGACAATCATGATATATTATTTATGTACCAATACTAGACATAAATGATTGTATTTGAGGCAAAACTTGAAGGACTTGACGAGCAGTATCGATTGCTTGATGAAGCAATTAGAACTGCGCGTTTTGTTCGTAATAGTTGCCTGAGATACTGGATGGATAATAAGGGCATTGGACGCTATGACCTAAATAAATTTTGCGCTGTACTTGCAAATAATATTGAGTTTCCTTGGGTATCCAAGCTCAATTCAATGGCAAGACAAGCTAGTGCTGAAAGAGCGTGGTCTGCAATCGCTCGATTTTTTGACAACTGTAAAAAAGGTAGACCAGGGAAAAAAGGATTTCCAAAGTTTAAGAAAGAACTTACCCACGGTTCTGTTGAGTACAAAACCTGTGGATGGAAACTTTCTGATGACCGCAGGTACATCACCTTTAGTGACGGATTTAAAGCAGGAACCTTCAAACTTTGGGGAACCCGTGACCTGCATTTCTACCAACTTAAACAGTTCAAAAGAGTGCGGGTTGTGCGGCGTGCCGATGGGTACTATGCCCAATTTTGCATTGACCATGAACGAGTAGAAAGGCGAGAACCTTCCGGTAAAACTATTGGTATTGATGTTGGACTGAACCACTTCTACACCGATAGTAACGGGGAAACAATCGCTAATCCTAGACACCTGCGTAAAAGCGAGAAGTCTTTGAAACGGTTGCAACGTCGTTTCTCTAAGACCAAAAAAGGTTCTAAAAACAGAGTTAAGTTTAGAAATAAACTTGCTCGTAAACACCTCAAAGTAAGTCGCCAGCGTAAAGACTTTGCTGTTAAGACAGCAAGGTGCGTGGTGAGGTCTAACGACCTCGTGGCGTATGAAGATTTGATGGTGCGGAATATGGTCAAGAATCATCGCTTGGCTAAGTCTATTAGTGACGTTTCGTGGTCGCTGTTTCGTGAATGGGTTGAGTATTTTGGCAAAGTGTTTGGTGTGGTAACAGTTGCAGTTCCACCTCATTACACTTCGCAGAATTGCTCTAACTGTGGCGAGGTTGTCAAGAAGACTCTTAGTACCAGAACTCATATATGTCCTCACTGTGGGCATACCCAAGATCGTGACTGGAACGCGGCGCGGAACATATTAGAAAAAGCATTAAGTACGGCGGGTCACGTCGGAACTAACGCCTCTGGAGACATCGACCTCTGCTTGGGTGGGGAAACTCCTTCAAGTAAGTCGGGTCGTGGAAAGAGGAAACCCAAGGAGTGATTCTTGGAATCCCCACCCTCTACGAAGTAGGGTGGGGAGGATGTCAATAGTTCATTTTTTAGTACACCGTCTTCAGGGATACTCCGGTGGTACTAACTCTTCACTCCTCACTCCTCACTCCTCACTCCCAACTCCTAACTCTTCACCAAGTAAATTTTTAAGCTTTGAAGCCCCCGGATTTATCCGTGGATTAGACATAGACGAAGCCCCTAAATTTTATTTATGGGGCATTAATTACGAATTACGAATTACGAATTACGAATTATACTCACTCCTAACTCCGGTGGTACTCACTCCTCACTCCCATTCTTGGGCGCAAAAACAAGAAGATAAATTTATAATTATTAAAAAATTATTAATAAGATTAATTTTTGTAAAAATCATGGCATTTAGCAAAATAGGTAATAGACTAAAATCGTAGTAGAAAAGCAGATTTATTGGAGTGTAATCTAGCTTTAGCAACAGCGAAAACCCGACTTATTTTAGAAAAATTCTGTCTAAAGGTACTACTGCCTGAAACATAGCCAGCGTAAATTAAAGAGATGAAATTAATTTTGATTTTGTGCTAAAAATAAGTTAAAAATCGGGAACTTTATTTTAGCTTTGTGTTTCTGTAGTAAACAAAACAGTTTATCAGGAGATTGCGAAGTTAAATAATTAATATCAAAAGCATTATCAAATAGAATAAATCTAAATGCTTTTGTGCTATTTTGGTCGGATTACTAGGAACAATCTGAGGGGAAACTAACAATAGTTATGTTAGAAGTAATTAATAATTTTACACTATTCAATAATCAATCTAAAAGTCAAAAGCAAACGAACAAGCCCGATTTTGATTTTTTACAGCCTTTACGTAAATGGCTAGATTCTCTAGAAATTCAAAATCGTAAATTAGCACATTTTATCGCTAAATTAATTCCAGCGGACTGTCCGTTTGAACGAGACATTGTATTGCTAGGACGCAAACTTGTTCATATCCCGCCTTTATGTAAAATAAATCCGCTTTACGAGCAGTTTGTCGGTTTGCGTTTTCGCGCTTTATGTTATTTAGTAGACCAGTGTGGTGAGGATATCCAATCCTACTGTTAAAATTTCATTTAATTTCATTTAATTTAATTTAATTTAATAATTGAGCGTCAAGCTTTTCAGAAGTAGTATTTAGATTTTTTTGAAGTTATGACGCTCGATATATTTAGATTTTGATGAGAAAGAATTATAAATGTAGAAATCCTGGGACAAAACGAAAAAGATTTGTCAGAGCGAGTTAAAGCGTGTATATCAATAAAAATTGTTCTTTGATCAAGGTTTAAATACCTATATATAATAAAAGGCTGGAATCTAAATTGAATGGTTATTTTCTCAATGGTTTAGTTATGATTGTTTCTTGTAACCATTTCCTTTAACTATCACGTACAAGATGTCTGCTCATTCTCTGATCGAACATGAAGCCGTTTGGCATAGTTTAGAAGTCGATGAAGCAATAAAACTGCTTTCTGTAAATACGGACACTGGCTTAACTTCTGAAGATGTAGAGTCTCGGCTGCAAAAATATGGTACTAACGAATTAGAAGAATCCGGCGGGCGCGGAAACTGGGAAATTCTACTCGATCAGTTCAAGAACATTATGTTATTGATGCTGATTGCTGTGGCTATTGTTTCGGGGGTTTTGGATTTACTGGCTTTGCAAGCAGGGGATTTAAAACCGGGTGAAGTTCCTTTTAAAGATACGATCGCAATTATGGCGATTGTAATTCTGAATGGTATCTTGGGCTATCTCCAAGAAAGCCGCGCTGAAAAAGCTTTAGCGGCGCTGAAAAAGCTTTCTTCTCCTAATGTGCGGGTGATTCGTAACGGTAGATTAGTGAATGTGGAAGCTAAGAACGTAGTACCGGGAGATATCATGCTGCTTGAAGCTGGTGTGCAGGTAGCAGCAGACGGACGTTTGATAGAGCAATCTAATTTACAAATACGAGAATCGGCTCTGACGGGAGAAGCGGAAGCTGTAAATAAACAGGTACAAATTAAGCTACCTGAAGAAACAAGTTTGGGTGACAGAATTAATTTAGTTTTCCAAGGTACGGAAGTTGTCCAAGGACGTGCCAAGGTTTTGGTTACTCATACCGGCATGAAAACTGAGTTAGGTAAAATTGCTCAGATGTTGCAATCGGTAGAAACAGAAGACACACCATTGCAGCAGCGGATGACTCAACTTGGTAACGTTTTGGTTGGAGGTTCTTTAGCCTTAGTTGCGGTGGTAATTGGCATCGGTTTGTTGCGGGGCGGCAATTTACAAGAGTTATTGGAAGTTTCTTTAAGTATGGCTGTAGCTGTAGTTCCCGAAGGTTTACCGGCGGTAATTACGGTAACTTTGGCTTTGGGAACTCAGCGCATGGTACGTCGCAATGCTTTGATTCGCAAGCTACCAGCGGTAGAAACTTTGGGTTCGGTAACTACTATCTGCTCTGATAAAACTGGCACCTTGACTCAGAACAAAATGGTAGTGCAGTCAGTTTACACCAGCCAGCATTTATTAAAGGTGACGGGGGAAGGTTACGCTCCCAATGGTGATTTTGAGCTAAATGGTAAAAGAGTTGAGATTGAAGATTATGCGGAAATTCCACCTTTATTGATTCCTTGCGCTGTTTGTAATGATGCAGTTTTGCAGCAGGAAAAAGATGATTGGATAATTCTCGGCGACCCTACGGAAGGAGCCTTAGTAACATTAGCTGCAAAGGCGGGAATCGAACAAGACCAGTGGAATAGTAAATTACCCCGTGTTGGGGAGTTTCCTTTTTCTTCTGAACGCAAGCGGATGAGCGTGATTTGTCGTGTAGAACAGGTAGATACTGGTTCAACTGTTGGTGATGTTGACCCTGCAATCAGTAATTTACTGACATCAGATGAAAAGTATTTGATGTTTACCAAGGGTTCCCCAGAATTGATTTTACAACGCTGTACCCAAATTTATACAGGAAATAGTGCGGTTGAATTGACTCAAGAACAGCGAGACAAAGTTTTAGCCCAAAACGACCGCATGGCTGGTGAAGGTTTACGGGTATTAGGTTTTGCTTACAAACCCTTGCAGGAAGAACCACCGGAAAATTCAGAGGAGCAGTACGAACAACAGTTGGTGTGGTTAGGATTAGTCGGAATGCTCGACGCACCACGTCCGGAAGTTAGAGCAGCTGTGAAGGAATCTCGCGAAGCGGGAATTCGTCCGGTAATGATTACTGGAGACCATCAATTAACAGCAAGAGCGATCGCCATTGATTTGGGTATTGCCAATGCTGACGATAAAGTACTCACTGGTCAAGAATTGCAGCGGATGACCGATGCTGAGTTAGAGAAAAATGTTGTAAATGTGAGTATCTACGCTCGAGTTTCTCCCGAACACAAATTACGCATTGTCCAAGCATTACAGCGTCGCAATCAATTTGTTGCCATGACTGGGGATGGTGTTAACGATGCACCTGCTCTCAAGCAAGCTGATATCGGCATTGCCATGGGAATTACGGGTACAGATGTCAGCAAGGAAGCTAGCGATATGGTGCTGTTAGATGACAACTTTGCGACAATTGTTGCTGCTACTAAAGAAGGTCGGGTAGTTTACACTAATATTCGCCGCTTTATTAAATATATTCTTGGTAGTAACATCGGCGAAGTGATTACCATCGCGGCTTCACCGATTCTGTTACCGATGGGTGGTGTACCTTTAACACCATTACAAATTCTGTGGATGAATTTAGTTACAGATGGTTTACCAGCTTTAGCGTTGGCTGTAGAACCTCCCGAACCCGACGTAATGAAGCGTCCACCATTTAGCCCCCGTGAAAGTATTTTTGCTAGGGGTTTAGGTTACTACATGGTTCGTATCGGAATTGTTTTTGCAATCATTAGTATTGTTCTGATGCAATGGGCTTATTACCATACTCATGGAGTAACTGGTAGTGCTAATGGACTCAATCCTGAACGTTGGAAAACCATGGTATTTACTACCTTGTGTATCGCTCAAATGGGTCATGCGATCGCGATTCGTTCCAACAATCAACTAACTATACAAGTAAATCCCTTTTCCAATCCCTATCTATTAGCTGCTGTTGGTTTAACTACAATTTTGCAACTAATGTTAATATATGTTCCACCTCTGAGAGCTTTCTTCGGTACTTATATTATCAGTTTGCCGGAATTGGGAATTTGTTTGGGCTTTAGTTTTTTAATGTTTGTTTGGGTTGAGTTGGAAAAAATATTCTTTAAGGTGATTGGGAAGAAAAACGTTTAACAGGTTAAAGGTTAAAGGTCAAAGGTTAAAAATTACTGATAACTGATAACTGTCCACTGTCAACTGTCAACTCCTTTATGTTTCTCAAAACCCTGACTCTCCGACATTTTCGTAATTATAAAAATATTCATGTAGAGTTTACTGCTCCAAAAACAATTTTGGTCGGTGATAATGCTCAGGGAAAATCTAATTTACTCGAAGCTGTAGAGTTATTGGCGACTTTGAAAAGTCATCGTACAAATCGAGATAAAGATTTGGTCAGGGATGAGGAATCTTTAGCTCAGGTTGGTGCTAGTTTAAAACGAGATACTGGAGTTAGCGAACTTATTTTAACTTTACGTCGCAATGGTCGCCGTACTGTTAATTTAAACAGCGAAAATCTTCGCCGTCAGATGGATTTTCTCGGTGTACTTAATGCGGTAGAATTTTCCTCTCTGGATTTAGATTTAGTACGGGGTAGTCCCGAAAGTCGTCGCAGTTGGCTGGATACTTTATTAATTCAACTCGAACCTATATACGCCCATATTTTGCAGCAATATCAAAAAGTGTTGCGACAGCGTAATGCTTTTTTGAAAAATAATTTGGAGAATTTGTATGACAAGTCTCTACAATCCCAATTAGCTCTGTGGGATACTCAATTAGTTACCACAGGTACGCGGGTAATTCGACGACGAGAACGTGCTATACAGCGACTCGCTCCAATTGCTAAATTATGGCACTCTCAAATAAGTGGTTCTACTGAAAATCTTCAGGTGAGTTACGCACCGAGTGTACCTTTGTTAGAAAGTCATCCACAACAGGTACAGCAAGCATTTTTAGAGAAAATTCAACAGCGAGCGGTTGCTGAAATGCATCAAGGTACTACCCTTGTCGGACCTCATCGAGATGAAGTGGAATTGACAATTAATCATACTCCCGCACGTCAGTATGGCTCGCAAGGTCAGCAGCGAACTTTAGTGTTAGCCTTAAAGTTAGCAGAATTACAGATGATTGAAGAAGTTGTCGGAGAATCACCCCTGCTTTTACTCGATGATGTTTTGGCTGAGTTAGACCCCTCACGTCAAAATCAATTGCTTGATACTATTCAAGATAGATTTCAAACTTTAATTACTACTACTCATTTAGGTTCTTTTGATTCTCAGTGGTTAAATTCCTCGCAAATTCTTACCGTTAGTGGAGGAAATTTATCAGCGAAAGCGAATGTTTTGTAATTCAAAAAAAATTCCCAAAATTCCCAAAATTCCCAAAAATTAATAAACCTTAACATAGTAACAAGATTATTCCATATTTTAAACAAAGTAATTACTTTGTTTTACTGTGATATAATGTTAAAACCTTAATCAGCTTAGATTTAGATTAAAAAGATATTTTAAAAGTCAACACAATCTCAGTTTTCTAGTTCTAAGTTAGATAAGTTGGATATTTAGGTTAAGTATTAAGAATAGAATATAATTAATAATATATTCTTGATATAAGCAACAAATATTATTTGTAGAATACCTCTACAGATAGATGCAAAATTTAAAAATAATTTATCTAATTTTAATTTAAATAAACTTTTTCCGTCTGGCTCTAGTTTGCGAGTCTTAAAGAATTGGAAGAGTTAGTATTAATCATATTATAGAATGATGTGATATCAGTCATTGCCAAGACGGTAAAACAGCAAGAAAATAATAACTGGTAATCAAAACAACTGACTTTTAAAACGGTAAAGGTAGCTCGTATTAGTAATCAGAATTATTTGAGTGGATAAACTTTACTGGCTGAACGAAATAAAACCATCACATCGCACTCAAGTTGGTGATAAAGCCTTGAACTTGAGTATCATGATGCAGCATGGGTATTCAGTAATACCCGGATTTGTAATTGCAGCAAATATTTTGCATGAATATTTGGAAAAGGATTTGGCTTCTCAAACCTTAGTTGCGGAATTAGCTAATTCTTCCTTGCATTTGGATGTTGATAATTGGCGACAATTACAGCAAGTAGCTTTACACTTACGTCAAGAAATTATTAGTTCAAATTTATCTGAAAGCTTAATTAATACAATCAATTTAGCAGTAAAATCCTGGGAAACTCCATATTTAATTTTTCGTCCAACGGTTGCATTACCTTATGATTTAGATAATAGAGAAAATATTTCTGGATTGTATGAATCTGTATTTTGTCGTAATGAAGAGAAGGAAATAGCCTTAGCTTTAAAGCGTATTTGGAGTCAATTATTTAGTGCTAAAAGTCTGCTTTATTGGCACAAGTCAAAAATTGATTTGCGTTCGATTAATTTAGGCGTTTTAGTACAACCAGTCAACAATATTATTGCCAGCGGTTGTTTAAATGCAAATTCCTCTCGATGGGAAATTCAAGCAACTTGGGGGTTAGGAGTTGCAATTAACTGGGGTGAAGTTCAGCCAGATGTTTATTATGTAGAACCCAAAACCGGCACTTTATCAGAGCAACATTTGGGTAATAAAATATTAGCTTATCGTTGTGAAAATGCGGCGATTAACGAAGCTTATTGGGAACACCGACAAACATCAGTAATGACGGTAGAAAGGACTTGTTTACAAGTATGTATCTTAGAAGAAGAAAAACAGCAACAGTACGTATTATCAGAACCACAATTGCAACAAATAACAGAGTTAGCAGGTAAATTTGTTGGTCAACTTGGTGAAGAATACTCAGTAAATTGGACTTTTATTCAAGAAGCAGATTCCATTAAGCTATACCTAACAAAAGTTAGTAAACCGATAAATATAAATAGGTTGTCTCGTAATTCCTTGATTAAGGGAATAGGAGCAGCAACCGGGCAACAACAGGGTAATGTTCTGATAATTGAAAATTCACAACAAATAATAGAACAACTACCAAAAGGCATAATTTTAGTAGCATCTGTAATTACTCCCGATTGGTTGCCAGTGCTGCAACAAGTAGGCGGTTTTATTACAGAAAAAGGTGGTTTAACTAGCCATGCTGCAATTATTGCTAGAGAATTGGGGATTCCAGCAGTAGTCGGGGTTAATAAAGTAACAAAACTTTTTCAAAATGGCGATCGCATATTAATTGATGGTGATAGTGGAGAAATCCATCAGTTGGCGAAGGATACAGGTGAAGAGCATATTCATAATCTCAATATGGAGGATGTTTCAACTTCCTGTGCAAGAGCAACTGAATATCCTCCATGGGTTTCTTCTCTCCCTTCAATTCCTCATACATCCATAAGCCTACCTATGACTACCACCCAATTGCTGGTGAATTTAAGTCAGCCTACCATGATAGACAAAGCGCTTTCTTTTCCGGTAGATGGTGTGGGATTATTACGTTCGGAATTGATGGTATTGAGTATACTCAATCGGCAAAACCCTTATACATGGATTAAAGACGGCAGGGGCGAAGAATTACTAGATTTATGGACAAAAAAAATACTCGATTTCGTCCGGGCATTTTCTCCTAGACCAGTTTATTATCGTTCCTTAGATTGGCGAACCCAGGAACTACCAAGTCTTCATCACGGTGGAGTAGAAGCAGCCGAGCCACAAACAGCGCTAGGTCAACGTGGTACTTTTAGCTACTTGCTAAACTCCGACGTATTCGATATGGAACTGACAGCACTTTCTCATGTACAGCACGCAGGCTATCATAATATCCGTTTAATCTTGCCTTTTGTTCGCACTGTGGAAGAATTTGCTTTTTGTCGTCGCAAAGTTGAGCAAGCAGGGTTAACCGACATAGCAGAATTTCAATTATGGATTATGGCAGAAGTGCCAAGCGTACTGTTTTTACTACCAGAATATGTAAAAGCAGGAGTACAAGGAATTTCCATTGGTACAAACGACTTAACTCAACTATTATTAGGAGTAGATAGAGACCAAGCAGTTTTAGCAAAAAGCTTCGATGAACATCATCCAGTGGTAATGGATGCTATATCTCGACTGATTGAAATGGCAAGAAAAGCAGGTATTCCTTGTTCCATTTGTGGGCAAGCACCGGCATTGTATCCCGAAATTATCACAAAATTGGTGGAATGGGGAATTACTTCTATATCCGTCGAACCAGAAGCATTGCAGCGGACATATCAAGCTATTTTACGCGCTGAACAAAGTTTGCTCTTAGAAGCAGCCCGTCGTCAACTACGGTAATTGCTAATTTGGCAGACTACAAGTCGAAATTGGTTTAAATCAATTTAAATTTATAACTATTTTGGTTTATTCTTTTAACACCAAATCCCCACAACTTTACCCTTTAACTCTTCTCCCAACCACGGTGTATTACTTGATAAACTATGCAAATTTTTGCTCTCAACTTTCCAAGTTTCCTGGGGATTAAATAAAGTTAATTCTGCTTTTTCCCCAACTTTAATGTTACTCGGACTTTGTTTCAAACATTCTGCTGGATTGGTAGAAAGTGCTTTCCATAATTCTAAAGCTGTAAATTCACCTGTTTCTACTAAATTTTGCCATAACAAAGGTAATGCTAACTCTAAACCGATGGCTCCTGGTGGTGCTTGAGCAAACGCTACGGTTTTTTCTTCGTAAGTATATGGTGAATGCTCGATCGCGATCGCATCTATTATTCCTTGCTGCACTCCCCGACGCAATGCCATCATGTCTTCTGAATTTCCCAGAGGAGCCTTTAAGTTTAACGAACTATTATAACTTTTAACTGCTTTTGTGTCAAGTAAAAGATGCATCCAAGTAGTACTAGCGGTGACTGGTAAACCTTTGGATTTAGCCTCAGCGATGAGTTGTACGCTACGAGCGGTAGATACACGCATGATGTGGGTGGGGGTAAAAGTAGCGGTGACAATTTCGAGTAAAGCAGCGATTGCGGAAGTTTCCGCAGCTACGGGGATTCCTGGTAAACCCCATTGAATCGAATTTGCACCCTCACGCATCACTCCATCAGAAGAAATATTGCGATCGCAACACCAAAAGGCTGCGGGTTTTCTTAAGGGTTGTAGGTATTCTAAGACTCGACGTACCAAGGCTAAATTATTCAAAGCGTCACCATCAGCGAAACCGACTACTCCCGCAGTTTTTAAATCGGCTAATTCGGTGATTTTTTCACCTTTGACATGGTGTGTAATTGCACCCCAGATATTGAGAAGGGGGAGAGGGGATAATTGGGAAGCTTTACGAAGTTGATGTAATTTTGCGACAACAGCAGGATTATCGATGGCTGGAGATGTATCTGGTAAAAGAGTAATTCGAGTAAAACCACCAGCACAAGCAGCTTTGAGAAATGATGTCAGAGTTTCTCTTTCTTCAAAACCCGGTTCCCCAGAATGACTGTATAAATCGACTAATCCAGGTCCTAAAATTAAAGATTGACAATCACGAATAGAAGTATTTTCTGGGATATCATAAATTTTAATTTTATCATTAACTGAACGAATATAACCGTCCTCAATCAACACATCACAAATTTCGTCAGTTTTAGTTAAAGGGTTGATAATTCTTACTTGTTGTAACAGTTCGATTGTCATGATGGAAGTTGATGGTTGATGGTTGTTGGTTGTTAGTTGATGGTTGATAGTTGATGGTTGATGGTTGTTGGTTGTTGGTTGATGGTTGATGGTTGTTGGTTGTTGGTTGATGGTTGATGGTTGATGGTTGATATAGCAATCCGAATTGAGATGTGAGAAAATACGTAGATTAAAAGTTAGTAATAGAGGTTATATTTAAATCACTTCTGGCGACTATAAGTCGCGACTACACAGGTAAAACCCTTATGGTGCGCGTTTTTTTTTTATAGAGTCCACGCAGGTGGACTTAGGAATGTGTAGTAGCGGTTTTAACCGCCAGATTATACATAAATTTCTCACAAGTCATTTAGGATTGCTATAGTTGTTGGTTGATAGAATGTATTACACCTTTAACCTTTAACCTCTAACCTTTAACCTTTATATTGATTGCTTGTACTACAGGTGAACCATTTTTACCTTTCGGGTAATCAATTACATTTAAACAACAATTACTCTGACGGAAATTCCAGAAATATTCTGATGATAATCCTAAAATATGACAAAGTAATATTTGATTAGTAACTCCATGAGCAACTATTAATATAGTATTTAAATTATTAGTGAATCCGGTATCTAGAATTGATTCATAAACTTCTATTGTACGTTGCCAAACTTGTTGTAAACTTTCACCATTAGGCATCTTAACTTGTTCTGGTGTTTCGTACCATTGCTGTAATGCTCCGGGGAATTCTTGCTCAATTTCTGTTTCTGCTTTTCCTTCCCAAAGTCCGTGAATTATTTCTTTAAATCCATCATTTAATTCTAAGTTAACACTTGGATGATGCTGTAAGATGATTTCTGCTGTTTCTTTTGCACGTAATAAAGAACTACTAAACGTTTTGTCAATAGAAACATCTTTGAAAAATTCAGCTACTTTTTGAGATTGTAATTTACCATTTTCATTTAATGGAATATCAGTTTGTCCTTGATATTTATTTTGTTGATTCCAATCAGTTTCACCATGACGAACTAATAATAATCTGATTCCTTGATGATTCGGACGTAATGAGGGTAAAAGTTCCCCCATATGTTGAGTTTGATTGAATGATTCTATTTCAACTTTTTCTGGGTTTAAATTACCATTACTATTCTCCGTAAAATTGAGTATATTAATGCAACAATTAGATTGGTGAAGATACTGCATATAACCGGGATAAATATTATTTGCAGCTTGAATTAAACATCTATTTATACAACTATGAGCGACTACAAGTATGGTTTGATTTTGATGCTGCGGTAAGATTTCTTGCCAAAATTCCGTTGCTTGTTTGTATAATTCCAAAACCGGAAAATATTCGACGGTTGTTTCACCATCTAGAATCAACATCCGTAATTTATCGGGATTTTCTTGCCAGATTTTATGCTCTTCGGGAAACTTTTCCTTAACCTCTGAACTGAGCATTCCTTCCCATAAAGGTAGATGAATTTCTTTTAATTTATCAGTAATTTGAAGAGGGGGAATATTCTCTAAATTAGCATTGAGTTGGTGATGAATAATTTCTGCGGTTTGTTTTGCTCTTTTGAGGGGACTACAATAAATTGCATCAAATGATATACTACTGATTGCTCTACCGACTGTTAACGCATCATTCCGACCTTTTTGAGTCAATTCTGATTCGTCTAAATGTCCCTGAATCCTTCTCACGGTATTGTAAGTGCTTTGACCGTGACGTACTATGATTACTCTTGTCAATTTTACCCCTCCTTTCTCTCAAGGAATAATTTTACTGTAAAGTGGCTAATAATGGAAAATTGGTTGGTCATAGGGAATAGGGAATGGGGAATAGGGAATGGTTTTATAACTGAGTGGTAATTACATAAATAGGACTTAAGTTATTATTTGTAAACGTAAAAGTAATTTACATATTTTTTGTCATAAAATATCAGATGAAGAACCAGGGTATAACAATCATGCACAAAGAATATATAGAAGTTTTAGAAGCATTAATTGATAAATTGACATTATCCACTGTTTTAGAAATGTTAGAACGAATATGTCACAAAAAAGCAGAAAATCTCAGAACTCACTGGGAAGATGAAAATTCAGCAAAGCTTTGGGAAAAAGCTGCTAGACAAGTAGAGCAGATAAATATTGATGTTTGATTTTTGATTTTTGATTAAATAAATAAATTTAAATACATTTAAATAAATTTCACAAAATTAAAACCCGTAAAAACGGGCAAATTTACTATTATTGGAGCTAAAAAGGTTCACCTAGGAAATATTGTTATTTGCTATTTGCTATTTGCAATTCTCAGTTTTCTTATCTATTAGTGTTAGTCAAATCAAACTGTACCTGTAATCCGTCATTACCATTAATATTTTGTTGTCCCGGTTGTAATAAAACGGGTGTATTGCGTATTTGAACTTGTTCTCCAGTTGTGTTGTAATCAGGATTAGAGAATATATCTTCCTCTACATTATTATTCACAGGGGTTGCAGTATTGGGTTGATAATTAAAAAACATCGAGAAATCTTGATTGGCTGTTCTTTGATTGATTCCAGTTAATGAATCACCAGATAAAGTATAACCTTGGACATCACTATTTATCGAAGATTGGGCGTTTACGGGATTGGCAATAGTTGCTAGAGTTACGACTACTCCTAAAGCAGCCAGAAAGTTAATTTTCAACATTTTTGCACGCTCCTATAATGTCTGCGATGATTTGTTTCTAATCAATTTGTCATTTATCGCTATCATTATATGCAACTCTATATTGAAAAAACCTAGTCAATATACCTATTTTCTCAAGCTATTATTTACTTCTAGAATTAAAATACTTAAAATCATAGAAGCTTAATTATCAAAAAATTTTCTGATTCTAAAATAAAATTAGTAAAAGGTTAAAAATGTTAACATTCTCAACCTTTTACTATTATTTATTCTTATTGCATTGCCAGTCTAGAAGCAATTGCTTGACGTAACTGTTGAGGAAGTAATACACGGTTTACTGCATGAATTACTCCA
Source organism: Plectonema cf. radiosum LEGE 06105 (assembly GCF_015207665.1). GTDB lineage: Bacteria > Cyanobacteriota > Cyanobacteriia > Cyanobacteriales > Nostocaceae > Rivularia > Rivularia radiosa_A. Next base: position 63,531 of record NZ_JADEWL010000024.1, read on the forward strand.
TTGCTAGCTGCAATATTTGCATCGGTAACGCTAGCATCATTTACAATTACTCTTTCGGGAGTTACGCGAACTGCTACTCCACCATATAAAGTATCTACAGTACCAGTTTGTAATTGATTAGAAGTGACTGTACCTTGTACTACGTGATAACTGAGAACTTGACGTAATAAATCTCTATTTTCTGGTTGGAGGAGAAATTCTACTGCTCCTTCAGGTAAAGATTGTTCAAATGCTTGGTCAGTAGGAGCAAAAATAGTATAGGAACCATTTACAAGTGTATCTGATAAACCGGCTGCTTGTACTGCTTTGACAAGAGTTTCAAAGGAATCGTTTGCGACTGCTACTTCTACAAGATTTCTATTACTTGTTGACATTTGCATATTGCCCATATTGCCGTGATTATCGGCTCTAACTGGAACTGTTGCAAAAGCGCTGACACTGACTATACCAGTAATTACAGCAAGCTTTTTGAACAGTTGAGTTATATTGTGAGTATTCATAATTATGATTGCGAATGATTGCGAAATGTAACTTACCTCTCATGTTAGTAAAGATTTTTGAAGTTTGTATCCCCTTAGAGAACTAAGACTTTTGATAGAATAAATGATCAAGGAAAATTCTCTATTTACAATAAAAATAAAAATCTTAATTGAAAATTGAAAAATATCAGTACACCTAACTATTACCCATTACCCATTACCTATTACCTATTACCCATTACCTATTACCCATTACCCATTACCCATTACCCATTACCCATTACCTATTACCCATTACCTATTACCCATTACCCATTACCCATTACCTATTACCTATTACCTAATAACATTTAATCCAATACAGCTAAAACAGATTTCGGTAATAATTTATCTTTAAACCAAACAATTTTTGCAGGGACATTATCTAATTTTACTCCGGCTTTTTCTAAATTTAAACGCTCGGAAATTGCCAATATTAAATCGTTGCGTTCGGCGCTTCTAACCTGGTAAAATTTCTTTTGTAAATATTCAGGTCGCCAATATCCAACTATTTCTAATAAATACGTTCTACCATCGGGATGAACTAAGCGAAAATCGGGAATCATCACGCTACCGGGAATCGGGATTAAATCAACTTCACGCTCTAATACCCATTCTGTTTTTGCACAATTCCATTTATCAACAAAAGATTCTTCTAACATACTATCGTAAGGTTTACCTGGTGGATAGTGAGACACTAAACCGCATTCAGAATTTAGGGTAAAACGTTTGCTTGTCCAGTTACCAGAATAAACATCGCGGGTTTGTAACGTTGCAGCTAAACTCCATTTTGTCACGTGAAGTAAAGCCGGAATTAACTTGGCGATCGCCAATCCATATCTTGTACTAGGATTAAATAAACTAGTCGGACCATCAACTGTAATTGTAAAACCATGGTCGGCATCTCCTTCGATATAAGACATTAATTGAAATAACTTAAGATAGCGAAATAAAATCTTATATTCACCGGGAGTATTACGATGAGCGTTGAGAATTAACTGACTAGCTTTATAAAAAACACCTTGAGTTTGGGAAATATTATATCTATGTAATAAAGCTTCTGTTGTCGGAGCATCAAAAGCGGTTAAAATTTTATTTTCATTCAAGTCAGCATATAAACCTTTACTAACTTGTTCGGGTAAAACTTCCTTTTCTAATTCGTGACTTAATTCATCAGCAATTTTTTTTAAAGTAAACTTTGCTGTATCACGACTGGGAACAGATTTTGCAGCACTAGCAAATACCCTTTCTCGTAACATTGAGGGTTCAAGGGGACTAACTACTTCAAAAGTAGAAAAACTACTTTTCAAAATATAAGCCAAACCTCTTTTAATTTTATAATCTGTACTATCTCCTTCCATTTCTGAAAGTTGACGTTCAAGTTCACCGTATCGTTCACCAACAGCTTTTTTAAAGCAATCAATTAACTCAACAGCTAACTTTAAATGTAATTTATCAATATTTAATCGTTTGGGAATTATTTGCTCGCCATTTTGACGAAAAATCAGTAAATCAGATGGTAACATTTTTAGGAAATAGGGAGTGGGGATGGGGGGATGGGG